>JAFAMB010000116.1 GCA_019233825.1 Verrucomicrobiota bacterium | reverse complement strand
AGCGGAGGGAAACCCCGGAACAAGTATGCCGGGCTACTCGAGCAAAGTGGGCGGCTTGCTGACCGAGGACCAGATCAACGTGCTCGTGGAGGGAATCTACAACTGGGCGAAGGGCCACCAGGAACCAACTGACAACCCGCCATATAGCGCCGCGTTAGGGAATGCGGAGCATGGGGAAGCGGTTTTTGCCCAGTACTGCGCTAACTGCCATGGGAGCGACGGTGCAGGCGTTCCGGGGAAGGCCGGATCGGTTGTCGATGCAACATTTCTGAGCCTGGTGAGCGACCAGTATCTACGGACGGTTGTAATCGTCGGACGACCCGATCTCGGGATGCCTGGCTTCAGAGAGTATGTGCCCGGGAAAACGATGAGCGCCGAGGAGATTTCCGACGTCGTAGCCTGGCTCTCGTCACGGCGTCAGGGGAAAGCCCCGGGACAACGGGCAGCAGCGCAAGACGCTACCGCCGCGACGCAACCCGCAACACCAAATCAGCAATGACACCCAACGAATCTGAAAGCCACCCCTCAATCAGTTCAGAGGCGAAGAACCATTCAACGCGACGCGACTTTTTGCTGAAGGTCGGCGTCGTGATTAATACCATCGCGGCGTTCATGATCGGAATCCCGATTATAGGATTCATTTTCTCCAGCCTGATCAAGAGCACTCCTCCGGTCTGGTTCTCCCTCGGACCGATCTCAAAATTCCCGGAGGGAACAATGCGCCGGGCGGTTTTTGAAAATCCGTATCGCCGCGAAGCTGATGGACAGACGTCCAGGGTCACGTGTTGGGTAAGCCGAATTCAAGGAGATCAGTTCAAGGTCTTCGCGGCGAATTGTACGCATTTAGGGTGCCCCGTCCGTTGGTTCGCACAGTCGCAGCTTTTCTTGTGTCCGTGTCACGGCGGAGCTTTTTACGCGAACGGAGCATACGCCGCAGGCCCTCCTCCCAGGGGCTTGTATATATATGAAAACAAGGTCGAGAATGGGGAGTTGAAGATTAAGGCTGGTGTGCTGCCCACCCTGGGGAATCCGGTGTAAGATCTATGAGCGCAAAGGAGAAACCGATCACCGGGACCCTGGTGAACATAGCGATGTGGATGGAGCGCCGCCTTCATATCGTAAAGATCTGGAATGCGACAGCCGGTCATCCGATCCCGAAGACCAGCGCCAGCTGGTTTTACACCTTCGGGAGTATGACTCTTCTCTGTTTCTCTATCCAGATAATCACCGGAATCTTGTTGTCTTTGGCTTATGTACCTTCAGCGGCCGAAGCGTATCGCAGTTTGGAGTTCCTGAACTTTCATGTCGAACTCGGTTGGTTGCTGCGCGCCATGCATTATTGGGGATCTAACTGCATGGTTATCGTCATGTTTTTGCACATGACTCAGGTTTTCCTCTGGGGGGCGTACAAATATCCCAGAGAATTAACCTGGATCTCCGGTGTCGTGCTGCTGTTCCTGACCCTCGCAATCGCTTTCACCGGACAAGTCATGCGATTCGACTCCGACGCGTTTTGGGGAGTCGGGATCGGTGCGGCGGTACTAGGTAGAATCCCGTTCATTGGAGGCCAACTGGTCAGTCTACTATTGGGCGGTGCGATCATCGGGTCCGATACGCTGTCCCGCTTCTTCGCTTTCCACGTCTTCATATTACCAGGGTGTATCCTCGCCCTGGTGAGCTTACACCTCCGGCTGGTGCTGCTAAAGGGAATCAATGACTATCCCAAGCCGGGTATCCAAGTGAATCGGAGAACCTATGATGCGACGTATGAGGAGATCATCCGAAAAGAAGGGATTCCATTCTTCCACGGGATTGATAAAGACCTGGTCGCGAATGGAATACTCCTGGTGGTGATCGTATCACTCGCAATCTTCGTAGGGCCCAACGGCCCAGGTATTCCAGCAGATCCGGCCGTGAGGATCTCCGACGCCCGCCCTGATTATCCGTTCCTGTGGATATTCGCCGCCGCTGCCCTGGCCCCACACGGCTCAGAGTTACTCCTGTTTTTTGTGCTCCCTATTATCGCCACTCTTTTGCTCATCGGGTTGCCCTTCTACTCGAATCAAGGTGAGAAGCATTTCGCCCGGCGACCGATTGCGATTTTGGTGGTCCTGCTAACCTATCTTGGAATTGGCATGTTGAGCTACGCCGGGTTGACCGGACCATGGTCTCCGCAAATGGAAGCCTGGAGCGGTGCTCCGACCAAGCGAGAGTTTATTCAGGCCCGTACCCCGCTCGAGTTGCAGGGGGCGCTGCTTTTTCAAAACAAGCAGTGCCGCAATTGTCACGCTCTCGGTGGCGTAGGGGGACGTCGTGGACCGGATCTTTCAGACATCGGCACGCGAATGGACGAACCCCTGCTGGTTCGCCAAGTGATCCAGGGCGGAGGTAACATGCCGGCCTACGGGAACAATCTTTCCGAGCAAGAGGTCAGGGCTTTGGTGAGCTATCTGGTTTCTCTCCGGCCGCCCCATACCATACCTGCTCAGATTCCGTCGAGGCCTGAAAAAACCGAACGCGTCTCAACGGGCGAGCCGGCGAAACAAGCGCAGAGCGGAAGGTAGGGTTTTCGTTTCTCGTTTCTCGTCTCCGGTTTCTCGTTTCTGGTTCTGGCGCCTAGTGTCTCGTTTCTGCCGCCTCGCATTTTCAGCACAAGACAGTCGCAAGAGTCTTCGATACCGTTGATCACCACGAGTCTCAGCGATGCTGATTCGCTTTGGAGAGAAACCAGAAACGCTAATAGCTTACTTCAAGACGAATTCTTCGACCGCTTTGGCAAACCCTTCTTCGTCCATTCCAGCCGTGACGTATGTGGCCGATTTCTTCACTTCCTCACTCGCTTGTCCCATTGCGACGGAATATCCGCTCTTTTTGAACATCAAGACGTCATTCGGCATGTCCCCGATTGTCATTATTTCCGCGGGTGGAATCTTCAGGAATTCGGAAAGCCATTCGACCACCGATCCTTTGTTCGCCTTCGGATGAGTGACATCGAGGTAGTAGGGTTGAGATCGAGCGGCGGACACGCTGGGCTCACAGTCCCGCGACGTCGTGGTGCACCTGGCGTGAACTCCGTGCTCGAATTCGGCCTGGATGATCTTTTCGGCCCGCGCGACCAGGTCGTATTTATCACTCACGCCTACGACCTTCGCGACACCTTTCTGTAGCGCTTCGGCGAAGTTACTGACAACCTTCGGCGGGAACTGTACCGTCTGCTCCTCCTTTTCTCGATGCGGAGCGTCAAAATTGCGCAAGTACCATTCCACGTCGGCGTAGACCCAAACATCCAGGTCGAAGCTCTCTATGCGCTCAATCACAGCTTTCGCCGTCTCCATGTCCAAGGTTTGCGAGGTCAGCACTTTCATCGTGTCCGGTTCGACGAACATCCCACCGTTAAA
This sequence comes from Verrucomicrobiota bacterium, assembly GCA_019233825.1. Taxonomy (GTDB): domain Bacteria; phylum Verrucomicrobiota; class Verrucomicrobiia; order Chthoniobacterales; family JAFAMB01; genus JAFAMB01. The sequence goes on along the minus strand of JAFAMB010000116.1, from coordinate 8,125 downwards.
CGCCGCGATCGGCGCCGATAACTTGACCTGCTCCACGATCATTCTCATGCCGCGCGGTGGACGACCGCTCGTTACGGCAAATTTGACTCCGGCCTCGTGCATTTTTTCGATTCCGGCCTTCGCGCGTGCTGTAATCCGCTTTTTACTGTCCACAAGCGTACCGTCGACGTCTGCCAAAAGGAGAGAGATTGTCTTCGATGCCATAAAGATTCAGCTTCGCTGGAGCCACAGCGAGCCGCAAACACAATTACTCAAAACTCAAAACCCAAAACTCAAAACCGCAATGGCTGCTATATTAGCCGTTAGATGGACGACCCAGTTAAAGCGGTCTTCGGTTCGTGGTCGATTCCGAGCGGCCCAGCCGTTGCGATCCTAGTTTCGTTTATTTTTTATCTCCGCGGCTGGATCCGTCTCCAGTTTCGGGTTCCTGATCGGTTCCCGGTCTGGCGGCTGCTTTCGTTTGCCGGCGGGCTCGCGACCGTCTTCGTGGCGGTGGCTTCACCGTTGGATGCGTTTGCCGGGCTGTTACTGCAGGTCCATATGATTCAGCACCTGCTGCTGATGATGCTGGCTCCGCCCCTGATCCTGGGCGGCGCACCCTATCTTCCGATTCTCTCCGGTTTGCCACGTGCATTTACTCGTGAGGTTCTGGGCCCGTTTCTTGTTTGGCGTCCGCTCAAACGTATCGGACACATCCTGTTCCACCCGGTTTTCTGTTGGCTAGCGTTTGTCGCCTCCAACGTTCTCTGGCATCTTCCGTTTTTCTATGAACTGGCTCTGAATTCTCCCAGCTGGCATCAGGTAGAACATCTCTGTTTTTTCGCAACCGGACTTTTGTTCTGGTGGCACCTGGTCTTGCCGTGGCCCAGCCGTCCGGTCTGGCCCCGCTGGGCCATGATCCCTTACCTGGTGCTTGCCGATCTGCAAAATACGGTGCTGGCGGCGTTCCTGACATTTTATGACAGGATCCTCTACCCCACTTATGAGCACGCACCGCAGCTCTGGGGATCAAATCCGCTCGATGACCAAGCCATCGCCGGAACCATCATGTGGGTGCCAGGATCGATCATTTTCCTGGTTCCTGCCGCAATCATAGCCATTCAATTTCTCTCGCCTCGCTCCAGATTGGGTGTCGCTGAAGTTCAGCTCGTGCGGCCGGCTCGCAATCGAGACCGGGAAACGACTCAACTTCTGCGGAAAATCGGCCTGGGCTCTCATCCCGCGAACCGACCTCTTGATTTATTCAGAATTCGAATCCTGGGCCGGATTCTGCGCGCCAAGCCGTTCCGACGTGCGCTGCAGGCGATCATGCTGATGGCGGCTGTTGCGATTGTATTGGATGGTCTGCTGGGCCCCCAGATGAGCCCGATGAATTTAGCCGGAGTTCTCCCCTGGACGCACTGGCGGGGATTCACGGTAATCGCTCTCTTGTTGGTGGGAAACCTCTTCTGCATGGCGTGCCCCTTCACCCTGGCCCGCGATTTCGCGCGCGCGTGGCTACCGGCAAAGTGGGTCTGGCCTCGCGCGCTCCGAAACAAGTGGCTCGCCGCCCTGCTCGTCGCACTATATCTCTGGGCATACGAAGCGTTTAGTCTGTGGAACAGTCCCTGCCTGACCGCGTGGATCATTCTCTCTTATTTCCTGACAGCGATCTTGATTGATGGATTTTTTCAGGGTGCAAGTTTCTGCAAGTACGTTTGTCCGATCGGGCAGTTCCATTTCGTCCAGTCGCTACTCTCTCCTTTCGAAGTAAAGGTTCGAAAACCGGATGCCTGCCGCAGTTGCCAGACTTTCGATTGCATTCGAGGCGGACCTCGGCAGCGCGGCTGTGAGCTGAAGCTCTTTCAACCGAAAAAGAAAGGCAACGTCGACTGTACGTTCTGCTTAGACTGCGTGCAGGCATGTCCACATGATAACGTGGGATTGCTTGCGGTAGTTCCTGGCAAAGATCTCTGGAGCGGGGGACAGCGTTCCTCGATCGGGCCATTCGCAAGCCGCTTCGATTTTGCTGTCCTTGTGCTGGTCCTCGTGTTCGGCGCTCTAACCAACGCGGCAGGGATGATCGCCCCGGTTTCCGCTCTCTTTGAGCGGGCGCAACTCTCGTTCGGCCTCACTCGACCTGTAGTCGTTGCTCTTTTCCTTTTGGTGGCGATGTTGCTCCTCCCTGGGTCGCTCGTCTTCGCAGCCGCGTCTCTCAGCCGGAGCCTGGGCGGCATCACGGTTGGTCTGAAGTCATTAATCTCCGACTTCGGAATGACGCTGGTGCCGCTCGGGTTCGGACTTTGGCTGGCCCACCTTCTGTTTCATCTCTTTACCGGTTCACATACTCCAATTCCGGTGATACAGCGGGTGGCCCAAGATCTTCACCTGCCACTATCCGGTCAACCCGATTGGACCATAACTTCCTGGGCCATCCCTCAACTGCTCGACCTCGAGATTCTATTTTTGGACCTGGGCCTGCTGGTCTCGCTCTATGCCGGATGGAAAATTGCGAGTCGCTACGGGAACGAAAATAGTCGTGCATTGCTCATTTTCGCCCCGTGGTCAGTACTCTATATTCTGTTTTTCCTTGCGGCGATCTGGATCGTTTTTCAACCCATGGATATGCGCGGGACGTTAATATCATAGAGAATATGCGAATGACGCTCAGTTTTGGAGTTCGAGGTTCCAAGCTTAGGATTCGCTTAATACGTGCGAGTGGCACTTCGATGGCGATGGCGACGTTGATTCTCTCTGCATTCTTACTGTTCACAAGGACCAGTTGGGCAGACGGTGGAGCAATCCAGTTCCAAGGGGACACCGGCCGGTTTCATGTAACGGTATTCACTTTGCCGCCCGTTTTGAGTGCCGGATCGATTGACGTGACCGTCCTGGTGCAAGACCGTTCCGACTTAAGTCCGTTGCTTGAAGCGACCGTAACGCTTGATCTTACGGCGCAGGGCGGCAGCGACCCGAGAAAAGAGTCCTGGTCACCACCTTGCTGCGCTATGAACAAAGCTGCGGCTCTCAATGGTATGCCGGCGAAATTGGGCCATGCAGAAAACCGGCTTCTTTATGGCGCTCTCGTACAGATTCCCTACAGCGGCTCCTGGCAGCTGAAAGTCAATATACAGCGTAGTATCGAAAGGGGGAGCGTCACCACGCTGCTTAAGGTAGATCCTCCCGCCCCGCCGCCGTTGACTTATTGGCACCTGTTTATCTTACCGCCGCTCGGTGTCATCGGCTTTATCTTGAACCAAAAGGCGCGCCGGCGGAAAAAGTAGCATAGGCTTCCAGCCTGTATTCACGTCGCCCCCGCCACAACTCCGCTTGCCATCGGGTCCAGATAATCGAATAGTCTCCGAAAATCTCTGCCACCGGATGAAATTCGTTCCGCAAACCTCATCTCGTTTCGCGTGAAAAGCTTTCGCCTTTTGATCCTCCTTGCAGCATTGCTCGCACTGGTCTTTTTCTCCGGTTGGTTCGGGTTCCATTCCTACATTCAGAGTGATTTATTCCGCGAATGGCTCAGCAAAAAGATCAGCCGATCAATCCGTGTTAATGGTCAATTGGAACCGCTCACTTGGGAGGGTTCATTGTTTCGTTCTGCGGGCTTTTCAGGAAAAGGAAATGGAAAAAGCAAACTGCGATCGCTTGAGGTCACTAACCTGTCGGCACACGTTGACTGGTGGCAATTGCTGAAGGGATCGTGGGTGATCAACCAGCTAGACGCCGACAAAGTTGTGGCCGTTGTCGGCAAACGGCCAACTGAGACAGCTTCTCCAGCCGCCGAGTTGCCAAAGCAACCACCAGGGTTCAGTCTCTCAAATTTGCTGCCCTCAGCATTGCGGATCGAACATCTGTATATTGCGTCGGCGAATCTCCATTGGGAAACGGATTATGGCGATAGCGGGCAATTTATGGACACTAAAGTAAGCGTGACTCGGAGCGGCCCTGATCGATGGGATGTGGAAGCCGTCGGAGGGAATGCCCGCCATGCAGCCTACCCGGAAATGCATGTCGAACAGGTGCACGCCGCGGTCAGCCAGGACTCTATTGAGATCCTTGATGCAAATGCGCAAACCGCCCGCGGCGAAGCACACCTGGTGGGGAAAATTTCCATCGCGCGCCAATTGGGTGCTCAGCTAACCTGCGAATTCTCGGATTTGGACACTAAACAAATCTTACCTGCAGAGTGGCGTATTGGCGGCAAAGCTTCCGGGCGCCTGGTCTATACCGGCGACCTTAACCGATTTGAGCACGGTGAAATCACCGGTTCCGTCAAAGTTGCCGGCGCAGCTTTTGATTTGGCCGACGTCTTTTCAACACTGCATCAACTTGCGAAGTTTGGCGGCCTCAACGATGTGCGGATCGATTCAATCGAGACCCACATCCGATACCAGGACCACGAGCTTCAGCTCTCGGATATTCGAGCAAGCTCTGAAGATCAAATTCGCGTTGAAGGAACGGGATCGATCACTCCAGACCATCTCACGGGCGACCTGCTTCTCGGGCTTTCTCCCAGGATCCTCGGGTGGATCCCGGGCGCCGAAGAGAAGGTATTCACAGAGCAAAGAGACGGTTTGCGCTGGACGACCGTGAAGATAAGCGGAACTCCGGACCAGCCGAAGGAAGACCTGACGAAACGATTGGTTAGCGCGTTTCGAGACAAGATGACGAAGGAATTCAGAGGAGAAGCAAAAGACGCCGTTAAATCCCTGCTGGATATGTTTCACCAGTGACTATGTCATCGCTCCGTTACCGTCCGAATGTGGGGGCTATTATCAAAAGGCGAGATGGCCGGATTCTAGTGGGCGAACGCTCAGATGTAGCGGGCGCCTGGCAATTCCCCCAAGGCGGCGTAAAAAAGTCTGAGACAGCTCTGGAAGCGCTTTCCCGAGAATTACAAGAAGAAGTTTCCCTCGATCCCACACAGTACAGGGTGATTGAATCTAAAGGCCCATATCGATACCTTTTCCAACCCGGACGAAACAAAGAGGGTTTTGACGGACAAGAACAAACTTATTTTCTCGTTGAATTGACCGCATCCGATTCAAATATCAAAGCTGCGACTGAAGAGCCAGAATTCAATCAACTGCGCTGGATCGAGCCGGGGGAGTTTCAAATCGGCTGGGTGCCTGGATTCAAAAGAGACGTTTACCGCCAAATCTTTTCCGACTTTTTCGGAATCCGTTTCTAAATCGCAAAAATCAGGCGGATAAAACCCGGATTTTTTACTGCACCTGTAGTTTCGTTTTGACTCTCGCCGGGGATTCCGGCATGACCAGTGGCGTATGTTGACTTTGGGAATTTTTTTACTTCTCGGTGCCGCATTGCTGGGATGTGTATGGTGGGTGTGCGTGAAGGACGATGCAAATCGTTCGCAATAGAGTTTCCTCCTTGAGCCAAACAGACGTGCACGTGTCAACTTAACAGCCCGCGATTGCCCGGAATCAGGTTATGTAGCTTCCTGTGTTACTTATCTTTACTCCCACTAACTGATCGCATCTGGAATGCTTGCAACCGGTGCGAAACAACCGGTTCAAACTGGCTCACCAGCGACTTGCTTCATGCTCGATTTTCCTGCAACTTGCACCCGCCATGAAACTGGTCGGTTGGTTGCGCTTCACATGGGAGAGCAAGCTTCTCCCCGGTACTAGTTACATTATCACTGAGCAGTATTCGATCAGGAGAGCGGCCAAAGAGGAAAAAGCGCAGGCCTGGCAGGTGATCAGCAGTTGTTTCCTGCTCGAGACTTGCTGGAATGACGTGCTCAACGATTTGTTGCCGCGAATCCATCATCAGTTTGATGAAAAGTTTAGCCACCGTGAGATTGATTGCCTGGTCATCACCCACGGAAACAGAATCATCGGCGCATCTGTCGTCCAGCCTTTGCCCGAAGTCACTAACCATCTTCTTTCCGGGCCCTGCGTGTCGAATGAGTATCGCAACCGCGGATTCGGAGCGCTGCTGCTCAAAGAATCGCTCCTGATGGTCGCGAAGCGCGGCATGCCGCAGGTGTTTGGAGTTACCCGGTCCACCAGCCCGGCCGCGAAATTTGTGTATCGGAAATTCGGCGGTACCTCCGAAAGCTATGAGCTGCCCATGGGAGACCTGGCTCTGACACCTTAGACTCAGGGATCCTGATTATGAAACTCATGGGTCTTATCCCCACGAACGCACATCGCTTACCGAATCCTCAGTCTGGGCTTCGCCGCTGTTTCCCGGCTAACAGACCGCTGTGGATTTTTCAAGAGCGGATCGAGCAATCAATTTCGCAACAGGCTCGACCCTTAATCGTCGAGCGCAACAATCACCTGCACCCCAGCCTCACCTAAAGCCTGGGCCAAATCGCTCGGCGGTTCCTCGTCCGTAACTAGTACCTGCATCCTTTCGAGCGGACCGATTTGCGCAAACGATCTGTTTCCAAACTTTGAGGCGTCGGCTAGCACAATCGTTCTCCGGGCAGCGTTGATCATGCCTGAGATCACCGAAGCTTCTTCAAGAACAGTCGTGGTGAGTCCCTCCTTTAGCGCGACGCCACCGACGCCAATTACTGCAGAATCGACCGTGATACGAGCCGCCGATACGAAGCCAATCGGGCCGATCGTGACTTGTGCGTCGGCCTTATACTGCCCTCCCAGGATATAAACATCTCGGACGCAATCGGGGGGAAGTGCCGTGGGTACGCTCAGGTTATTGGTTACAATTGTCAGGTTCCGCCGCCCACTCAACTCTGCAGCGAATAGTCTGGTGGTTGAACCGCCATTTAAGAGTAATGTCTCGCCGTCGCTGATCAGCCTGCAGGCTGATCGAGCAATCCTTTTTTTGGCGGGAACGCGAGTTCCCATCCGCTGCATGAAGGTCGAATCTCGCTGGACCAGGTTATCGATCGCCACCGCACCGCCATGCGTTCGCGTGAGGAGTCCCTGGCCCGCCAAAAGGTCCAGGTCCCTGCGGATAGTGTCTCCGGAAACCTCGAACCGACCAGCCATCTCGTTCACCGTCATCTGGCCGTGCGACCGAATGAGTCGGACCAACTCGCGGTGTCGTCTGGCCGGCAACGCATTATCCCGGATCGATTCATCAGAAGAATTCATACCGAACTTCGAGCGTATATTCGCATATTTATGCGGATAATCGAGGGAAAAAGCGGTTGACTATGCGTTTATATGCGGATAATTAGAGTGAAATATGCATAAATCAGCACCCCCAGCGCAAAGTGGTTCGCCTGCGCCACTCGCCGATATTGAGGCAGCCGGCAGCTGTACCACCGGTCACTCACAAGACCATCAAAGGCCTCAAGAAGGCATCAGGAGACGAGATTTCATCAAACAAACCGGCCTGGCACTTGCGGGCGCTAGCACCGCCTCCGAATCTTTCTCTTGCACAAAATGCGGGAGGTGGGGCAATGAGTGCCGCCGGGGCCTATGGCCGAAGATCGGCGGGAGCCTTCCGTTTTCCCTCAGCCAACCGTGTGCTCATCTACCTTTGCGCGCTCTTCATCGCGGGCTGGTCCGTGGGACCATTCCTTTGGCAGACTTCTACCTCCCTGCAATTGGATAAACAATTAGTTAGCGGTCGGCCGAAGCTCCTGCCTGACCCAATTACCTTTACTCACTTTGTTAATATCTTCGTCGCCAAAAGTTTTCATCGATACATCTTCAATTCAGTCATCGTGAGCGGGATGACAACGTTTCTATGTTTGCTTTTTGGTTCCGTGGCAGCATATGCCCTGGCTCGACTCGACATCCGCGGCCGGTTCGGAATCCTGGGCTTTATCCTGGCGGTCTCGATGTTTCCGCAAATTGCCGTCGTGGCGCCGCTTTACGTGCTGGCTTCTCAATTCGGCTGGCTGGACACCTACCGAGTGCTTATCACCGTATACCTGGCTCTGGGTCTGCCGTTGGTCATCTGGGTGCTGTTTGGCTATTTCCGGACGATCCCGCAAACCATAGATGAAGCCGCGCGGATCGACGGCGCAAACCCTTTGACGATCTTTTTCCGGATTACCATCCCGATGTCTTTGCCAGGCGTGGTCACCACCGGACTTCTCTGCTTCATCGCTGCCTGGAACGAATTCATGTTCGCTCTGGCGTTCACCTCCGATTTGAACCACCAGACGGTTCCGGTAGGAATAGCGAAT
>JAFAMB010000098.1 GCA_019233825.1 Verrucomicrobiota bacterium | reverse complement strand
GCCGGGAGCAAAAGATCGGGCGAGCGGCCTAAGTAAGTAACACGGACAAACTAGCACCTAACAAATGTGCTAGAAGCCAGCAGTGCCTATCGGCGTGCCGCTATATAGCGCCCTTCACCGTCAGAACGGTATCATAACAATAAAAATACACGTTAGCATGCCCCTGTCGCCGCAATGCGTTATCTTGCGGCGTGTGCCGTACGCGAAATGCCCATTTCTGGGACTAACTCTAAGTTAAGCCGGCGGTTGAAAACCGCAAGACGGGCCGAGGAACGGCGCGGTGACGGTGGCGTGCTTTCCCGGCTCGGGCGGAGCCTCGCCCTACCGGCCGGGTGCGAAAGCTTTTTCGAATTGGTCCGGGGGAATGAGAGCAGCCTGGCCGCGTTCCAGGCCTTTGCCTCGGTCGCAAAGGAAGTCTCCACGTCCCAGGAGTTTTTCGGCGCCGGCTTGATCGAGAACAATGGACGAATTGATAGCGTTGGTAACCCTGAAGCAGATCCTCAACGGCAGATTAGCCTTCAGCAGCCCGCTTACCGTTTCGCGGTCGGGCCGTTGGGTCGTCACAATGAGATGGACGCCGGCCGCTCTGCCTTTGGCTGAAATTCGCGCTACGAGGAGCTCGAACTTCTTTTTTCCTTGTTTGCCCGCATGCACAAGGTCTGCGAATTCGTCAAGAACGATGACCCGGAACGGGATGTCTTTTTTGCCGGTTGCAAATCGGTCGCTCAATTTAGTGAACCCTTCCTGCAGCAGAACTTCGTAACGCCGGTCCATTTCTTCGGCCGCGTCAGTAAGACAGACCAAAGCTTTTTCGAGTGAGAAAATCACGGGACCCGCCAGGTATCGGCTGTTTTGGATCACACCGAATGTCAGGCGCTTAGGATCTATGAGTGAGAATTTCAGGTGAGCTGGCGAATTGCGGGCAGCCAGTGCGGCTACGGTGGTTCTCAGAAACTCGCTCTTTCCGCTCCCGCTGGTACCTGCCACGAGCGCGTGAGCCATATTGGGGTCGGACAAATCGGCAATAATCGGCTGATTATCGACGTTGATGCCCACCGGAAAGGCAGTTGCACTGGGATGCTGTCGCAACCCGGGAAGATCCATGACGGCGGACCACACAACCGTGTCAGGCTCGGGTTTCGCCACGTCAAAGAAGACGAAGCCAGGTCCGGCTGAGATCATCGGCTCTGATGGCAACGACAATGCGATTTTGAGGTTGGTCGAGTGTTGTTCAATCTGGCTGAACTTCACGCCCTCGCCCATTTGCAGCCGGTAGCGGATCAGCTGCGGAGCTTCTAATCGATCCAAAACCTGAACGGTCACGCCATAGGCGCGATAAGCATCAACGATCGCAGGGCCGAGATCGGGAGTCGGCGGCGTCTGTTCAGAAGAACGAACTTGCGATTTTAGTTGAGGGGAAGTTGTGGCCAAATGCGCAGCAACCTCCGCGAGTGTTGGCGCGACCAGTTCGTCAAACAGATTTTTGACTTGGTCCTGCCCCTGCGCAATCGCATAAAGCTCGGGTTCGTAGTATTCGAGTCGCGCGGAAACGGACAGTCCCGGATGGGTGCGCTGCAAGAGCACGGCGTAAATCGCGGCCTGGAGCAGATCCGTTTTGAGGTTTGCGCCGCGCGACAATTTGTAGTCAACGACGACCGGGCCGCCGGTCTCCAGAACAACGCAGTCAGGACGCCCGGCGACATGGACAGTTCCGTGCGCGGTAGAGACGGCAACATCGTCGAACTGGTATTCCGAAGTCAGAATGAGGCTGCGCCAATTTTTGAAGGGAGCGGTGGCGGCACGCTTCGTGACCAACTCTTGGGACCAGTTTTTCAACGCTTTCGTCAGGCGATCAGCGGATTCAGGTCCTTGTCGTTGCAAGAGCTCGAGCAATTCTTTCTTCGCAAAATTGTTCCAGAACGCATCCCAGACATCCTCGTAACGGGACAATCTCGCCGTCGTCCGAAGGTTTGGTTCCGCGGTGAGCCAGTTGGAGAATTGGTCGACCAATCGATGGAATAGCGAACTGTTCACGCGCACGCTGTTTTTCGGTGCGCGGACGATCGGAACCGGGAGTGATGGGTTAAGAATCCAAGCGTCACGCCAATTCTTATCAAGAGAGGCGTGCTTCAACTGCGTGACCGTTATCCTTGCCATATCAGCACGACCATGTTCGGGTGGGCAATTTTTTGGATTTGCGGGATCTTTTCGCACGCCTCGAGCACAAGATCTTCGGTGGCTTCCGAGCCTAGCTTTTCGAGCGTATCGTTGAGGCTGAGGAATTTCTCCTGTTGCACCACCGTTCGTAGCTTCTCCAGGAACAATTGCTTTGGAGGTTTTGGTGGAGCCCGATGTTCTGGCTCAGGTGAGTCCAACGGTGACTGAGGTTGCAAAATCCGTTCCCGCCAGGGCGCCAGCCGTTTTTGCAGAAACCGAAGGACATCCTCTCCTGAGTGCCCTGACACGTTTCCGGATAAGGCTTCGAGATAGAGATCCCGCGCCGCGTTCAATTCCGAGCTTTCCTCCTTGTTCAGTACAAGCAGCCCGGATCCGAGTGCAGCGCGGATTGCCGGTCCGGTTTTCGTCCAGGTCGGCTTAGGGACGGGATCGAGTTCTTCGGATCGAAAATAGATGATCTTAGCGATTTTACCCGGATGTTTTGCCCGCCAGGCCTCTGCTACATCGGCTACTTTCTTCCATTGAGTATAATGGAGCTCGCGGACAAACCCGAACAGAATCTCCGCCCGTCCGCGAACGCTCCATTGGAGTTCGGCGAAAGCGGTCTCCTTCTTGTTTTCCGAGCAGACAATCTCCGGATCTGCAGCGAGAGGACCCTGTACAAGCCACCGGAACACATCGGGATCAAAGTATCGCCAGCGCGGGTTGACGCGATATTCGGACAGGTATTCTTCGAAAACCTGATCCAAATTGGGGACTGGAGACGTGGTGCCGGCCCAACGGTCCCGACACTTCTGCATAAACTCGCGGACGGGAAGAGTCTTGCGCCCTGAATAGAATGTCTCAAGCCACTCCCGGTCCTTGAATTGTCGAAGGAGTTCCTCCGGAGGGGCGAAAGGGGCAACCCGCAATCCGATCAGTTCTTCGGCTTCCCGAATATCGAGGCCGCGGAGCTGCTTTGAGATTGAAAAACGGGCACGGTGAGCGACATCGATATTGGGGCAAATTTTGTTATCCCAGATCGCCTGGTTCGCCGTCACCACGGTGAGGTGGTTTGGAGCTTCGTTGACCAGGCGAACAACGACCCGGCCAAACTGCTCCGACAGCTCCCGGTTTGTTGCGTAGTCCTCGGTCTGGTCGAAACAGAACAGGAATGGACGATAATAGCGTGCAAGCATGCAGAAATCGTAGATCCGAAGCCAGCAGGCGTTGTTCACGACGTCCAGCGGTTCGCTTCTGGGGTTCTCTCCGGGCGCGATCCCGAGGGATTGAACCACGGAGTCGTCGAGAGTTTCGTATCGGAGCCAGGCCAAACAGCCCTGTCGGATATCCGATCCCGGTGAAGAGGTCAGGTAGTGAAACAACACTTTCAGCCAGCCGGCGGAGATCAACCTCAACGGGAACAGCTGCTGTTGGCAAAGCGGGAGAAGTTCGTCGATGAAATGGTCGCGGATCCACGTGCTCCGTGGATCCGGTCCCTTGCCGATCGAGATTTCTGAAGCCCGGCGCAATTGCTCTGACCGCAAATCTCCCTGTACGATCGTGACCAGGCCGTGGTCGATGGCGTTGGCGACAAGGTTCTGGAGGACCCCTTCCGCGAGCGCATCGAGTTGTCGCGGCTCGTCGCCGGCCCACTTTGTTTGGTCCCTGGAGTCGGGATAGTCCAGCTCGTTGACGAGATGGAGCAGGATGGACTGCCAGCACAATGTTACGGTTTGGAAGGGAGTCAGAAAGATCTGGGTTGCCTTCTTATCCAATGCTTTGAATAAGCGCCCGACCAGATGGCTCTTTCCGTAGCCGGGGGCACTGGAAAGGATAAGCTCTGCCTTGTTTCCAACAGAAGTCCGGTCGTCGTTTACCGCATTGAATGCTGCAGTGAGTCCTGACAGGATGTCCTCGTTCAGTGTGGTGACCGAGCTTGGGCACTCCCGAGGCTTGTGCACGACGTCTTTCTCGAACGGGTTGATCGACAACCCGGGTATCTCGAATTTCATGGCTCGATGGCGATGTAGAGTCGCTGCCGGCCACCCTGTTCGATGGCTGCGGCACGTTCCTCTTCGCTTGCAGACGCCCAATCGCCTTCGTCCAGTTGCACTTTGAGCGAAGGTATGCCGGTCTCGACGATCCAGGAGCGAACTTCACTTGCCGCAAGCCCGGAACGTTGGATTAATTCGGCAATTGGGATTGATCGTCTTTGGCGCGCGGTTGAGCCGTCGCGATATGCCGCGAGAATTCGTTGTTCGGTTGCTTCTTTGCCGATGGTCTGATTCGGCGGCACTCCTCGGCTTATATGACGGCGATGGATATAGAGCAGTTCGGACTGTTTCCCGTGCAGCGGCAGACCCAGGAGGATGCGCTCGTCGACTAGTTTGGCGAGTGCAGAGCGCGCCACAGGCTTTAGCGCTCTGTTTTTCGGCAACAAAAATGAAGCACGAAAGAGTTTTGGTTTCGTGTCCAGGAGTTTTGCTATCCGCGCCTTTTCGGTGTCAACCGAGGGCTCGTGCCCGGAGAGGTAGAACGCGTCCAATTTGCAGATGGCGCCCTCGGCCAGCAGTTCGTTGAGTGCAGACTGCACGGCGGCGGACTTGCTGATCTCTGACTGGGTCAAACGAGGTTTTTGACTGAATTTCTGGAGCAGTTTTTCTCGCGGGCTCTTCATAGTGGCGCATGAACTCTCTAACACGGAGGGTGCGGGCGAGGCGAGGGCGAAAGGTGTCGCCCGAGAAGCGTCAGGGTCCAAAGCACTTTCGTTCCTGGCAGGTTTGTTTTAAAGTTCGGCTTGGCATGAGGAAGCTACCGGTCGATCTCGATCAATTGACAACTGCTTTGGAACACGATGAGAGCTTGGGTCTGAGTGAGTATTGGCTCGATACGATGACCGGGGCCGTTCTTTTCGTCTCAACCGATTTAGCGGAGGACAAGGAGTTACGAGGTCAGATTGAGGAGGACGTTGCCGATCGTTTTGTGAGAATTGATCCGATCGATTCGCGCGACCAGTTTCAGGTGATGGAGGATTTTGTCCGCTCGCTTCCGGCTACCCCGGTGCGCGAGCGATTGGAATTGGCGTTGGCTGGTCGCAAGCCTTTTGGGAGGTTCAAGGATTCATTGGGTAACGAAGAGGTGCGTAAACAGTGGTTCGCGTTTCACGACGAGGCCGTGCGGCACTACGCAATCACCTGGCTTGCAGATCTTGGAATTCAGCCCGAAGGAGTTGAAGTTCCCGAGTGTTCAGCGCCCGAGTTCGAGCTGCTTGAAAGGGAAGACGACAGCACTTTTGAAGACAGCCGGGAGGAGTCGCTGAATGAAGAGGAAACAGGTGAGGAAGAAGATATAGAACTGTTAGATTCGCTTGAATTGCCCCTTTCGGACGAGGAGCAAGATGAACTGACAAGGTTCCTTGAAGGCCTGCCGGGAGGACAATTCGACTTCCCGAAGTTGCACGGCCTGCTGACCGCCTTGGTGGTTGGCCCGGTGATGGTTTCACCTCAAGAAATTCTGGAGAAGATTCTATCGCGGGGATCGAAAGCGGATCAGCCCGCATCAAATGATTTGTTGGAGACCGAGCAGGTTCTGGGGTTAATCGCCCGACTCCAAAATGAAATCATCGTAGACCTTCATGAGGAAATATTCGAGCCTGCATGCTTCGAGCGTGAACATCCTTCAGGAGAGAACTATCCGGACACCTTCAGCTGGTGCGAGGGATTTGTACTGGGGATGAATTACGGGGGGCAGGCATGGAAAAAGTGGTATAGAGATTCGAGGCGCGAACTGGCGATTTCTGCGATCGAAGGGGCCGCGAACCGCGAATTTCGTTCCCAGACGAGTCACTTCGAGACAGCCGAAAAGATGTTGGCCCTCAATGAAATTATTCAGCAGGTCGTTCCGCTAATTCGTTATTTCTGGTGGCTCGAAGCTGGGTTGGACGAGATCGCCGGAACCGGTGTGCCGTTGGAGTCTCAACCGAAAGTGGGGCGAAACGCTCCGTGTCCATGCGGGAGCGGGAAAAAGTTTAAACATTGCTGCGGAGAAACGCGAGGCGGGCGACAAGATCGGTAGGGCGAGGCTCCGGGTACAAACGCCGGAAACGCCGGAATCGCCGAGAACGCTGGGAACGCACGCTCGGAGTCTGGTGCGCGCCGGTCGTTGTATTCTGCGATCCTGGCCATTCCAGATCTCCCACTTTTCAATTCTCCGCCCTTTCCGGCGTTCTCGGCGTTTCCGGCGTTCTCGGCGTTTCTAGCGCGGAACCTCGCCCTACCGCTGGATATCAGATCCGACATTTAGTTCTTGAGCAACGAGATTAGCAATGGCCAGCGACTTCAGGTTGATCTCGGGATCGCGGTAGAAGTGGTCCAGACCGGGCTCGAGGACCGTGATGCCATGAGGCAACAATTCGTCCGCCAATAGAGTTAATCCATCATTAGGGCCGTATTGACGCAGATACGTGTAACGCGCTCTGACATCGTCAGCGATGTCCCCGGAAAGTGGAGCAGCCACGTATTGCAGAACCAGTATATGCGGCGGGAGTCTGATGCCCTCCATTCTTGTGCGACTTGCCGTGGTGGTCAGCCCAGGCAAGCTCCGGAAATCGATCTTTTCCACCGAGAATATGATCCGGGCGATCCAGGATTTTGGCCAGGGCATTACGCGGTCGGCCAGAAAAGTTCCCCGTAATAGTCCGCCGACGCTTAACCACGCTTTAACGGAAGTGGTCTCGCCAGGCTCCAGTACTTTACCCAATGCGAGAGCAGTCTCCGGGCCGCCTTTGCTGGTGCTAACTAAAATTAATTTTGAATGATTTCTGCTTTCAGCGCGAACAAGTCGAGCGATGATCGCAGCATTTTCTTCTATGCTACCATCCTCTGCGATGGCCGCTAACTGAACGTCGAGGCCCAGCTGATGCATCAGTTGCCTTTGGCCCGAAAAATCGGCTCCCGATGCGGGGTCGCTCAGATAGTGGAACCCAGGAATAAAGAGAATCTTGTATGCTTTGAGACTGGTCCGGACAACCGGGGTCCATTTCTTTTGGTGCATGAGGGACTCAATTCTCTGTAATTCTTCGGCATAAGCAGATTGAAACCTCTGATTGTTGTGTTCGGATAAAATGTGATTAATTAAGAATATCGTGGCGAAATCTGGTGACGTCTCCCGGGAGATTTCTTTTAGTGTCAGCCAATCAAAAGGTCGCTGTCCAAAACGTCGCTCAATCTCAGCAATCCGTTCAGAGTCGTTCGCATTCGCGAAGCTGTGCTTCGATGAAGCCACCAGGTAGTCTTTGGCCGATTCAGAATCGACATTGGTCGATATGCGTCTATTCGCCAGATAACCGGTGACCGGGATGGCGGGATATGAGACGCAGGCTGCCAGTGGGAGAAAGAGGGCTAAAATGGCGATGCGGGAAGCGCACGCGTGCATTCGGTGTGACCTTTGCCAATCGACGTCCCAGTGAGCCAGGCCGCTGGCGAGCAAAGCGGAACCACGACTTAACCCGAGCGGACACAAATAAAAGTGGTTCAATTTCGCGGGTCCCACCACAAAACTTTAGTCCAGAACAATTCCGGCGCCAAAGACGTTCGATATATCGGCGCAGGGAGCGATGAACGCTGAACGGCCAACGCTGAACGGCCAACGGCGACCGGCGACCGGCCAACGCCACTGAGCTATTTCACGTAGCGGGAAGGCCTTGATGAGGCGTCTCTGGTGGTGAGTTCACGCGGGGACCCGGCAGAGAATGCAGCACGGTTTTTGACCTCGGATTGGGGTGAGCATTGGGGGATACCTTCCAGATCTTGTGGAAATTGTTGCGAGCATCCGTTGTTTTCGAATGTCTCGGCTTCAGAATTCTGAATCTGCCCAATCTAATCTGGAGCGAGGCTCGGACGCCGAGTGCGGAACGGAATGGGGAGGCGTCACCGTCTCTTGGCTGGGCCTGGGAACTCGGGAGTAAAGCCTGTGATGGATGATCCCCAAGAGAGTAATCGTTATTAAGATATGCTGAACAACTTCATGGAGGGGGGTCACCCACACATTAACGATGAAGGTCCATGGTGTATGCAGGCCGACCTCTGCGATTTGGAAAAAACTTATTGGTAACCCGGCCAGAAGGAACCAGGCGGCAATCCTGGCCATCCCTGGAGCGTTGATGGCCGCGGCAGCCAGGAACAGTGTTCCCACCAGCCCAAACGACGCCTGCGCAAAATCAAGCGTGGAACAAATTACTTCGTAGCCTGCCTCTGGATTGGCGAGCCCTATGGGCCTGCCTTGTGCGAGGGCACGAAGTGCGGCCATCAGAAAAAAAATGTTCACAAATAACGATGCGAAGTTGGCTAGTGATGAAATGACCAAGGCGCCGCCTCCCATCCAGGCTTCCCAACTGAAGGCGCGAGCCAGGACCAAGGCAAAGACGGCGACAACGAAGACATGAACCAGATCATAGAGCAGGAATGCCCATCCGCTCATCGCGTAAAAAGGATCTTGGCTCAGTCCTAGGTTGTTATCGGGACCAAATCGGGAAAACGCGATTTGGCTTGCGGCGATCGCGATCGTCGACAGGAAGACGCAGAACACGGAACAGACGGACGCCAAGATGAGAGTTCGGTTAGACGGCTTCATCCGATCCGAGCTGTCTTCCTATCATCGTGCGTGCGCACAAAATCCTTTGCAAAGAAGGAAGCTTTGCCACAATCAAGCATTTCGGCTGATCGGATCGGAACTTTAGTTCTTTATAGATTATATGGTTTTTTTAGCGAAGCTTCTTTTTCGGTGTGGCCGTGAATCCGGCGCCAGCTTGCTTTCCGCAAAAAACCTGAGGGATTTGTGGCGCATGCGGCTGGACACCGCCCGCTTTTGGTCCGAGATTTTTCGAGCATAACCTCAAGAGACGCGTCCTATGTCAGCAAAAGAAATTCAGAAACTGGATTACGTGAGAGAGGGCGTACGCTATACGATCCACGTTGAGGAAACTGAAGGCAGCGGAAAGTGGGGCACTTGGAACTGCCACGAGTGCAACGTGGGCGGCTCCAGCGGTAAGAAATCGGGCACGATTGACGAAGCGATTGATGCGGCAAAAAGCGACCTGGAAAGGCACCACACGTCGAATCATAAGGTCTAAAGACGACGCCTTTGGCGCATCGAGCTGTGAGTCTTTCCATCGGGACGGCCTGTCGCCGCGCCGGGAGGGAAGGGCGTTGTTTGCAACGCCCTCTTGAGTTGGCCATTTATGGTCGTCTTTGGGATTCAGCACCGAAGGCGCGTTGCCGACCGGAATAAGGAGGACTGCTACGGCCTCTAATAGCCGGTCGTCCTCGAAAAACTGATTCTGTTATTGAGCGATTAGGCCCGTTATGAACCTGAAAGTTTGTTCTTTGTTGAGCTTTATGTTGAGCATTGTCGCCGGCGGATGTTTTTTGCCAGTCATGACGCTAGCACAAGAATCGTTCACAGGGCCAACCGTCAAGGTCAGGCTGATGGGCTCGAACGGCGTTCTGACCGAGCCGATCGTTGTTCCAAAGGTCCAAAAAACAGACGCCGAATGGCGCAAGCAACTAACTCCTGAACAATACGAGATTGCCCGTGGTCGCGGGACCGAACCGGCCTTTTGCGGCACACTGCTTGATAACCATCGCGAAGGTATTTACCACTGCGTGTGCTGCGGGTTGCCGCTTTTTGCGTCAGACTCAAAGTTCAACTCAGGAACGGGCTGGCCCAGTTTCTTTCAGCCGGTCGCGAAAGAGAACGTCGTCACTAAGACCGATAACAGTTTTGGGATGCGGCGCACTGAGATTCTATGCGCTCGATGCGGCGCTCACCTTGGCCATGTTTTTGACGATGGTCCGCCCCCAACTGGATTGCGATTCTGCCTCAACTCTGCTGCTCTGACTTTTGTCGACAAGGGCAAGGAAGTCCCGGAAGTGGTCAAGC
>JAFAMB010000097.1 GCA_019233825.1 Verrucomicrobiota bacterium | reverse complement strand
GTATCCGTCTGTCCGGCGCGCTTATCGCCAGATATGCCGCCTAAGATGGCCCGGTGACGGATTCGTACCGCCGTGGAGGCTAGCCGTCATGGCGACTTGACTGAGCAGAGAGATGTTTCCAGCAATCATTAAACGGTAACCTCCTTTGCTGAACCCCGCTGTTCTACACCCAGCGCGATCAAACTGCCGGATACGCCTCGCCGGTCTGAGGCGCCGCCTCGCTAGTTGCAGGAGTTCAGGAGAATGGCTCCAAATCGACCCCCCAATGCAAAAGAGCGGCACATCATCGCCTCTGGCACTGGCACTGACACGAATCAGCAAGTTGAAGTGAATGTAATCGGGGTCTGATATCGTCTAACCCGTAGCGTTCAGAGTTTTAGGTAACCACAATCTGTTCTCATGAACTCGAAATATACTTGCCGCTTCCTTTGTTCGGCCGCCACGCTCCTAATCGCGAGCGCTGCGCCGATTTTCGCGAGTGATCAAGGTCACGCGAAACATACCGGAACCATTACTAAGAGGCAGGCAGAACAAATCGCTCTAAACAAGATACGAGGAGGCACGCTCCGGAGTGCCGAACTCCAAGTCGTCAACGGCAGCCGCTTCTGGGCCGTCTATGTGGTGAAACGTGATTCAAAAAACGCCAAAGAGGTTCGCGTTGATGCAACCAGCGGAAAGATTCTCGGAGTGCAAACTGAAAAACCTGGAGACCAGGCTGAGGAACCTCCGAAGACTCACTAAAAGCCCGGTTGTTTTGGGATGGAAATATCGACCACGCACATCACACTTCGGTCAGACTGGAGGTTCCGACCGAATCGATGCGCGAACTCATGAGTGATGAACCGGTCCAGGAACGTCGAGTGAAACTCTTGGAGCACTTCGTTAACAGTATCAACCGGGGTGAGCAGCCGGAACCGGGTTTCTCTGATAACCGCAAGGCGCTTGCCATTGTATGCTACACTCATGTCCCCTTCAGCATCCGTCTTGTATACATAATTTCAAACGGTTCGGGGGTGACACTGATCTCACCTCGGAATGGATTGTCCAATGCGGCTAGCTGATAAATCAGAAGGCCGAGAAGCGTCGCGAGCATGACCGTCATCCAGAAGTGCATGCTCTGGCTTCTCAGATCGAAGAACCAGGTGAGCGCGATACTGAGAAAGGCTCCGGCAAACACGACGGTCCATAGCGGACCGGGCAGGCCCTCGCGTACGCTCTGCAAACGTCTTCCGCGCAATTCCGCGACCTGATTAAATCCGTGCAAGGCTTCTGCATAGATCGCTTTCTGGCCTTCGGTGGCCGGTTCAAATTTGGTCAGATGGCTCTGTAGAATACCCAGGGTGACGCCTTCCTCCTCCGGGACTATCCCTCGCCGCTGCTCAGGCCACGCGACATCGATGACTTGGCGGGCATACCGGCGCAAGTCTGCCTGCAGCTCTGCGCGGTTCGGCTCAGGAAGACTGTTGACATCTCTGTATAACGCGCCGACCGCTGCAGCCTCCTCGCCGACCTTGGTCTCAACGTCCGTGTGTGCTTGCCAGGTCGCGACCGCAATTAAGCCTAGGGTGATCCCGTAAAACACACAGACCGCCCCCAGGTAAAAGCCAACGACCTCGTTGTGCGAATGTCTGTCGCCATGAACCCGCCCGACCCATTTACGTGTCAGGTACAAGCCGCCAAGACCGATCGCCACCGTAACCGCGACGGTCAAGAGACCAAACAACCAGTTCGGAAGCGCATACACCCAGTAGAAGTTCATGCTGCGAGTCACACTAGCAAGCCCGACGGCGCAGCGGAAAGACGCAATAGCAGCTGCAAGCAGAGGGAGCTGATTTTTGCTGGCTAGGGTGCGTTGGCGTCTTTTCGTCGTTGCAGCCTCGCCACTTGTTCTACGTTGTCCGCTGTTACGAAACTGGGTCCGGTTAGTATTAAACCATTTTGCAGCATAGAACCGTACTTCGCATAGTTCGCCAGAAACACGACCGGGAGATAGCCTTGAAGCCATTGCTGCTGGTCCAGGGCGAAACTCATTTGCTTCTTCAGCAACGCTTCGAGCACCGCAGGAGAGATATCGAAGGTGCAGAGCTTGATGTCGCCGGTTCTGCCGGTTTCGTGCAGTACCCGGAGCGCGGGTTCGGCCGCAATCGGACCGAGGGCCAGTATTCCATCAACGCTCGGATTTTTCTGCAGATAGCCGGCTATCGCGTCGTGACACTGCTTAAAATCTATCGTTACTCGCAATACCTCGACATGATGAAAAGGACCTTCGAAGCCATCTCTAAACCCTTTGGCCCGCTGATCGAGGGCCACATTTCCGACTTCCTGGTTGAGAATGATCGCCTCTTTAACTCCCAATCCCTTCATGCGTTCACCCGCCTGTTTGCCGGCGGATTCCTCTTCTTGACCGATGTGCATCATGCATCCCAGCTTTTTGGACACCTCCAATCCCGAGTTAATGGAAATCACTGGAATTTTTGCGGCCACCGCGGCCTGAATCGATGCGCCTACCGCGGCAGCATCCGGAATTGACACGATCAAGCCGTCGGGCTTGGATGCAGCTGCTGCATCGATTAACTGCGACATGGCTCTCAAATCAAAATTTTCGGGAGCATGGTATTCGACTTCACTATCGGTCTCCATTGCTGCAGTTTCGACGCCGTTCCTTACCAGGAACCAGAACGGGTCTGATGCCTGACCGTGTGTGACAACGATGATCTTCGGTTTCTTCTGGGCAAAACATGCAAACGGTACGAGGAAGCTTGCCGTCCACGCGAGCCAGAATGCGAACTTCGATCGGATCATATAAGCGGGTAATTTGGGGTTCGGCCGTGTAAAAGGACTTTGCTCAAAAACACTTATAGATCTAGTCTATTGCACTATCCCCCCGAAATAACATGCGTTTCGTTGTTCACTTTCGAAGGACGCAAACGCGCTACGACGTAGGCGAACCGTCCCGGTTTGCTCGGCTCCAAAGAGGGCAAAGCGGGACGCTTCGCCTACTTTGCGCGGGAGCGCGCCCCCTACTGGCCCCCTCGATTTTTAAGATCTAGTCTGGTACAAGAACCTGATGGCGCTCGGCGTCGCGGCTCGGGCGGCGGCCGTCGTTCCGCGGAAGTGGAATTATGGCGCCCCTGCTGGCCCGACATAGCAAGAGGGGGGCAGGGGCGGAGTCGGGAACCTCGCCCTCCGGGACCGAGTGCCACAACCTGTATGGATAACGTCGGAGAACATAAGCGCCAGAGCTACCCTTCGCCCTTATTTCAGCATTTGCTGAGGTTTAAGGTCTGGCTGGTCGAACGATTCCGGATCGGCGAACGCCAGCTCATGCTTGTCTGGGCTGCACTGATCGGGCTGCTGGGCGCATTGGCCGCTGAATGCTTTCGGAGAGCCACCGATTTCGTGCATTTCCTGGCGACCGGCAGCGAGTCGGAGATCATTTCCTCCTTCGCCCGGTTGCCGGTCTGGCAAAGGCTCGCCGTGCCAACGGCCGGCGGACTAGCCGCCGGCACCATACTCTGGGTTGGTAATCGCCTGACGACACGTCTCCGTCAGAAAACAACCACTGACTACATGGAGGCCATCGTCGTTGGCAGCGGGATAATTTCCCTTCCGGCAAGTATCATCAAATCGACTTCAGCCCTTTTCTCGATCAGCACTGGAGCATCCATCGGACGCGAAGGGCCACTGGTCCAAATCTCTTCGCTGGTCGCTTCCTTGATTGCACAGTTTCGGGAGTTTCCAGTCCCTCAGCGACGTCATTTGGTGGCATGCGGGGCCGCCGCGGGAATTGCCAGCGCCTACAATGCACCGATCGCGGGCTCGTTTTTCGTCGCTGAGATAATCCTGGGAACAGTCGTGGTCGAAGCGCTTGGGCCGTTGATCCTGGCGTCCGTTGTGGCCGCTTTCACCGCACAAGTCCTGCACGGCGGCGGCCCGATTTACAAGTCTCCAGGCTTCAACCTGAACACTTATTGGGAACTTATCCCTCTCTCTTGTGTCGGGGTCGTCTCGGGATTTTTAGCACCGATTTATCTCCGGGCGCTACGTGCGGCTGAACGCCTTTTCTCAAAAGTCGCTATCCCTGTACCCGCGAAGCTCGCGCTGGGCGGGGCAATCGTCGGAGCGCTGGCGATCATCAGTCCGGATGTATGCGGCAACGGTCAGGGATTGCTTTCCACCCTCTTTCGTCAGAATTGGTTTTCGGACGAGATCCTCGCGATCCTCCTGCTTAAGCTGGTTGCGACGGCCGCAACTTTTGGATCCGGCGCGGTTGGAGGCGTGTTCACACCAACTCTTTTCATTGGTGCGGCTGTGGGCATGTTGTATGGTCGAATCCTTCCTTACATCTTCCCGGCGTTTCAGCTGGATCCCGGGATGTACGGCATCGTGGGCATGGGCTCCTTTATCTCAGCAACTACGGGCGCACCCCTGATGTCAATCCTCATGGCGTTCGAACTCACTCTTGACTATACGCTTGCACCGCTCCTGATGGTTAATTGCGTCGTAGCCTACTATTGCAGCAGCATTTTCGAAAAGCGGTTCATCTATGGAGAATCGCTCGAACGCAAAGGAGCAGCATTTTTCAAACAACAATTGGCCGCAGCAAAGATCGTAGATCTTATTCGGCGTGACCCGGTCACGCTCCCGAAAAATGCGACTTTCGCTGAGATTGCGAAAACGTTCGTGCAGCACAGGCTTCAAAATATCTATATTACCGGGCAAGATGGACAGTTTCTCGGCGCCGTCTCTCTGGATGACATCAAGGAGTTCCTGGATCAACCGGAAATGGCCAAGATGGCGATCGCTGCCGATCTATTGAAAGGAGATTTCCCGCGGATCACCCCGGAGCAGGGTATAGGTGCGGCTCTCGAAAGATTTTCAGAGTCGGGCTCTGAGCGACTTCCGGTTGTTGAGGATCTCAACTCGCAGCGGCTGATCGGCAGCCTCTCGAAGACCGACATCATGCTCCAACTCGCAGGAAAGAGGAGTGCGAAAAGTTGACCTGTCCCTGGTTTCTGGTTTTGTCTGTTCTGCTGGTTTGCTATGCGCGAAAATATATTGAGAGCTTTGTGGCAAGGGGATGCTTACGCGGTCAACGGCTGGTTAAGTCTGCCTGCGACTTTCTCGGCCGAGGTGATGGCTCATCAAGGATGGGACTCGCTGACAATCGATCTCCAACATGGTCTGATCGACTATCAGACTGCGGTCGGCATGCTCCAGGCCATCTCCACGACCCCAACCGTACCGCTGGTCCGGGTTCCATGGCTGGATCCCGGTATCATCATGAAAGTCCTGGACGCGGGTGCCTATGGTGTGATCTGCCCAATGATCAATTCTGCCGCCGAAGCAGCCGAGTTCGTGGCCGCCTGTCGCTACCCGCCCGCAGGCACTCGAAGTTGCGGCCCGATTCGGGCGAACATTTACGCCGGACCGGATTATATCGCCCAAGCGAATCGGACTATCATCGCGATGGCCATGATCGAGACCCGTTCAGCACTTGAGAGTCTTGACGAAATTCTATCGGTCGAAGGACTCGATGCAATTTATGTGGGTCCGGCGGATCTTTCGTTAGCTCTGGGATGTGAACCGCGGCTTGATCCAGTCGAAACGGTCGTTGTCGAGGCCATTGAGGATATCGCGGCTCGGGCGCGGAAAAAGAAGGTTGTGCCTGGAATTCACACGGCATCCCCGGCCGGTGCCCAGAAGATGATTCAACAAGGTTTCCAGTTCGTTACAATCAGCAGCGAGGTACGGCTCATGGTCGAAAAAGCCTCTGAAGTCTTACAACGGGTGGGACGCGGTCCTTCTGCTGCCAAGCCAGATTCGCCAAAAAGCGGTTCATATTGACGAAGCGGCAGAACCGCCAATCAGCAGAACCATGCCAAAGGTACTGTTAACCGATGGGATCCAACCGGCCGGGCTCGACATCCTGGCTCAACGCAGCGATATCGTGATTGAGTATTGCCGGGATCGAACAAGCGCCGAGGAGCTGATTAATCGCATCGTTGACGCCGACGCTATTCTGGTGGGCACCATGCCGATCACTCAGAGGAGTATAGATGCTGCACGAGTACTGAAGGTGGTTTCGCGGCGTGGTGTGGGCTATGACAATATCGACCTGGCGGCATTGCGTCGGCGCAAGATTCCGCTCACGATCGTTGGCACAGCCAATTCTTCCACCGTGGCCGAGCACGCGTTCGGTTTCATGCTTGCGCTGGCCAGGAAGACGATTGCCTATGATCGCGCCACCAGGGCCGGTAACTGGCGGTTTCGAGAAAGTCTGGTGGCGATGGATTTGCTTGGAAAGACCATGCTCTTGATCGGCTTTGGCCGTATCGGCCGTGCTGTGGCTGCTCGCGCAGCGGCCTTTGAGATGCGGGTCGTAGCGTATGATCCATTAGTGCCGGAGTCGGTATTCGAAGAATTTCGTGTGGGGGCGATCAAGGATCTCATGTCCGGATTGGCTACCTGCGATTTCCTAAGTGTGCACGTGCCGTTGACCCCGGGGACCACGGGTATGATCGGGCGAAAGGAACTGGCAGCGATGAAGTCGACCGCATACATCATTTCTACCGCCCGCGGCGGGGTGATTGACGAGGAAGCACTGCTGAACGCCTTGCAAACGGGGTTGATTCAAGGAGCCGGGCTGGATGTCTTCAGAGAAGAGCCGCTCCCAGCGGATCATCCTTTGCTCGGATTGGAAAATGTGATCTTCTCGCCGCACTCGGCTTCGCTTACGCGCGAATGCGCGCAGCGTATGGACGCGGTAGCCGCCAGAAACTGTCTCGATGCCATCGACGGAAAGCTGGATCCGGCAATGATTGTGCCGAATGAAGGCTGAGGCTATCCATGCCATTACCCGATCGGGTAATGGCGATATCCTCGTCGTAGCTTAAGTGTTATGTAAAACGAAACTCTTCCCCACAATTCTATATCAGAGCTAACTTTAGTGTTATGAAACTTTCGCTTCCCGGGCAGGTCTCGGGCGGCGGTGTATTTCCAATTCCTAAACCGGTTGCTCGAACAGCCTTTACCGGGTTGGAAAGCGATACGGCAACTTTCACAGGCGCAACGCGGCGACATTATGGCTTGGGAATTACAAGCTTCAACCAAGGCGCCGGGGGATA
>JAFAMB010000050.1 GCA_019233825.1 Verrucomicrobiota bacterium | reverse complement strand
AGCGCCGCCCAGTCCTTGTATTCGCCCGCCAGAATGTTGGAAGCAAAGGCGGCATCCCGCGAGATCGGGGTCAGATAAAGTCCGACAATAGGACCGCCCAGGGATTGGTAGTCGTAGTAATTATTGAAATCTTTTACCTTCGCCGGCAATAAGAGCGCCTTTCTGTCTGCATACCAGGCGACCGCCCAGGGCATATCGGAACAGATGATTTCCTCTGGGTTGGTCCAGCTGGTTAACAGTTGCATGAATCCAGGCAGATAGGGCGGAAAATTTATCCGAACGCCACTTCCGGAAAAACCAAGGAGAGCAGGGAACCCGGTCAACACAAAGAGCCCCCCGAGGAACAGCGTTCGAAGAAACCTTGTTTGCAGGTTCAGTCTATTCCACAGCACCAGGACAAAGGCCACCCCATACAACGCCATCAACGGTCCGAACAACAGATGGAATTGGTTGGAATCGACCGTTTTCCCGTCGATGCCCAGCACCGCGCTACCGGCGAAAGCAAAGATCCACAGAAGCAGGATTGCCCATCTGAAGTCCGCGGTCTCGGTTCGTTTGAACCCGTGGAGAAGCGAAACGAAAAACAGGGGTGCGACGACCACGCCGCCGAGCAGGAGGTAAAGGGAGCCAAACTGGTTTTTCACCTCATCCATGGCGTGTTTTCGAATGGCCAGCGGGTTGATTGCAGAAAGATCGGGTTCCCCTTGGCGCATCCAGGCGCCGTCCTGCCCTGGTAGTTTCTCCAGGAAAGCGTATGGACTAACGCCAAACGGAGTTTTTGTGACCTGATAATCGCGGACGGCCCAGATTGAAAAGATACCCAGACAGATGATTGCCGGAATCAGACCGAGCAAAGCCCGTGGTAGGAAGTAGCCGCCGCAAAACAGGGCCGCACCCGCTGCCAGCCAGAGAGCTGCGGGATGGGTTAGAGCCATCAGTCCGAGGCAAATACCCAAAGGGAAAAAAGTCAGGAGCGGGCGTTTTCCGCGAGCCTTCGCTTTGATCGCGATAACGAGACACAGAGCTGCACAACTGAACAGGAAAAGCATCAGCATTTGAGGCAGGCCGGAGAGCGCAAACTGCCAGAACTGATCCGCGACAACAACCAGCCCGCATCCTGTAAGAGCCACCCGACGGTCGAACAACATTAACCCGATCGCGAAGGTGACTGCTACAGACAAGACGAAGAAAAACACTGAGACCGCGGCGATCAGACGGTCTCCGGCAAACACTGGAGAATCAGTTCCGGTCCTCATCTGGAGCGCCTTCGGGTAAATCTTCAGGGCGAGCGCGTCGATCAAAGGATTCAGTGGTGCGTGGTAAGTGTCTGGGAAGTTAGCTGCTGGAATCCGTCCGGTCCCACGCTGGATCTGCTCGATAGCAAGCGGACGAAGGCATTTCGTGCTAAACCCGTGGCCGGCCGCCAACTCGCGAGCGATCTGCGCCTGATCGATGCCATCGGCGGCTGAAAGCCCCTTGAATTCGATAAACAGGAAGGCCAGCGCCAATGCGATCACACCAACGATCGCCAGCAAGACGCGAATTAATCCCGCAAGACTCCCTTGTTCGATCGAGTGAACGACCTGTTGGACCTGAGATTCAATGGCCATCTTATTCAGGTAGCTGAAGTTCCTTCAATCGCCGATGCAACGTGCGCCGGCTGATGCCCAGTTTTTTCGCTGCTTCGGTCCGGTTCCCGCCGCTTTCTTCGAGCGCTCGTATGATCAGACGAACCTCGTTCTTGTGGATGTTCACCAGGCCCTGGCTGGCAGTTTCGCGCGGCGCAAGAAGCCCCGATCCTGCGCGTACCGTAAGAGGCAGGTCCTTGACCGTGATCTGTTCTCCTGTCGATAACGTGACGCCTGAATCGATCGCGCCCTTTAACTCTCGGACATTACCGGGCCAATCGTACCGCAGCAGGCAATCCATAGCTTCAGGTGACAACGGCCTGAATGCTTTCCCGTCACGCCGACAGATTTCTTTCAAAAACGCATTAGCCAGCAATGGAATATCCTCTTTGCGTTCGCGGAGGGCAGGCACACGAACCTGCACAACGTTTAGCCGATAGTAGAGGTCTTCGCGAAATTTTCCCTCACGGACCAAGGACGTCAGGTCCCGATTGGTCGCAGCGATCAGGCGTACATCGGCGCGGATGCTCTGGTTACCGCCAACTCGTTCGAACACTCCCGGATCCAGTGCACGCAACAGCTTGACTTGAACGTTGGAATCGATTTCGCCAATCTCGTCGAGAAACAGGGTACCGCCGGCCGCCTGCTCGAACCTGCCGACTCGTCGCTCGATCGCTCCGGTGAATGCACCTCGCTCGTGGCCGAAGAGTTCGCTTTCAATCAATTGCGGCGCAAACGCTGCGCAATTAAACGCGACGAAGCGGGTTCTGTTTCGGCTGCTGAGGTTGTGAATCGCATGAGCGATCAATTCTTTACCCGTTCCGCTCTCTCCCAACATAAGAACAGTGGCCCGAGAGGGGGCCACCTGGCGTATCGTTTCAAAGATATCGTGCATCGCTCTGGATTCGCCGATGAGGGTCTCCAAACCGAAGCGTTTATCTACTTGTTGCCTGAGTTGAACATTTTCCTGCTCGGTCTGGCGTCCCTGGATGGCGCGGGCAATTTTGAGTCCGAGCTCATCAATGTTCACCGGCTTGGTCACGAAGTCATAGGCGCCACGTTTCATCGCATCGACTGCGGTAGCGATCGAGCCATAGGCCGTCATGAGGATACAAATAGGCGGCCTTGGCCGCTGGAGAATCCGCTCGATCAGTGCCATGCCATCTTCGCCACCTATTCGTAGATCGGTCAACACAAGATCGATTTGGTCCGCACCGAGGACGTTTAAAGCCTCATCAATATTACTTGCCGTGTATACGTCAAAATCATCCTGAAGAGACTGGCGCAGTCCTTCTCGGGTGTGTTTTTCGTCGTCTACAATCAATATTGTGCCTCGCATCCTCTTCAACCGTCCTCTTGGTCCTGCAACAAGCGGATATGCTTGTCTCCGAAAGGGAGATGGATAGTCACTCGGACTCCTTTCCCCTCGTTGCTTTCAATTTCAATCTCGCCGCCATGTTCCCGCACGATCCTCCGTACGATCAACAATCCCAGTCCCGATCCAGATGGCTTGGTCGTAAAGTAGGGCTGAAACAACTTACTCATCTTATCCTGCGGGATCCCTCCACCCGTGTCATTAAACGAGACAGAAACGTACAGTTCATTTTGCCAGGATCGAATATGAAGAATCCCTCCGGTCTTCATGGCCTGAAACGCGTTTTTGATCACGTTATAAAACGCCTGCTTCATCTGGTCACGATCTACCTCTACCGGCGGCAGCGTCGGATCGAGATCCAGCTCCACAATGATGTCTCGATCCCGAATCTCTGTTCGCAGGAATGCCACCGATTCCTCGAGAATTTCGTTCAGGTCGTGGGTTTCAAACTGCGGAGTCGAGGGACGGATCGCGCGCAGGAACTGATTGACGATAGAATCGAGCCTTTGGATCTCGCTCTTCGCGATATCCAGGAGTTTGCTGATATCGCTCCGTAGTTCGGAAGGACCCTTGCGCAATTTTCGTTCGATTAGCTGAAGGTGAATATTCAGCGAGTTGAGCGGATTACCGATTTCATGGGCTACCCCGGCTGCCAGCAAAGTCAAAGCGGACAAGCGCTCGCTTTCGATAGTTTGTTCGGCCATGCGGCGATCCTCAGTGATATCGCGCAAAATGATGGCATAACCTACCAGGTCCTGGCGCAGTGTTTTCGAGTCCTCCACCTCCTTGTCCAAGTGCAATGGCGCGACGTAGAAATTGAGGAATCGATGCTGCGGATAGAAGACCTCCATATCGCGACTGATTGAGCCCTTTTTCGATGTGAGCGACATCCAGTCGAGGCCGCGAAGCTTTTCTTCCAATGGCCGTCCGATGGCCTCCTCAGGTTCAATCCCGAACAGTTGCGCAGCCGCCGCATTGATGAACTGAATTTTTCCTTGGACATCGGTGACGATCACGCCCTCTTGCAGAGCGTCGAAAATTCGTTCCAGGAAGCCCTTCTCTTGTGCCAGCCGAACAAGATAGTTCTGTACTTCTTCCGGTTGCACACGCCGGATGCGCTCGATCAGCTTATCGATGAAGCCCGATCTCATCTCGGCATAGCGACCAGCGGTATCCTTTGCCAAGCCGAGCCAACACATTCCGGCGGTATCAGAGTCGCTTCACTGGCCAATTCCGCTTCGGGCTTCCAGGTTTGAGGCGGGAGCGCTCTCTCGAAACGCGTGGCGAGGACATCGACTGTTCCCGTCCAACGGTTGGTCTTAATCCGGACGCGCCGCAGATAGAAATTGTCCTGATTCACCACCGCGCTCGCGACCCAGTTGTCAGATTTGATTGCCTCCGCGAATTCCGGCATGAGGCGCAGATCCAGGCGCCAAACTGATTTGCCGCCGGGATCAGAGCCGGATTCGAACTGGAGAATCTGGAAGAGGGCAGGAATAAATACAATCTCTTGGTCTTTGAGCGGCAGGCGGAAATCCGGGATCCTGGTTTCTCCACTTGAGACTCGCCCGGCGGCAATAATCCCGGTCGCAAAGTCCCGGGGATACGCCCATACATTTTGTCCGTCCCGGCAAAAGACAATCCGACGCTGTGGATCAATGGTCTCGATACGGAGTTTGTCCGGGATCTGCAAAGACACGCGAAGTGGCTTGTTGAGAATCTCCGCTGCGGCCGCAGGGCCGTCCCGCAGGACGACGTCCGCCTCCAAAGCCTTAGTGGTCGCTTTGGAGTAGAACAGCGCCCCATAGGGCTGTAGGGTGCGAGCTAATATATCGTACTTATTTTGAGCGTGTAGCGGCTGTCCGGCCAACAATAGCCCGGTCGCGAGTATCGCGTGAAAGAAGCGCTGCGAAGCGAATCGTGACATGACGTGATACCTGTAATGCGAGAAACCGTAAAGGCAAAGCGTAACGGGAGAACGCCGGGAAAGGGGAACGCCTCACCGCTTATCGTTCACCGTTCGCCGTCCATTCCTTCTCGGCGTTCTCGACGCTTTCGGCGTTCTCGGGCGTTCTACCGTTACGCTTTGCCTTTACGGTTTCTCGCATTCGACATACTATCCTGTGCTGGTGTTGACATCTTTGGTAGCAGCTCAGACCGGGGGACTGGTCTATGCGTTCACGGAAGCGACCTTCGAGGGCAAGCTTGTCTTAACGGCACTTTTCGTGGCGTCGATCTTCAGTTGGTCTGTCATGGTCACAAAGATCAGTGTTGTGCGTTTGGCGAAGGCGCAGAACGATCGGTTCCTTCATCTATTTCGCTCTGACCGGCAGCCTCTGAAAATCTACGAGTCGAAGGTTCGGTTTGAGGGTTCTCCACTCTACTCCATTTACCGTGCCGGATGTAAAGAGCTGGCGTTCCATTTACTTGGATCGACTGAAGTCGATGACACTTTTTGGGCACGTTTGGAAATTGCGGAACGGATAACGCCATCCCAGATGCGAGTGGTGACCACTGCCATGGAAAGAGCGGTTGGTGAATCAGCTTTGCGCCTTGAATCCCAGATGATTCTGCTTGCCACCGCCGTCAGCGGCGCCCCCTTTCTCGGGCTCCTGGGAACGGTTTGGGGAGTCATGGATACATTCTCCGGCGTGGCACTTGCGGGCTCGGCGAACTTACAGGCCATGGCTCCTGGTGTCTCTGGCGCGCTCATCACCACCGTGACCGGATTACTCGTCGCAATTCCGGCGATGTTTGGATATAACTTTCTCGTGACCAGTATTCGTTCTTTGATCGTTCAGAACGACAATTTCGCGGCTGAACTTTCCTCCGAGTTCGAGCACAAATACGTTAACCACTCGACCCGGCCCGTCCTTGTCAACAAATAGCATGCGTCGTTTTTCCGATCGGCATACCCTGCACACGCTTACGGAGATCAATGTCACTCCGCTGCTAGATCTTGCATTTGTCCTTCTGGTCATCTTTATCATCACCACGCCTCTGATGGAGAACAGCATGAATCTCGTGGTTCCCTCGAGTGGTCAGGCAACCCAGACCGTCGATCGATCCCAGGTTCAGACGATCTCGATCGATAAAGAAGAAGTTTTGCGGCTTAACGATGAAGTCGTAGATCCTGCCGTGCTCGAATCGCGCCTGATCGCTTTGCATGCTCAGAAGCCGGATGCAGCTGTGGTCATCCGCCCGCATAAGGAGTTGCCGGTCCAGAAGTTCATAGATGTCATGGATATCCTTCAACGGGCAAAAATTTCGAAGGTGGGCGTCCTGACCCGCCCTGACCAGCCGTAAGGAATGCCAGACGACCGCGGTCAAGACGAGGACGGAGGCTTCAAGAAAACGTTCGTTGCCATTGCCATCGTTCACCTGGGACTTCTTGGTGGGTTACTCCTGGCTACTCTGTTTCAATCCAAACCGAGCAACGACAACGTCGTTTGGATGACTCCCGGCGCTTTTGGAGGCGGTTCCGCGGCAACGCAATCGCCGGTCACCAGCGGCCAGGAGCCCGCATCACCGCCGCACGAAGAGCCAAACCAGCTCGCACCACCAGAAATGGATCAGCGGGAAGAACCTGCGCCCTCACCTCCTGAGGCAACGCCACCGTTCTCCACGCCTCCGCCGGAAATAGAAGCAGCTGAGCTGCCAATCTCTACGGCCACGCCGACGCCAACGCCGCACCCAACCCCAACGCCGCACCCAACCCCAACGCCGACCGCCAAACCCACTCCTAAGCCTACGCCTAAACCGGCTCCAAGGCCGTCACCCGCACGTTCGGCGACACCGAGATCCAGTCCTAAACCTGAGGTGTCCCCGAAAGAAAAAGAGAAGGATAAAAAGACGGACAGTCCCCCAAAGCCTAAGACTTCGCCTGGTAAGTCGGAATCGAAGGAAAAGCCGAGCTCCTCATCCTCATCGGGCGCTCAACAGGCGCAAGAGAGCGAGAGCAAGGGGAAACGAACGCACGATCAGATGTCCGGCGGGCTGGGTTCGCGGCCACGTTCAGTTAGCGGAAACGGAAGAGACAACGGCCAAGCTGCCGGGGCGGGAGATTCCGCGTTATCGGCTTACGTCGGGATCCTCACGAATCGATTCCAGGCTGCCTGGAACCAGCCGACCAGCGAGATGGCGCTCGGAAAGACATTGCAGGTCACCGTGAAGCTAAAGGTAGAATCGGATGGAACGGTTACTGAATTTAACATTGTCGAAGGTTCTGGGAACGCGGTGGTAGACGACTCTGTGCGTGAGGCGGGTAAAAAAATAGCGAAGCTGCCGCCTCCTCCGAATGGACAGGCTTTCTCTGCGCCCGTGCATTTTGAACTGGGCAACTAGCCTGCACAGGGCCGGTAGGGCGAGGCTCCGTCCGAGCCGTGGGAGGACACGTCACTGCATGAGGGTTAAGCTTAAGCGCAAAATAGGCGAAGCGTCCCCGCTTTGCACTCTGCAGGACTGAGCAAACCGAGACGGTTCGCCTGCATCGTAGCGCCGCGCCCCACCAGCCTTCTGTTGCGAGTCCGGTGCAGTCTGCTTTAGTAAGGTCTCACGAAAATGGCGGAAGCCGACCGTTATCAGCACTACGAGGTCTTACGACACGAGGATGGGAGTCTATGGGAGTTGGGGAGAGGTGCCATGGGGATCACCTACAAGGCATTCGACACAAACCTGCGTTCTCCTGTGGCCCTGAAGGTTATCAACAATGCCTACCTCAACAGCGATGTTGCTCGGCAGCGATTTTTGAGGGAGGCCCGGGCTGCCGCGGCCCTTCGCCATCAAAACGTTGCATCGGTCTTTCATCTTGGGACCGACCACGACTGCTACTTCTACGCCATGGAATTCATCGACGGTGAAACCGTTGATGCCTATATGAAACGAAGGGGCCCGCTCGGTCCGGTCGAAGCTTTGGGGATCACCCTCCAGGTCTCTCGCGCCCTGGCGGCAGCCGCAAAGCAACAGCTGGTGCATCGGGATCTCAAGCCGGCGAATCTCATGCTGGTCGATGAAGAAGGCGAAAGGGTGGTGAAAGTCATCGATTTCGGGTTGGCCAAGAGCGTAAAACGGGAAGGAGAAGATTCCGGCACATTGACTGTCGGAGGAGGTTTTGTCGGCACTCCTCACTTTGCCAGCCCTGAGCAATTGGAAGAACGGGCTATCGATACTCGTTCTGACATCTATTCACTTGGGGCGACGTTATATTACATGGTCACCGGGCGCCCGCCGTATTCCGGGTCTGTGGCGCAGATCATGAGTCAACACCTTTATAAGCCGCTGCCTTTGGAGCCGCTTGAGGGATTGCCTTCATGTCTGGTGGACCTCATCCAGCGAATGATGGAGAAGGATCGGGAAAAAAGGCCACAGACTCCCGCCGACGTTCGTCAAGATGCACTTCGTTGCCTGGAAAAGATTCAGGCGAATGCGACCCTGACAGAGCGTCCGGGGACGGCACAGAAATCTCTGGAGCAGCCCGATACGTTAGCCACGCAAGCGTTCTCCACGGCAAAGCCGGGATCTCTTGGAACTGGCACGGTCCTGGCCCAACGCTACCGGATCAGGCAGGACCTGGGCGACATTGCCCAAGGACGGCGGTTCCTGGCCGAGGACCTGAAACATGACCGTATAGTCTCACTGGTCGTGTTCAACCGCGAGTTTCTTTCCGACAGCAAAAGATACACTGCACTCGAACAGGAGGTCGACCAACTCCGGAGCGCGCCTCGACCGGAATTGCAGGAGGTTTACTCCCTCGAGAGCGTTGGCCAGCAAAGTTTTCTCGTCGAAGAATATCTCGTTGGCCCCACTTTGTTGGACATTCTCCGGATCCGTAGTTTGTTGGCTCCGTCCGAAGCTCTCCTGTTGCTGAAGCTTCTGGCGCCGGTGGTGGACCACGCGCAGGCGCACCGGTTACAGCAATTGGTTATCACGGTTTCCGGGGTGCATCTGACTTCCCCCAGTCTGACGGAGAGTGCGATCAGTACCGAACTCCTCCTGAAACCGCTCACCGAGTGGAGCGAGTTGGGAGTGAAAGTTGAGCCGGTTGACTTCTCACTCTCGGCTTCCGATTCTGCGACTTGGGCAGGGTCGGCTACACTGGTCCGGCACGTATCCGGTCCGGGCCCCCGGGCGAGCTACCTCGGGATGTTAAGTTTGTTGGTCTACGAACTCCTGGGGGGTCCAAGAAGCGCTGTCGAGCAAACCGGTCGTTACAAACCAATCGCTGTCCTTTCCGAGCAAGGGAATGCGATTCTGCGCCGAGGCCTGGTGGATGATTTGTCCTCCGCGACAGAGATGGCGCGTCTCTTGGACGACCAGATTTTTAGCAGGGGGATCGAATCGATGGCCGTGCCCCCTGCGTTTGGCACCCATTCGGGCGGCGCGTCGCTGCCGCCGCAAACGCTCCAACCGGCGCCACCGTCGCTGCCGAACGATTCGATAACGCATGTGCCGCCCGGTTCAGAAAAGCAAAAAGTTTCCATGCCAGGCCTGCTTTTCGCGCTCGTGCTGACGGCCCTGTTTGTTGGTGGATTGGGGTTTGGCGGATATGCTTTGTACCGTTATTTCCAGGGTCAAAAGTCAGTTCATTCCGGGGAAACCCACTCTACGCCATCACGCCTGCCGACTCCACAGCAGGAAACTTCTCCGCTACCGACTCCGCAGCAGGAGACTTCTCCGCTACCGACTCCGCAGCAAAGAACCTCTCCGCTATCGACTCCGGAGGCAGGAATAACGCCGTCCCAGCCGGCGGAGGAGCCAATCAGGCCTACGCCGAGCCCGCCGCCGTCTGATGACTTCCAGGAAAAACTGGCTGCCGCTCAGGAACTTGGCAAATCGGGCAACTGGCCGGGAGCCTTGAAAGCGTACCTCGATTTGATTGAAAGATACCCTGATAGACCGCTTCCGCTGAAACGGTTGAATAACATGCTGGCCGAGTTGCGTAGCGCGGAAGGGAAATTAGATCCGGCATCCTATGCAGACGCGAAACCAGATCTGGTTCGAGCCGCCGAGAAAGGGTCAGTCGCTGCAATGCTGATCGTCGGCCAGTTCTCACAAGAGGGCGATCCTGCCGAGGCCATGAAATGGTTCGAACTTGCCGCGACGAAAGGAAGTGCCCCTGCCATGGTCGAGGCCGGTCTGTTGTACTCGAACCGTCATCAGCCGGTCGATGACCGTAAGGCGCTGGAATATTTCCTGCAGGCAGCGAACACCGGCGACCGCATAGGCAAGTACCTCGCAGGCGAATGTTACTATTTTGGCAAAGGGACGGCTTCGGACGTGCCAAAGGCGGTCGAATTCCTGCAAGAGGCGGCTGCTTTACGCGAGCCGAGAGCAATGGATCTGTTAGGTAGTCACTATCGGAAGTTGCACCAGTTTGATCAGGCCCGGAAGTATTACGAGGATGCCGCGGCTGCAGGGTATCCTCTGTCTTTATCAAACCTGGGGGTACTTTATATGAATGGTGAGGGTGTTCAGCGTAGCCCGGAAGTAGCCGCGAATCTGTTTAAGCAGGGCGCAGAAAAGGGGGATCCAACCGGCATGTTCTTTTACGCCGGGTGTCTCGAGGAGGGCCTCGGCCTGCAAAAAGATACCAGGGTAGCCACCGAATGGTTCAGACGGTCCGCCCACGCTGGAAACCCGCGAGCCATCGAATGGTGCCGTCTACACGGAGTACCCTACAAGTAAAGGCGCCTCTTAACAAAGCCATCGGGCGGGGGAGAAAGTTTACTCTTAACCATTTCGATTTTTAGATCTCGACTGAAACTACGATATGTTAGTTTGCCGAGTCTTCCCTCTTAAGAATGGGGCTAAGGAGAGCGGTAGGTGTCTTAGTTCTTTGGGGGGTGTTGTGACCATAACGGGCTGGTCATCCTGTGGGTCTACGTCAGCAGCTGTTTATATGACGAGACAGAGATCCAAAAGTACCAAGCCGCGCACGACATTGCGAGGCCGCTGGATCATTTAACGCCCGCCGAGCAGGGCGACGTGTTGGCCGCGATCTGTAAAAAGATTAAAGCCGCGGCAAACCCTTAGTAGGCCCGCCGCCAACAGAGGAGCGCGAGGCGGTGGGCCCTAAGGTGGCGCGTTTGGACCTGCCGCATCGTAACCCGTGCTTTACGGGCCGCGAAGCGGTGTTGGAACACCTCCAGAAGGCGCTCTCTAAGCACCGCCGGGTGGCGCTCACCGGCTTGGGCGGTGTGGGCAAGACGCAAACGGTCCTGGCGTACGCCCACCAACGCTTGGAAGCGTACACGCATGTGTGTTGGGTTGACGCCGCCTCACGGGAAACGCTGACGTCAGGCTACATCAGGCTCGCGGGCCTCTTGAAGCTGCCGACGCCTGGTGGCCAGAGTTCGACCCAAACGGTGGATAGCGTTAAGCAGTGGCTGGCTTCGCATCAGGGTTGGTTGCTGGTCCTCGACAATGCCGATGACCTCGGCCTGGTGCGTGAGTTCCTGCCTTCGGGTAACTGCGGTCATGTGGTGTTGACCACCCGAGCCTGGGCGCTAGGCGCCCTCGCCCAGAGCATCGAGGTTCAAAAGATGGGACATGAAGAAGGCGCACTGCTTTTGTTGCGCCGCGCCAAGCGCATCCCAGAGGACGCGTTGCTGGAGGCGGCGGACCCGATCGATCAGGCAAGAGCCAAAGAGATTGCCACTCAGCTCGATGGCCTGCCGCTGGCCTTAGACCAAGCCGCTGCCTACCTCGAGGAAACGGGCTGTAGGCTTGTGGACTACCTCCAGCTGTACCGGCAACACGCCCCGGAATTGCTCCGACGGCGTGGTGCGCTGGCGTCGACTCGTGCACGATGGTTCGAAACGCTCTTGTGTTATCTGCACTTCTGGCGCCGGCACGCCCGGAAGCTGCTCCGGCAGGGTGGCGTGCTGGCGTCGGATCACCCCGATGCGGTAGCTTCCACCTGGGTGCTTTCATTCGAGCAAATCGAGCGGGCAAGTTCCGCGGCAGCCGAACTGCTGAAGCTTTGCGCCTTCCTGCACCCCGATAGAATCCCCGAAGAATTATTCGTTGAAGGGGCCCCGGAACTCGGGCCGGCATTGAAAGCCGTGGGCTCGGAGGCGCTGGCGTGGAATAATGCTCTTTCTGAGATCTTAAAGTATTCCTTGCTGCAGCGGGATACGAATGCCGGCACCTTGGAGGTCCATCAGTTGGTGCAGGCGGTTTTGAAAGCGCGGATGGATGCGGCTACCCAGCGCCGGTGGGCGAAACGCGCGGTACGGGCCATAGCGCGTGCCTTTCCATCTGTGGAGTTTTCAAACTGGG
Source organism: Verrucomicrobiota bacterium (assembly GCA_019233825.1). Lineage (GTDB taxonomy): Bacteria > Verrucomicrobiota > Verrucomicrobiia > Chthoniobacterales > JAFAMB01 > JAFAMB01. Next base: position 7,242 of record JAFAMB010000050.1, on the reverse strand, counting down.
CGCGCTGCGAACGGCTGCTGCCCCAGGCGCATGCGGCGATGGAATTAATCAACGAGTGGGGTCTTGAGTTCCCCGAGGCGGCACGATTGCTTAACCGAGCTGGCTTTTACTTGTCTGAATGCGCTCGTTACCCTGAGGCCGAGCCGCTCTACCGCCGGGCGCTGGCCATCCGGGAAAAGGCGCTGGGCGCCGAGCACCCCGACGTGGCCCAAAGCCTTAACAACCTGGCGTTGCTCTACCGCGCCCAAGGCCGTTACCCGGAAGCCGAGCCGCTCTACCGCCGGGCGCTGGCCATCTGGGAAAAGGCGCTGGGCCCCGAGCACCCCAACGTGGCGACAGCTTTGGAAAACTACGCGTTTTTGCTACGAGTCATAGGCCGGCCAGATGACGCTGCGCCAATGGAAACTCGTGCGAGGGCGATTCGGGCTAAAAGCTGCTAACATCGTACACCTCCAGCTAATTTGAGACTCCAGGACGGCCTACTTTGCCCCTGGTGGCACGAATGTTTTTGCGGAGCCAAGAAGTTGCGTGATTTTATCAGGACAATATCGGCGATGAAAACCTATTCTCTGCTTCTGAGAATGGCCGCCATGATCTCGGGGTTGCGGCGTCCGTGCAGGACTGCAACCACCCACAGCGGCTTTTCATCCGGCGCGTAGCCAATCAGGTAATCGCGCACGCGAATGAAGCGCAAAGGTCGTGCGGTGAGGTCGGCGCGGCGGTGGCCGCGATTGGGGAAGGGAACGACAGCGCGAATAGCGTCGAAAATTTCGTCAATCACCCGGTCGGCGGCGTCCGGGTTGTATTGAGCAATGTAGCCGCGTAGGTCGTCGATGTCGCCGTAAGCTTCCGGGTGAAGCGCAAAGCCGCTCATCCTTGACGGTTACGCTCGGCTTCGGTTTTCGCTTTCAGCCGCGCAAAGGCTTCTTCGCCGTCGATGGGCTGCACCTTGCCGCTTTTGAGATCGTCATAGCGGCTGTCGAGCGTTTCGCGGATTTGGCGCACGCCGTCGAAATAGCCGGCAACAACATCCTCAAGCAGGTCGTCAGTTCCGCGCCCGGTCTGGGCGGCGAAGTCCTTGAGCCTCTTTTCGGTCTCGGCGGTGAAGTTTACCTGCATGCCTTTTCAGCATATCGAAAAGCCGGTCTTTGGGCAACGGGCAGAAGCGGCATTACGGCAAAAGGGTGCATTGCCGGGGCAGTGATTTCGGACTTGAATGTCACTTTGCGAATTATTTGGCCGGGCTTTTTGCTTGATATTTGGCCTAATGGCGAGCCTTGGAGTAGTGAACGATCTCGTGTCGTTTCAGGGAAGGAGTGGGAGGTGTCACCCGCGATCAACATGAGAAAATTCTCAAAACTCGTCACAAGGCTGTTATTTTGAGAATATCATTTCGAGAATGGCTTTTGAGAAACGTAAGTCCCTCGACCTGGGAATCTTGTAGCGCGTGGTGGCGATCCTCTCGAAATCGGTCGTTTTTGAGAACACCACGGGAAACGCTCTCAGTTCTGAAGAGTGAAGGCTACCAGCAGTGCTCGTTCATCGAGGGAACTCTGGAGAGTTTGGAGCAGATCGAGGGCGACCGCTTTGATTTGGTGTTTGCGCGGCTCTTGCTCATGCATTTGGACGATCCGATTCTGGGACTCCGGCAGATGTATGGCCAGGTCAGGCCCGGAGGCCGAATTGTTGTGCAGGATTACTACTTTCCAGCGGTGGACAGCTATCCTCCCGTCGAAGCTTTCGCCGAATTCAAGAAGGTATTCTTTGGTGTGTACAACGAAGCAGGTCGAGACACTCGAACGGGAATCAAGCTGCCTGGATTATTCATCGAAGCAGGCATCGGTCCTCCCGATGGTACGGACGTGAGCGGATTTCTACTACCTTCGCGGGTCGGCGCGGAGATGTTGGCAGCTGTATACCGCAGCGTGCTGCCGGTCGCGCTGAAGCACGGCCTGACCACGGAACGACAGAGCCTTTCGTTTTTAGAAGAGCTCCGAAAATCGCAGAGCGCCAATTGCTATATCCTGTGGCCATTGCTGGTAAGCGCCTGGAGGCAGAAAGCAGCTGAGGATAGGAGCTAATGAAACCATCAGCTGTTCGGAGCGAGCTTCCGCAAAATCATATAGATCATGAAGGCAAGGGCAAACCCGACAAACCAGGCATAGTTGTACAGCGCGACCAGCGGGGCGGGGACAGACGTCGGAGCAATCACTTTTATTGTGACAAAAAAGCCTGGCAAGTTTGGCAAAACAGCCAGCACAAACGCCACGACAGCTACGAGACTGATCCCGTTTGTATATCGATATTCGCCGGCCCCATCGTAAAGCGCCCCGACGTTCAGATGTCGGCGTCGAACAAGGAAATAATCCGCAATCATGATCCCACCGATCGGCCCGAGTAAGGCGCTATAGCCAATCAGCCAGGTGAAAATATATCCGCTAGGATCCGCGACAAGTTTCCAGGGCATGATTAGAACACCGATAATACCGGTGATGAGCCCTCCAGTTCGAAACGAAATCTTTCTTGGGGCTAGGTGCGAAAAATCATTTGCGGGACTCACGACATTCGCGGCGATGTTGGTGGCAAGCGTCGCGATACATAACGCGAGCATTGCTATAATCAACAACACTGGGTTCTTGAACCGGGCGAGCACATCGGTTGGATCCCAGATTGTTTGTCCGAAGATTATTGCCGTCGCAGATGTGACCGCGACACCGATGAACGCGTAGAGCGCCATGGTAAGCGGTAGCCCAAGCATTTGGCCGATCATCTGATCTCGTTGCGAGCGCGCGTATCTGGAAAAATCAGGGATGTTCAACGACAGTGTTGCCCAAAACCCAATCATCCCGGTCAAGGCAGGAAAGAAAAAGGAAAAGAACTGGCCCGCTTTGGCCTGGCCCGGATCGAAAGCGGAGGGCTGCGAAAGAATCGGTCCGAATCCACCGGCAGTCCGATAAGCCCACCAAAGAAGCAGTAGCCCCAGCGCTATCAACAATGGCGCTTTGATATTCAATAAGAATCGGATCGATTCGATTCCCATGTAGACAACCCACATGTTGATTGCCCAGAAGAACAGAAAACACGCGAACTGAGGCAGAGTGATTCCGAACAGGGTGCTCATTCCGGGAGCGGCTAGCCCCGGGAAAAATATCGCGAGGATCTTATAGATTGCACTGCCGCCAATCCAGGTCTGAATGCCGAACCAGCCACATGCCACCAGCGCCCGCAATAAAGCGGGAAGATTGGCCCCCATTGTGCCAAACGAAGCGCGACACAAGACCGGAAACGGAATTCCATAGCGCGTCCCGGCATGAGCGTTCAAAACCATGGGGATCAAAACGATCAAGTTGCCGAGAAAAACCGTAAGAATGGCTTCCCACCAATTCATGCCACCGCCAATCAGCGAGGATCCAAGCATGTATGTCGGGATACATGCAGACATCGAGATCCATAAGGCTGCGAAACTGGCAAGCCCCCACTTCCTTCGATCCCAAGGAACGGGCGCAAGATCGTCATTGTACAGCGAGCTGGCACGCGCTACATCTAGCGCGGAGGCGTCTAAAGCGGGGGTGGCGTCCATAGATCTTGGGTTCCGGGTTAGAAGTGTTGCGGTTCACGTTTTAGAAAATTGCCGCGTCCAATTGTGCCGGTGAACTGCCCGTCGCGTGCTGCGATCTCGCCGCGAACAGTTACAACACTCGGACGACCCTCGACTTTCCATTCCTCAAACGCGCTGTAGTCAACGTTCATCAGCTGGGTTTTGGCCGAAATCGTGCCGCGATAGTCCGGATCGAACACTACCAGATCGGCGTCCGCACCCGGCTGGATGGTGCCCTTGCGCGGGAAGAGAGAAAATAGCTTAGCGACCTGCGTGCTCGCGACGTTTACAAACGTGTGCAAATCGGCTCGACCGGTTTTGACCCCATAGGTATACAGAAGCTTGATCCGCTCTTCCAGAGAGGGAATCCCGTTCGGGATCTTGGTGAAGTCGTTTTTGCCCAAAACCTTCTGATCGAAAAAATCAAAGGGCGCATGATCTGTCGCTACTGTGTTGATAAGTCCGTCACGAAGTCCTTTCCAAAGTATTTCCTGGTTACGCGCATCCCGCAGTGGCGGGGACATTACAAATTTCGCTCCATCAAATTCGGGGCGTTCGGCATATGTCTTATCTAACAGCAAATATTGGATCAATGTCTCGACACTAACCCTCACGCCACGTTGACGCGCTGCGATAGCCTCCGTGAGTGCCTCCTGACAACTCAAATGGACTATATAGGTCGCTGTTCCGGTCAGCTCTGCAAACGTCAGAAGATGATGAACCCCTTCCGCTTCCACCAATGGCGGCCGGCTTTCATGATGCTGGCCCGGATCTGTCTTTCCGGCAGCTAACAGCTCTGCAGAGCGCTCAGCTACAAGGGTCTCATTCTCACAGTGCGCGGTGACGATCACCCCCAGCTTCTTGGCCAGGGCCAACGTTCGATATAGCTCCGTGTCATCGACACCAAACGCTCCTTTGTAGGCCAGAAATATTTTAAAGGAACTGATTCCCGATCCCACGATCTCGCGGAGCTGGGCCTCGGTCGCAGAGTCATATTTCGTGACTCCCATGTGAAAAGTAAAATCGCAAGCAGACTTTCCGGCCGCTTGGGACATCCAGAGCTCAAACCCTTTCAAGGTATCGTCCCGGCGCGACGGACAACACATCTCGATGAGCGTCGTCGTACCCCCTACAAGCGCCGCCTTGCTCCCCGTCTCGTACGTATCCTTGGAGTATGTTCCCATGAACGGGAGATAAATGTGAACATGGGGATCAATGAATCCGGGGAAGACGAATTTCCCCGCAGCGTCAACAACGGTGGTGCCCGGCGGCGCAGAAATATTGCGATCAATGCGCGTGATTGTTTCGCCTTCGCAATAGATATCTGCCTTGTAGCGCTCGCTCGCAGTAACAATTTCTCCGTTCTTGATCAGCAAGGACATAGCGTCAACTCAGGGGCGGGAAAGCGAGTCCGATTGCCGCACGAACGACTCACTGTTCCACTCGGCATCGCTTCTTACAGATTTGGCTGCTGCCGCTTTCTGGGCGGCTTTGCGTTCCGCTTGCCGGCAAACCAGATCCGCGTGGGAGGTGAAAAAATCGAGAGATTTTCCTTTAAAATCCTGCACCGTCTCGAACTGATGCTTTTCCATGAACGCAAGTAACTCTTCTTGCATCGGTTTGATACACTCGTATCCGAATTTCATGACTCCCGTGCAGACCTGAACCGTGTCAGCACCAAGGAGAATGAACTGCGCAGCGTCCTCGCCAGTTTCGATTCCGCCGATTCCCGAAATCGTTCGATCTGGAAACTCCGATCGCACCATGCTGGCAACTTCCATCACCATGCGCAACGCAATTGGCTTGACCGCCTTGGAAGAGTAACCGCCCGGCGTTGTGTAGCCTTCCACGCTCGGTTCCGGTCTGAATGTGTCGAGATTCACGCCCATCACGCAGCGTATGGTATTGATGAGACTGACTCCTTGCGCCCCGCCGCGCAGCGCCGCTCGAGTCGGTTCCTCAATCCGCGTAACATTCGGCGTCATCTTCGCCCAGACCGGCTTTTTGGCTGCCGCCGCTACCCAACCACAGACCTCTTCGAGAATCTCGGGATCTTCTCCCATTGCGGACCCCATTTTTCGCTCCGGTAAACCATGCGGGCACGAAAAATTTAATTCAAAACCGTCCACACCCGTTTCCTGGCATCGCTCCACGATTTCGAACCATGCGTCCTTTCTGTATTCTTCCATGATGGATGCGATCAGCGCCCGGTCCGGAAAACGGTCTTTGCATTTCTTAAATTCTTCGATCCAGATCTTGAGCGGCCGATCGCTGATCAACTCGATGTTTTCCCAACCAACGACCTCCTGTTTATCATTAGAAAACAGCTTAGCGTAGCGTGGCGTGACATTGATGACTTTCGAAGCGTCGAGGCTGACAGTTTTGGCGATAACTGCTCCCCAACCCTCCTGGAAAGCTTTGGCTATTACGTTCAGGTTGGTCCCTGGTGGGCCCGACGCGATGATAAACGGGTTGGGCAGCTTGAGTCCGTCAACGGTAATTGCTAGAGTGGACATCCTCCTTTTCCCCTCTCTATCGCAAAGCTAAAAGTGCATGCTGGGATGGTTCGGCAGAAATTTCAAGCCGAAAGTTTCATCATCGCCAGGCACTGAATGCGATATCACCTCATCGCCATTTCTTTTTTCTTTGCCTGCAGCGACTCTCGACAACATCCTTATTGCTAGTGCCTCGAGCCTTACCAAATCCGAGGGGGCATCGCTTGTCGATGCTCCGGGCGATGGCGGCGTTCCCGGCATTTCCACAACATATGCTGAATCCAAAACGAACGGTTGCAGAGCTCAAAGAATTACGTGCACTGACGGGGGACGAGCATGGAGCGCAACGAGTAGCTTTCACCGAAACCTGGAGTCGCGCCCGCACCTGGCTCCGCGAAAAGCTGCAATCATTGCCTCTCGAGATTCACTCCGACCCCGCTGGGAATGTCTGGGCCACACTCAGCGGAAATTCCAAGCGATCACTGTTGATTGGTGGTCACATTGATTCTGTCCCGAACGGTGGCTGGTTGGACGGTTGCCTCAACTTGCTAGCTGGAGTCGAGATCCTCCGGCGGATCTACGACCAATATGGTGGCAAGCCTCCGGTCACAGTGCGGCTTGTAGACTGGGCTGATGAGGAAGGGGCCCGATTCGGTAAAAGCTTGTTCGGATCGTCTGCCTGTTCCGGAAATCTCGATCTCGCAGAGGCGCGCGGTCTTGTCGACAAGGATGGGGTTCGTCTGCCGGACGCATTAAAAAATGCAGGTATCGATTTAGAGCGAGCAAAGGAAAGCGGCGGCGAATTGAAAAGTGCTGACGCCTATATCGAATTGCACATCGAGCAAGGACCTGTGCTTCTCGATCTGGATCTGCCGCTGGGAGCAGTTCTGGGCACCTTCGGTGTTGAGCGACACGCGATCACATTTCACGGCCAGGCTGCGCATTCGGGCAGTACTCCAATGAACGTCCGCAAAGACGCTTTTCTTGCTGCAGCAAAAATGAGTCCCGAGATCTATCGGATCTCCGCGACACACAGCGGCGTTTGCACGATTGGTTCCTGCACGACAAAACCCGGCATCGTGACAAGCGTAGTCGAAGAATGCCGCATTACGCTCGATCAACGCCACCTTGATGCGGTCGCTTTGTCGA
>JAFAMB010000093.1 GCA_019233825.1 Verrucomicrobiota bacterium | reverse complement strand
TTATTGGCGATTTCGACAGAGAACCCAGCGCTTTTCAGGTGATGTGCCAGCAACTCGGCGACATCTATTTCGTCGTCCACAATTAGAATTTTGTCGGTCATCTGGGCGAATTGAGGCGGCTATGTTACAATCAGGTGAAATTTTGACGCAAGCAGGAAACCGGTCATCAACAGCCTGCATCCGTCCCAATTCTGCTCCGGATTGGCGAGCGATTCAGGCCGGAAGTTCCGGGAGGAAATGTCGCAGGGCTTCGTGCACCCCAAGACCGCTATCTTGAGCGGCGACAAAGCCTCCTTGGTTTCGCACCGTCACTTTAACGTCCTCAATAGCATTCGAGGGACAGGCCAAAAAGCGGGCAAACGCAAGATTCAACATGGGTAAGTCGTTAAAATTGTCTCCTACCGCGAATGTCTCTTCGCTGGAGATATCCGTCAGTCGTTGCAGCTCGGCCAATGCAGTGCCTTTGTGGTAGGCTGCATGGCAAAACCGCAGGTAGACCGAGTTCCGCTGGTAGGCGAACTCCGGAAAGCCGAGACGCTGCGTTTCGATGAACTGGCAGATATCATCCATCTCCGAGTTTGTCCCGGAAACGATCCCGGAAAAACGGTTCTCCTCGTAATAACGTCGCGCGGCGGTCTTGGACCCGACATACTCTTCGATCTCCAGGAGCAGCCCTTCGGCCTTTAGATAGAGAGTATTGTGCTCCTGCTGGCACTGCGAATTCCACCCGCCGAAGTCTTCCCATACGGACCCGTTCCAACGGAAAACCTCTCGCTCAGTCGTCAACGCAAAATCGGGCCGGACCGGAAATCCGGTGTATTCCAAGCCCTCTTCGACGAGGTGAATGCTCCTTCCGGTGTTAACAGCCATCAAAACACCGTTGCGCCGAAGTTGGTTCAATGCTCGAACAAGCGTCTTCGGGTACGGAGGCGGCGCCCAGTCACGAACCAAGGTCCCATCGAAATCCATGCTTAAGAGGCGAATTTGACTCATAAAACGTGGCTCAATTACCCTGGGCGCAGGCCGGAAACAGCATCAAAAATCCCGTTGATGATCGAATACGCGATCAGTCCGACCATCCCGGCCATAATGAGAATTACGACCGGCTGAACCAGAGAGGTCAGGCGCTGGATTTTAATATTCAGTTCCTTGTCGTAACGGCGTCCGATCCTCTCAAGAGCCTGGGCAAGGTCACCGGTCTGCTCCCCAACCGCAATCATGTCGATAAATAACGGAGGAAACTCACCCACCCGTTGAAGCGCACGCGAAAGCGACCCGCCTTCGCCAACCATGTCCACTACTTTTTCCATCAGGCCGCGAAGGTGCACGTTACTTGTTGCGCTGGTCATGAGCCGAAGACTGTTCAAAAGAGGAATTCCGTTGGCGACCAGATTCGCCATCGTTTCCGAGAATTGGGCATAGTATCGCCCGCGTAAAACCGATCCGAACAGGGGAAGCCGCAACTGGGTGCTATGCCACCATTGCCGGCCAGGGGGCGTCCGGATCAGTTGAAGAAAACCAAAGACCACAGCGACGATACCCGCGATAATGGCCCACCAATAGTGGGAGAAAAAATCACTTGTCTGCACCAGCATTCTGGTCAGGAGCGGCAGGTCCTTGCCCGTTTTCTCAAACAGCGTCGTCAGTTGCGGGACGAGGTAGGTCATGAATAGAAATATTAAGCCGATCCCTAGAACAAAGATCATCGACGGATAAATCAGCGCGCTCACGACCTTCTTCCGTAGGTCATCGATCGTGACTAAAAAGGTCGCCTGCCGCCGCAAAAGTTGGGGTAATGACCCGCTCAGCTCGCCGGCAGCAACAAGATTGCAAAAGAGATCCCCGAACGAAGGAGAAACCAACCGCAACGCGCTTGAAAGGCTGCTTCCTTCTCGGACCCGCTGGCGCAGCGCAGAGGCTACGGATTTGATCGTAGAGAGTTCCCTGCGCTCTTCCATTACCCGGAGGGCCGGCTCCAGCTGCAGACCGGCATCGAGCAGGTCGCTCATCTCCTCGGTGAACAGAATGATTTGACTCCCGGACAATCGGATATTTCGCGCCGGAAGGGACTTCTCGGTCTCCGCAGGCCGGGAACCGTTCATTGCAACGCTCTCTTGCAGCACCAGGGAGATCGGTTGCAGGCGGTCGCGGTCCAATTTACGAAAAGCCTCCGCGCGACTTTGGGCTTCGAGCTGCCCGGATACACGTCCTCCATCTCGACGAATGGCTTGGTAAGCAAAAAGAGGCATAAAACTCACTCGTCCAGCATCTCGAGATCTGCGGCTGTCACGCGCACGACTTCTTCAACAGTCGTTTGCCCGGCAATCACCTTAGTCCAACCATAAAGGCGCAAAGGCAGCATTCCTTCGTCCATGGCCGTAGCGCGCAGCACGGACGCAGGACGACCCTGTGTGATCATATCCTGGAGTCGAGGCGATACCAAGCAGATTTCAAAAATGGCCGCGCGACCTTCGTAGCCGGTGTATCGACAATGCTCGCAGCCAAGCGTACCCATCGCTTTGGAAGCATGCTCGAGCGGGAAGCCAATCTGCTTAAGGTATGATGCAGCGTATTCGGCCGGCCGTTTGCATTGTGAACACAACACACGCACAAGACGCTGCGCAATGAATGCGCGTACGGCATTGGCGACCAAGAATCGCTCGATTCCCATGTCCACCAGCCGGGTGATTCCGCCAATGGCATCGTTGGTGTGCAGGGTGCTAAACACCAGGTGACCGGTCAGCGCTCCGCGGATGGCAATCTCAGCTGTTTCACGGTCCCGCATCTCTCCAACCATGATCACGTTCGGGTCACCCCGGAGGATGCTCCGGAGCCCATTGGCGAAAGTGAGGTTGATTTCCGGCTTGACGGCGATCTGGATCACTCCCGGGAGCTTGTATTCGACCGGATCTTCCACGGTAACAATGCGGCGTTCCTTCGTGTTCAGACTGGCCAGGAACGTGTACAGCGTAGTTGACTTGCCGCAGCCTGTCGGCCCGGTCAGAAGCACGATACCGTTCGGCATCGCCAGGAGGTGCCGGATCCGTGATTGGGCCTCCTTGTCCAGGCCAAGGCGATCGAACGTAAACCTCTCCTGGCCCAAAAGCCGCAGACTGATACTCTCGCCGGCGACCGACGGTATGGTGGCAACACGCACGTCAATCGGTTGTGCGCCGAGCTCCAGGTTGATGCGACCATCCTGAGGAAGTCGCCGCTCGGCGATGTCGAGATGCGCCATAATCTTGAGCCGTGAAATCACCGAAGCCTGCAGCACCTTAATATTAGGCGGTACCGGGACTTCATGGAGAACCCCATCGATCCTGTAGCGAATCTGCAAATCATCCTGGAGCGGCTCAACGTGAATATCTGTCGCCCGCTGTTCGAGCGCTTCGCGCAGGATCTGGTTGACGAACTTAACCACCGAAGCTTCCGAGTCATCAAGGTCGAGAACATTGGTTTCCTGTTTGATGTCAAGGCCCAACTCTTCTTCCGATCGACCCTCAAGGATCGCTTCGAAAGTCTCGGCCCCAACTCCATATCCCTGACGGAGTGCCTGAACGATCTGGGTCCGAGTCGACATGGCGTACAGGATCCGCTCTTCCACGGATGACGCTAAAGTTTGCCGGGCCAGCAGATCGAACGGATCGTAAATTGCAATCCAGATTCCATGCTCATCTTCCTGCAAAGGAACAACATGGTAGCGCAGGGCAGTTCGCGCCGGCACCTTTTCCCGCAACGGCCCCGGCACGCCAGTGATCGGTTCGTTCCACCAGGGGATCTCCAGCCAGCGGCTCACTCCTTTCAAAAACCCGGTTTCATCCACCAATCTTGATTCCAAAATCGACTGAATGAGCGAGCGCTGTTCTTCGGCAGCAGCCTGAATGATGTTCCGGCACGCATCCAAGTCCGAGCACCCACTAGCCTTCGCGATCTCTATTAGTGGTTCAACAAATGCCATGACCGATTGACCGCGCAACGTTACAGCCCTTCCGCCGAACCACAACTGTTTAGTGTCAGTGTCAGTGCCAGTGGGCGAAACGGGTGCCTGTTAGTATAAACGGCGGTCCAAACCAAATCTTAAGTTGGCGTACGAGCTGGAACAGACCCATGCCAAGGCCCGGCACTGGCACTGGCACTCGCGCTACCAGGAACGCGCACACCCGGACGCGCGGGAGCGCGTCCCTACCGGCCGGCCGCCTTATACAGAGCCTCACGCATCACTTGTGCCGGGGCTGGTTTCCCGAACCAGATCTCGAAAGCAAACAATCCCTGATACAACAGCATCAAAAGCCCATCCACGGATCTCGCGCCTCTCTCCCGGGCGAAGCGCACCAAAGAGGTTTCCTGTGGTCCGTACACCATGTCGAAAACGAGATGTCGCGCTTCAATCGAATGCAATGCCTTGTGAATGGACTCCCCATCTAATCCGGCGGAAGATGCATTCACGATCAGATCAACCTCGCCGCAGACCTGCGGGAAATTTTCCCATCGTTCCACACGGATGTGTGTTTTCGAGGTCCTGGCAAGTTCGTGAGCGAGAACTTCGGCCTTTGCCACAGTTCGATTTACTAAGATCAGCACCGGGACACCGAGCTGAGAAAGGTAACGAGCGGCTGCCTGTCCCGCTCCTCCACCGGCGCCCAAGAGAGCAATCCGAACCGAAGGCAATTCGCATGCGAACGCCTCTGCCAACGCAGCCACAAGTCCTTTGCCGTCAGTGTTGAAACCGAATAGTCTTCCGGACTGATTAACGACTGTGTTCACGGCGCCAAGGCGCTCCGCCAGCGGATCAAGTCCGTCCATCAGATCTACAGCTGCTAATTTGTGCGGCAGAGTCAGATTCCATCCGATAAAATTCCGGCTGCGCAGGAAGCGGAACGCCTCTGCGAGATCTTGCGGGTTGATACGCAAGCGCCCATAACGGCATGGCAGATGGAGAAACTCCAGGCCCGCGTTGTGCATCGGAGGAGACAGGGAGTGGTCGACGGGATCTCCGATCACCAAAAGGCGAAGCTCGGGATCCTTGTGATCACGCAATCCCTGGAGTGTTAGCGAACTCATCCGCTAGCGAGGCGGCGCCCCGGACCGGCGAGGCGTATCCGGCGGTTTGATCGCGATGGGTGTAGAACAGCGGGGTTCAGCCGCCTCGCTTATGGCGGGACCGAGGATTTGATGAGAATCCTTGAAAGGCAAGACCAGCCCCCGGGTGCCGGCTGTGCGAGCGAGCCTCCAAAAAAAGTTGCACCAGTCCG
>JAFAMB010000041.1 GCA_019233825.1 Verrucomicrobiota bacterium | reverse complement strand
ACGAGAAAAATGCGTAGTAAGCAGACGAGGCGGCGCATTGCTCCCCATTGATCTGGCTGTATCTCTGGAAGGCGCGCCGGAGGTTTTTGACAAAAATGGAGATCTTCCTCGTGCGCAGGTTTTCGAGCTCCGGCCGGAATGGGTGTGGTAGTTTCATTTGATGAGAGTTTAGCCTGTATCGCTCACAACCCGACGTAGCCGCAACCAATTCTGGTTCGTCTGGCGAACGCACAAGCAATTGCCTATGCCGAATCGTAGGGATCGTTGCTCTCTTGTCTCGGTACGAAAATCCGCAGAACACGGAGGGGGAGCTTCCCACTTCGCCAACGCAATTACCCGAACGGTGTATTGTAACTACCCGCGCTGCGCAACATGTTCCATACGGAATGTTTATTCCGCGAATATTAGGGGCGGCCTGTGTCGTCGCGTATTTCCTTGCCATGTGGCTTCCGGCTGTCGCCACCAAAGGCTACGACACGACTTACCTGCTGGACGGCTGGGAGGTAACCTACGTGTGCGGTCTTTTTTCGTTTGCCCCGTCGCTGGACTTCGGTGACAGGGCGCCATTTATCCTCGGAACTCTTTCAAATCTGCTGTTCCTGTTTTGCATAACGTTGTTTCTGATACGCCTGTTCTGGGGCAGATCCTGGCCGCACTATATGGTGATTTGTTGGATTTCCGGAGTGTGTGTGGTTTTTGCCGCAGTATCTATTTCGATTGCAGGCATGTGGTTGGGTAGCCTCCTGGTGGGCTCATATCTTTGGATTTTGAGTCTGATACTACTTTTCTTAGGGAGCCTTGATAGGTGCTGGCAACGGCCGAAGGTGACAGACTTGGGCTAAGCTAAGTCTTTAGAGCGGATGATTGCTTGACTGAGATGAGCAGGCCGTCGATGCCTTTGCCGCGTAGTACCGGTACCAGAATCGAGTCCAGATCGGGATGGGCGCTTACCGCCGCGTTGTACCGCTTTGTTCCACTTTCCGCTGCCGGGTCCAGGACCGCGTCTGGCAGAGTGTTGTCGCCCAAGACAAGGCCTCCTTCTCGAACCAGCGGCATGGCTTGCCGCAAATAGTTCACGTATGCCTCCTTGTCCGCATCAATAAAGACAAGGTCGAACGCTCCTTCAGCTGTCACCTTTAGTCGAGATAGGGATTCCAGGGCAGGGCCGACGCGGACCTCAACCTTTTCCTCCAGGCCGGCACGCTTCAAATTCCGCCGGGCGACCTCAGCGTATCGTGCATCGATCTCGAGGGAGATCAACTTTCCTTCAGGCGGCAGCGCCCTTGCCAGCCAGATCGTGCTGTACCCGCCCAGGGTGCCGATCTCCAGAATACGCCTCGCCCCGATTATCCGCGCCAGGACTTGCAAGAGCTTACCCTCACTCGCAGAAACACTTATTTCCGGCATGTCCTCGCGCAACATCTCCTCACGGGCCGAATGGAGAGCGTTGTCCTCGGCGGCGAAGAGTGCGCTGATGTAGCGGTCATACTCTTTTAATACCGATCTTTGTTCAGCCATTCCTGTTTGCTTTCCGGATTGCAAAAGTCGCAGGCGTTCTGTAAGAAACCGCCGTGTGCGGCAGAAACTTTCGCCGGTAATGGAGGTAGTAGTCAACTTCGTCTTGCCCTGGCTGGCTCAATCCACGGCTTCGCAGCACTCGTCGGAGAAAGGGGACCGGCTCAAGTTGTTTTTGGAAAAACCTGGATTTGTTCGTTGCATGTGCTCGGGCGCCGGACAATAACCGGCTCCGGTCAAGTTCCATTCACCGAAACAGAGAAAGGCCCTCGCTCGGTGAGCTCTCGCTCCCCACAGTATTTCTGTGTCTTGCGGTCAAATGATAAGTCCGGCAATATTGCATTGTCGTTTGACCCGGAGGTATGAAATCGCTTGTGATACTCTCGCTTGGCGCGCTGATCGCGGTAGCCACGGCCGAAGCTGACGATTCGCGGCCGCAACCGACGCCCATCCAAAATCCCGGCGAAATGGAGGAACCTGCTCTCCCGACCCCCGAAGCTACCCCGGGAGACGGCGGACCTACCGTTTTACCGGAATCAAACGAACTACCGGCTCGGCCCCGAACCGAGCAGCCGGCGAGGGCTTCATTTGAAAGGGTCTCGACAGGGACTTCTTCGGCACAGGAGGCGCGTTTCGACGAAATTCGATCCACAGCGATGAGCAATCCCCGGGCTGTTTACCTTCTGAAACGGGCCAGAAATTCTTCAAGCGCTGCCGCGCGGCGTACCTATCTTCGCGAATACTACTCGACTGTTGCTGCCCGGATGCGACGTCTCGATCCGGAATTGAAATCATCGATCGACGCGTACGAGGAAGCAAAGGTTCACGAGATAACTGCGTCCTCTAGTTCGGCCAAGAGATATTCTCATCGATCAAGTTCACACCGCACAGCGAACTCAGAAGCTCACCACAGGTCGAGAAGAGTGTCCACTCGCCGTCATCACGAAAGAATGATTATCATCTATGATCCGTACTATCCTTACGGCCCATACATGCCTCCCTACAGTCCACCAGTTGTTTTCGACCCCTGGTGAAACCTGGTAGAGCGGGCTCCGTCCGAAGCCGCCTGGCCCGCAAAAATCACGCGCTGGTAGAATCGACGAGCTGATTGCGGGCTGGCTACTGCTTTCTGATCTTATGAATCAATCTGCCAGCATCTGTTCGCAGCAACAAATTGCCGTTTGTCACCGCAATAATATTGTCCCTGGCCGTCTGGGTGTAACCGGAGAAAGATTCACCGGCCGAGATCAGTTGCCCATGCTCGACCTTCCAACGTCCTTTCACGGAAATCTTGAAGTGTCGGCCGTCTTGCGTGAGTTGTGCCGACCGCTCCAACCTTCCGTCTGGTCGATAGGTGGTTTGAGTGACCATCTCGGATCCGGAGACAATCTCGCGACCCAGCCATGTTCCCATGATTTTGGCGGCCAACTCCCTGTCTGACGCACCCTCCGGCTCAATTGCTGCGCTCAAGTCAACGATGAGGCACAGCGGCATCAGAAAGAGGAAGCTTCGCAAATAGGAAAGCAGCACGCGGATTATCTTACCACAAAGCGTTCGTCTGCATTGGTAGATCTCGGGGTGTTCCTTGGAAAGTCCAAGTGCGTGCAACTCCGAGGCAGCCGCCAGCGACTCTCCTCCCTAGAATTTTTAGCGGAATCCGGGGAGACGTCGGTAAAATCACTAGCCGTGCGCTGATCGGCGGGCGATAGTGTTTCGGAAAAACAGCATGAGCCCCAATAGGAAAGCTGAATTCAAAGAATTCTATCGTGCACACCTGGCGGTGCCGGTGGCGGGATTTGGACTGGCCGCACTGCTACTTTGTCTCTTTCTGCTGCTGATGACCTGGCTATCGGCACAAGCTCATCTACTGCAGTTCTGTATCAGCAGATTCAGCCATTGATTGTGCTCAAAAATGTGTGAAGGCGGAGACGCTTTTGGGATAACCTTGCCAGGCCGCCAGCTATTGTAGGCGCGGCGTCCCGGTTTGCTTGGTTCTTAAGAGGCAAAGCGGGACGCTTCGCTTACGCCGTTGACACCCGGCCGTCTATATTAACCCCGCATCCGACAGCTCGTTCTTCAGGTAGGCGTAGTAGATGGGAGCGGCAATCAGGCCGGCGACGCCGAAAGCGACCTCCAGCAAGATCATGGCAAGCAGAAGTTCCCAGGCGTGAGCATTGATTCGGGTGCCCACGATCCTGGCGTTCAGGAAATACTCCAGCTTGTGGATGACTACCAGAAATACCAGCGCCGCGATTGCGACGTAGAGTGAGATGGACAGGCTCACCACGACGATTAACGTGTTCGAAATCAGATTGCCGATGACCGGTAGAAGGCCTGCAAGAAAAGTTATGGCAATGAGGGCTTTGGCGAGGGGCAAATGCACGCCAGAAGCCGGAAGAATTGCGACCAGGAAGATTCCGGTGAAGGCCGTATTAAGGGCGGAGATTTTGACCTGAGCGAAAACAATGTGCCGAAACGCGTCAGCGAAGCGGGAGACCCGCGCGGTGAGGGCGGCGGCGAGTGGCCGCATCTGGCTGATTGCCGGTCCTTCATGGACGGAGATCAGGGCTCCAATGACCATGCCCACCAGTCCGCGGACGAAGAAATGCATGACTTCTTTTCCAACGTGCTGAACCTCTTTGGAATGCTCATCGAGCCAATCGGCGGCGAACGCTCTCAAGTCATCGGTATTGCCCGGCAGATTATCAATGATCCAGGGCGGCAATCTGGTACGGGCATCAGTCAGGATATGTTGCACCTTGTCCAGGAGCATCTGTAGGTTTCCGGTATCGCTTCTGAAGAAGGCTACTATCGCGAAGGTCAAGAGGATGAGGATGACGATCGTGAGAACAGACAAGGCAGCCAAGGCGACCAACCGGGATCCTCGATTCGTCAGTCGTTTTTCAATCCGCGGGGCAAGCAGATGAACAAGTTCGTAGACAAGAAGGCCGGCCAGCAAGGCGGAAAGCAGGTGCAACCACAGCACAAGAACCAGGGCGATTCCGGTCAGAATAGAAGACGTGATCGTAGGTCGAGCAGACTTGCCGAGAGTGAGCCTGCCGAGAGTGCCAGTGCTTGTTTTCATCGGTGAACAATCTGTGTATAACGGAAGCGTGACTGCTAATAAAATGGGTAACAACAATGGCTAATCGAATTGCCGGGAAAACCGCGGTAGTAACCGGTGCCGGCAGCGGAATTGGCCGGGCGACGGCCGAGATGTTTGTTCGTGAGGGTGCCAAGGTTATGGCGACCGATATCGATGAGTCGGCCGTGTCGGCGATTCCCGAGGTAACGGCCCGCAAACTCGATGTTACGGACCGGGCGGCGATTCAACGGTTTGCGGCTGAAATGGGGACGATTGACGTGCTGTTCAATTGCGCAGGCTTTGTGCATAGCGGAACGATTCTCCAGTGTACGGAACAAGATTGGGATTTCGCATTCAACCTGAACGTCCGATCCATGTACCACCTTATCCGGGCGTTTCTGCCCGGCATGCTCGCACAGGGAAATGGATCGATTATCAATATGTCTTCCGTTGCCTCAAGCGTGAAGGGGGTACCCAACCGGTTTGTCTACAGCGTGACCAAGGCCGCTGTCATCGGGTTGACGAAATCCGTCGCTAGCGATTTCGTGGGACAGGGAATCCGGTGCAACGCGATCTGCCCCGGAACTGTGCAAACTCCGTCACTTGACGAGCGGATCCGGGCTGAGGCTGCAGGCACCGGGCGCACGGAGGAGGAGGTGCGCAGAGCATTTATTACGCGCCAGCCGATGGGGCGTTTGGGCAGAGCGGAGGAAATCGCGCACCTAATTACCTACCTCGCTTCGGACGAGTCGGCGTACACAACCGGACAGGTTCACATCATCGACGGCGGGTGGTCGGCGTAAATGAAAGCTCGGACATTTACATTTGATTCTGTTAAATGCCTCGCAATTGTTTCCGATTCGCACGGGCTCTTGCGCGACTCGGTGACGGCTGCTCTGCAGGATGTGGACCTGATCATTCACGCCGGTGATCTGGGATCTCGCGGTGTGCTTGAGCGTCTCGAAGCATTTGCGCCCGTGATTGCCGTTCGCGGAAATGTGGATAGTGAACTGATCGATCTCCCACTCACAGAGGCGGTGTCCGTCAATGATCACCTGATCTACGTTCTGCACGACCTGTGCCAGCTTGACCTCGATCCGGCGACTGCCGGAATCGAGATGATCGTTCACGGGCATTCGCATCAACCTCGGATCGATCGCCGGCATGACGTTTTATACGTTAACCCCGGCAGCATCGGTCCTCGGCGTTTTCGCCTTCCGGTCTCAATGGCAAAAGTTACATTTGATCGACAAGAACTCGCAGTGCATCTGGTTGATCTCGAGAAAAAGGGGCCGCAAGGATGAGGAGTTCAGGAGTCAGGAGTTCAGGAGTTCAGGAGGTGCAGGAGTTGCAGGAGTTGCAGGAGTTCAGGAGGTGCAGGAGTTCAGGAGGTGCAGGAGTTCAGGAGTTGCAGGAGTTCAGGAGGCAGGAGGGCAGAAGTCAGGAGCCACGAGTTACGGGAGCTCAGAAGATAAACCTTGTAACCCCCGGATTTCCTATCTGCAGAGAAATCTTAGACTCCTGCACTCCCGAACTCCTGACTCCTGAACCTCCTGACTCCTGAACTCCTGCAACTCCAATCTCACCCGAATGGGTAAGGCACAGATGGTGGTCAAGCTCGCTGATCCGTGCTACAGCTCAATCGGTGCGAAGGAGATTTGCGAAGATGTTTTTCAAAAGATTGTATGTAAAGGAACATGCTCACGCGGCATGGCCGCATCGTGTTCCGCGGCTTGCGCGAGTAAGGGAGGAAGGCTTGAAGGCCAAGTTCAAAGCGGGAGCTAAGGTGGTCGACGTACGGCGTTGCGTAGACTTTGCGAAGGGGCATTTCCCGGGCAGTCTCAACGTTGGTTCGGCCAGTCGCGACTTCGCTCTTTGCATCGGCTTTTTTTTCTCGAAGGAAGATCAGCTTTTGCTCGTCGCCGATCGAGCGGAGCAAGCGCAACACGCGCGGCTCGAACTATATGGCGCCGGGTTTGCTAAGGTCGAAGGCTTCATTGAAGCTAGCCGACTAGCAAAGTTGCACAGACTGACGCAGTTGAACGTTTTTGATCTCAAGTCTACGCTTTCCCGGGGCGGCAAGCCTGAAATACTCGACGTCCGCTCAAATGACGAATGGAAATCGAACGGGATTCCCAGGTCAAAGAATATCCCGCTGGCGCAGCTGGCATCGCGAGTTTCAGAATTGTCACTTTCAAAGCCATTGGTTGTCGTTTGTCAGAACGGTTACCGGAGCGCGGTTGCATCAAGCTGGCTGCAGGGCTGCGGTTTCGATAGCGTGCAACATTTACTCGGCGGAATGGATGCGTATGGCACTGCGCCTTTGAACGAATATGTTGAGGAGCTGGCTATTGTTTAGCCGGCAAAGCAGTTTCCTGCTATCGAATAATTCTCTTGCGTAGGGCGTCTGTTGTCGAGACGGACGAAACATTGCAAGTTGAATTATTTATGTTCGTTGCACTCTCACCGCTTGTGTCTTTGATCGCGGGGATTTTGATCCTGGTTTTCCCGCGTTTGCTGAATTTCATTGTGGCCATTCATCTGATCATCGTCGGACTCCTCGGCCTGATGCATCACTAGTCTGCTAAGCAAAAGCGCACACGTGCAAGGATTCCCTATGGGAACCCAACGCGACGAAATCGGAGCCAAATCATCCTCGCCCTTGATTTGGCGATAGTCTACTTTGTCACTATCCAGAGCATGAAAAGGCAAACGAATCCCCTTCTGCAGCTGTTGTTTATTGCCTCGTTGCTGCTGCCATGGTTGATCTTTCTTCTTATGCCCGGTCACGCGCTTATCAGCCTGTTTTTCTTTTGGATTGCGATAATGCTTTGCTTGCTTTCGATCTGGACTATAGCTGCCGCGCAAAGCCGTCAGGAGGCGGTCGAAACAGGACCGCGAATGCTGTATGAAGTCGAGCAACCTGACGTAGTCCGTAAGGTGATGGACGTGCGGATCGCCACCGAGGAACGTGGTGTCCAGATGTTTCGGGGCCCGTTGCGGGAGTCGGCGGGAGCAGCCTATGAAAAACTACGCCAGGTGCTTTCAGATAAAACATTGCCTTTGGTTCAGAAAGACGACCAGCTCGGAGCGAGGATCATTCTGATGCCCAACCCGGCCGGCGCGGCGGGTCCGAGAGCTCCCATTCGTCCCTGGCTCCACTGGCTTCTGTTCGGTTTAACTGTCATAACAACGACTTGGGCCGGGGCCGCACATCAAGGAATCGATCTCGCGCGAGAGCCACAGCGCTTTACCGCCGGTCTGTCGTACGCCATCGGGCTCCTGTTGATTCTGGGCGTGCATGAGTTAGGCCATTTTTACATGGCGCGCAGACACCGGATGGATGTTACGCCGCCCTATTTCATTCCGGTGCCATTCGCCCTTGGGACATTTGGGGCTTTCATCCAAATGCGATCGCCGGCCGAAGACAGGCGCGCCCTGTTTGATGTCGCAGTCGCCGGGCCGCTTGCCGGCCTTGTCATCGCGGTGCCTGCGCTTTTGATTGGGCTGCGCTCTTCTGCGATTGCGCCTGGCTTCAGCGGAGGAATGTCTCACGGCTTTCTTCACGGGGCGACCGTGGGCTCGTCCATACTTTTTACTTTGCTCACAAAACTTTCGCTTGGCAGTGCCGCTCACTATGGTGCGGTGGTGCGATTCAGCCCATTGGCATTCGCGGGCTGGCTTGGACTATTGGTCACGGCATTGAATTTGTTGCCGATCGGACAACTGGACGGCGGCCATATGACCTGGGCTATGTTTGGCAGCCGGGTTGGACAGACGATTAGCTCGCTGGCGATGTGGTCGCTGATTTTGCTGGCGCTATTCGTTTGGCCGGGTCTGATGATGTGGGCGATCATTGTTTTATTGATCGCGGGCCGGGGCGCTCCTCCGCTGAACGACCTGACACCGCTGGATCCCGGCCGGCAGATACTCGGGTATGTGACACTGATTATCCTCGTGCTGATCCTTGCTCCGATGCCTCATTCACTATGGCATGAAGTCGTGAACGAGGCGTGTCCCTATCTTTGATTGGAAGCTCATTTCGGTTGCGGCACCAATGCGGCTGCCAGAACTTCGTCTACCGTCTGGACCGGCCGGAACAGGAGCCGCTGTTTCGCTTCTAGCGGGATGTCCTCGAGATCTTTCTCGTTACCCTTCGGAATCAGGATCTCACTGATTCCCGCGCGGAGCGCAGCAACGCTCTTCTCTTTCAGCCCTCCAATCGGTAGCACCACCCCTCGCAGAGTGATCTCTCCGGTCATGGCGACATCGCTACGGACCGGTCGATTGCTGAAAAGGCTGGCCAACGCAGTCACGATGGCTACACCCGCACTGGGGCCATCCTTCTGGATGGCGCCGCTTGGCACATGAATGTGTACATCGCTTTGCGAAAACACTTCAGGATCAATCTCCAGCTCTTTCGCGCGAGCGCGGACCAGACTGTATGCGGCTTGCATTGATTCGCGCATGACATCACCAACCTGTCCGGTCAACAAAAACCCCCCTTTTCCCGGATACTTTGTCGCTTCGATGAACAGGATGTCGCCACCGGTGGGCGTATACGCCAAGCCCGTGACCACGCCGACGAGGTTTTCCGGCAACCGTTGTTCTCGCACACTCCGCGCCGAATTTCCCAGAATTCCTCGCACAAGTCCGGCTGAGACCGTCACCTCGGCGTGAATGCCCCGGGCGATCTCGGCGGCTATGCTCCGGCAAACGGCAGCGATTTTCCGTTCCAGATCGCGAACGCCGGCCTCGTAGGTGTACTCCTGAATGATCGTCTTGATGGCATCCTCTTCGAATCTGCATTGATCGGCGCCCAACCCGTTCTCCTCGACCTGCCTCGGTACAAGATATCGTTGAGCGATATGCAGTTTTTCCGTTTCGGTATAGCCGGGAATGGCTATGATCTCCGTTCTGTCCCGAAGCGGGGCTGGGATACCTTCGACGTAGTTAGCCGTACCAATGAAAATCACCTGACTGAGATCGAACGGGACATCGAGATAGCGGTCCACGAAATTGTTGTTTTGGCGCGGATCCAGCACTTCAAGGAGGGCGCTCGCCGGATCGCCGCGGATGTCAGCTCCGATCTTGTCGACTTCATCCAGCATCATCACCGGGTTCCGAACCCCGAGTCTGCGAATCTCCTGGATAATTCGGCCCGGCATCGCTCCGATATAGGTTCTTCGATGGCCGCGAATCTCCGCTTCGTCCCGAATTCCTCCCAATGAGACGCGGGTAAATTTTCGGCCCAGCGCATCCGCAATGGACTGACCCAAACTCGTCTTGCCGACTCCGGGAGGTCCGAGAAAGCAAAGGATCGGGCTCCGTCCGCCGGGATTCAATTTTCGTACCGCCAGAAACTCTATGATTCGACGCTTTACTTTTTCCAGGCCATAGTGATCGCGCTCAAGGATCTCCCGGGCTCGTTCAAGATCAGTGTTGTCTTGGGTCGACTTGTTCCACGGAAGGTCAGCCAGCATCTCGACATAGGATACGATCACTGAGTATTCCGGGCTCGCACTTGGGATATGGCTCAGTCGTTTCAGCTCTTTTTCCGCGGCAGCTAGAACGGTCTCACTCGCGCCGGCGTCCAGAAGCTTCTTTCGCAGCTGGTCAGCCAGTTCCTCGCTATTTGCTTCCTCCTCGCCAAGTTCGCGCTGTATGGCCCGGAGTTGTTCGCGGAGGTAGGCCCGTCGCTGTGTGTCAGAGAACTGGCCCTCGACATCTTTTCGGAGTTTCTGCTGTAACTCGGCAATTTCGAGTTGGCGTTGCAGCGCTTCCTGCACCATGCGCATCCGGCGCAATAGATCGGTTTCTTCCAGGATTGACTGTTTGGTCGCCAGATCGATGCCGAGATTGCCAGCCAATAGATCGGTCAACTGCTCGGGTTGTTCGACGGCCACCAATGCTGCTCGCGCCTGATCTGGAATCTCCGGCGAAAGATCGAGCAGTTTCAAAGCTCCTCGTCGCAGATTGTTAAAGGATGCCTGCAACTCCGTGTCATCTCCTGGCGGGGAGATTGTGTCAACGGACCGGATCACGGCACGGAGATAAGGTTCCGTTTGAACAAATGATTCGAGCGCGATACGCCTCAGGACTTGGACAATCAACACGACGACGCCGTCCGGTTGCCGAATCAACTTGAGGACTTGGGCCGAGACGCCGATACGAAAGAGGTCCGACGGTTGGGGACGGTCTAACTGTTCGTCTCGCTGAGTCACCAAGGCGAGCTGCTTGTTTTCCGGCAGCTCGGAGTCGACGAGCTTTAGCGCGGCGGGTCGCCCAATGGTGAGGGGAACAACCATCCCGGGAAAAAGCACAATTCCGCGAACCGGCAGAACCGGTAGAGTAAGTCCGGCTTCGATTTGGCCGGTGCCGGCGTTCGGCCGCACTTCGGCCGCGCCGGCTCGATCGGCTCCGGGAGCGGGGTCGGTGCTATTCTCCGGAGCCTTACTCCAACTGGAATCGAGAAAGTCTTGCCTCTCTTGGTGCTCTGAGCTCATGATATGTTAAGGGACAGATACGCGAAAAAAATTAGTTATTCGGCATCGAGTGCGGCAAACTCCCGACTCAAGCGTGGGCCTTCCGTGGCAGGTAGATCCAGAGCAGTCCATTGTCCCACTCGGTCGTGATCCTTTCTGGATCGAAGCCCGAGGGAACTTCGATTTCACGTTCAAACTGGCCGTGATCGATCTCCATTGCGATGACTCGAACGGGTTTGCGCGTGGTCGGGAAGGCGAACTCTTGCTGTTGCAGGGGCTCAGGGGCTTCTCTGCGTCCCCGAATCCAGAGACGCCCCGAATCGACGGCAATCTCAATCTGTTCGGGATTGACGCCGGCTAATTCGGCGCAGATTCGAAAACAGGAAGCGCACTGGAACACATTGATCGAGGGGTGCCACCGAGGATCGACCTCTCGAAAATTGGAAAAATTGACTTTGGTGATCTGGTAGGCCACGTGGCCAATCTGACCTTCCAGAAGGCGCAGGCGAATCGTTCGGCTCTTTTGACTCACCAGGAACAATGAATGCGCTCGGTCCGAGAAGCAAACGGGGAGTTCAGGTTGCCAGGAGTTCAGGAGTTGCAGGAGCCTACCATTCGACGTTCATCGAAGCGATCCTATGACCCATAGGACCTATTTGACCTATAGGACATATTTGCTCAATTCGGCGACAGCCGAATGGTGAGACTCCTGCACTCCTCCCCTCCTTAGCTTAGAATCCTGCCGCTATTCCATCACTGCGTGGGTCGCTTGCGCCGTAGAGGATCCGGTTCTCGGAGTCGATCAGTATGGCTCCTGCGTGGCCCATGATATGCGCGTAAGGCTCCACAATCTCGATGGCGTGTCCTCGTTGCCGGAGACTAACCACAACTTCCGGAGGAACACGCGCTTCCAATCTCACGTTATTTGTCTCAGCGCCCCAGGTTCGACCGTACAACCAACGGGGTGCCTCAAGTGCATCCCGAGGTGAAAGCCGGTGATCAACGATGCGGGTTACGATGGCGGCTTGCGTTTGCGGTTGGCCTTCTCCCCCCCATTGTGCCGTATACTAGGAATGGCACTTCTCTTCTGAATAACATGGCGGGATTTAAGGTGTGAGACGTTCGCTTTCCTGGTTCGAGCCGGTTGACATGGCTCGGCTCCAGCGAAAAATAAGAGCCGCGATTATGTAGCAGCACACCTGTTCCCGGTTGTAGGAGTGCAGGAGGCCATGCCGAAATCACAATATCTGAAGAATGGCGACTATTGCGCCGTTGGAGAGGGCGTAGCGGAAGGCTGTTTCGATTGGTTCTCGCCCGGCTTTGGAAGGTTAATTTTCTTCAACTGATCTCCGAGGTCTCGCACCTGCCCTTGAAGAATTTCCATTTGCTTTTTCACTTCCTCGTTTAGTTGTTCGCGTCTGGGAGCCAACTCCGGAAGAAACAGCATCCCGGCCGCTCCAACAATGATACCCAATAGAAACGCTACAAATGATCTCATGCTAGTAGAACAAGAACTCAAGAACTCAAGAACTCAAGGACTGAAGGACTCAGGAGTTCAGGAGTTGCAGGAGATAAGCCTGCGGGCCTGCCAAGAAATCTAGATACGCGGCTTGAATCGGTGAAAAAGTGCCCGAATTTGCAATTCTTTTCTGAGTTTGCAGAAGTATCCGTAACTCCTGCAACTCCTGAGTCCTTGACTCCTGAGCTCCTGCAGCTCCTGAGTCCTGACTCCTGAACTCCTGAGCTCCTGCAACTCCTGGCCCGTCAGGCTGCCCTTTGCCGTTCTTGGCCTCCATGTGAGGTCCGACCATCGGCGCCTTCGGCAGTTTTGGAATTCCTGGTCCTCTTGACATGGGGCTTCATGTGCCAGGCCTGCCAGTATGCTGCGAGCCGGCGTTCAAATTGACTTGGCTTTTCCACGTAGATTCGGCGCGCAAGTTGGAGCGAGTCGGATTGTAATTTCCGTTTTCGGCGATCGAGGGATTGGAGCAAAACCTGCCGGGTATCCGCCGATTCTTGTGTCTCCGAAGGGTTGTAAGGCTCGTTCAGGATTCTTCCACGCAATACAGCAAGATCGTGATCGTCTCCCAGCCGGTCAGTCAATTGATCGATTTCCGCCAGCAAGACGTTGATCGGCCCGGGCCAGATTGGTCTGAGCAAGCGCAATTGGTAACCAAGGGCCTTGGCGCATTTCCTCAACTCATGCCACGTTTCATCGCTGGCGTTCTTTGGTCCGATCATCTCAAACTGCCACACGAGGTTTCTGCCCTGTCGATAGGTTCGACGCAGCCCGGTGCCGACAAAGGTCGCCCATTCATTCGTTGGTTGTAATAGGACCCCATCGAACCAGAGACCGACACGCCGCTTTGCCCCGCGGAGCTCTTCTAAGAGTTGTCTCAGCGTGTCGCGAGGGAGTTCGTCAACCATTTCCTGTCCAATTTTTCCCCCGATTTTTTCGATAAACCGGTGAATAGACTCTTGGCTTGGGGTCGGGGCCCGTTGGTGTCGGTGACGTCTCTTGCTGAAATACTCGAGGGCTTCCAGCAGAGCCTGGCGATCGCGAGCAACCGACAGTGCTCTCCCCGCATCTCGAAAGAATATGTTCTCGCGCCGTCTGACCTCACCAAGGATCGAACCACGCGCGAGTCGGAGCACCGCTCGAAGGGATTTCAGGTCCTTTCGTGCTTCATGAATTGACTCCGCACTGGGTTGCGGCTTCTCGTCAAGCGATGCAATGACTCGATCGATCCGTTCGCGTGTAACCCGCAGGATTCCTTTCAATAATGACTCGTGAGCATCAAATTTAAATGCCATGTCTCCGAACCTGCGTTCTTACGATGCAACGAACCAGACAACCCTTCAAAGGTAAAGCGAAGGAAAAAGATTTGGGGGCTCCCGGTAGGGCGAGGCTCCCGGTAGGAGGGCGAGGCTCCCGGGTAGGGCGCCCCGTTCGCATGGCTGCACTAGCCTTTAACAGCGCCGGCGGTTAGCCCCGCGACGATCCGGTACTGGAAGATCATCACTAGGATCACTAAGGGGATCGTCACGACCATTGAGGCCGCCATGATTGAGCCCCAAGGCTGCTCGAATGAGCTCGTACCGCTGAATTGGGATATGACGACGGGCACCGTTTTCATGGTGTCCGTCACGGTAAACGTAAGGGCGAACAGAAATTCGTTCCAAGCGGCAATAAATGCCAAAAGTCCGGTAGAGACCAGCCCCGGCATCGTCAGCGGCAACAAGATCTGCCAGAAAACGGTGAGCGGTGACGCGCCGTCAACGTAGGCGGCTTCCTCGAGCTCCTTGGGAAGGCTGCGGAAGTATTGTGTCATCACCCAGATCGTGAATGGCATTGTGAAAATCAAATAGGTCACCACCAGTCCCTGGCGTGTGTTGAAGAGATTCAACGCCTTCAACATCACGAACAGTCCGGACAGCACCGAGATCTGCGGGAACATCGTCATCGTCAGAACAAGGTAGAGCACGGGCCCTTTAAAGCGAAAAGGAAGTCGGCCCAGCGCATAGGCGCATAGACTCCCAAGCGCAAGCGATATCAGGACGGTGGAACCCGCTACGATGACCGAGTTCAGCAAACTCCCGACAAAGCGGGCATCCTTGAAGACCGCCTGATAGTGATCGAGCCCGAGTGCTTTTGGCCAAAGGTCCGTTGAGAAAAGGTCATTGCTCGGCCGGAACGATGAAAGTAGCGCGTACAGGAACGGGAATAAATTGAAAACGAGGATGACAACTACGAGGAGATAAAACAACACTCGCAGTACAAGCACCTTGGTCTGTTGGTCGTTCATTCGAAGCTGGTCTTGCTGAAACGGGTGTAGAGCACCACGAAAATCATGATGAAAATCAAGATAACGACCGAGGTGGCTGATCCGACCCCTGCGTCCAGGAAAGCGATCAGCTGCTGCTGATTGTAAACAGCCACGGTCGCCATGTTTCCCTGGCCGCCAACCATGATGTAAAAAATGTCGAACACGCGCAGTGCGTCGAGCGTTCTGAAGATAAGTGCAACCAGCAAAGTCGGCGTCACCAGGGGAAGGGTAACCGAAAAGAATTTGCGAATTCCGGTGGCGCCATCGATCGAAGCCGCCTCATACAGGTCGGCTGGAATCAACTGCAACCCGGCAAGTAAAAGGAGGGACATGAACGGAGTAGTCTTCCAGACATCCACCGCAATGATAACGGGCAGGGCCGTAGCCGGCGTCGCGAGCCACGCGAGCTTGTGCGGGATGATGTGGAGATTTGCCAGGATGACGTTGACGACGCCATAAATGTCGTTGAACATCCATCTCCAGATCTGTGACGAAACGACTGTGGGAATAGCCCACGGAATCAGAATGGCGACACGCAAGAAGGTTCGGCCTTTAAACTTCGAGTTTGCGACTAACGCAACCGTCAGTCCCAGGACTGACTCGATGGTCACGGAGAAGAATGTGAATATCAAAGTAATCCAGACGGCGTGCCAAAAATCACTATCGGAGAAAATAAAGAGGTAATTGTCGATCCCGGCAAAGCTTGGCGGGGTGACCCCGTCAAGCTTATATTTCATAAACGAGTAGACCAGAACCTGGATCAACGGGTACCCGATCACCAGGAACACGACGAAGACAGCCGGTACAATCAAATACCACGCCAAGCGTTTCTGGCGCTCTAGAAGATCAATTTCTCTGGCCACTTTACGATGTGATTTGGAACGAAGTTAGCGGACGATTCGTTTTGCTACCCTCTCAACTTGAGAGACTGCTTCCTGAGCCGAGGCTCCACCTGTGAGTACCTTGTTCACGTTCTGGAAAAATGCGGTCGAGAGCTGATTGTAATCTGCGCCGGTCACCGTCGAGGGCCGAGCCACGGCATTCTTGAGAACGTCCAGCAGATTCTTGTAAAATGGATTCTTGGCCAGGACGTCCGCGTCAGAATAGAGCGCGGGCAGGGTCGGGAGCAGGCTAATATCAACGGCGTGCTTCTTCTGGAGCTCTTCTGAGGTGAGATAATGAACCAGGTCCGCCGCGGCATCAGGAGCCTTCGAGTATGCGGAGACCATAAGTTGCCAGCCACCCAGGCAGGCCGCATTTTTGCCGTCGGGTCCGCCCTTGGGCAGAACTGTAACGTCAAATTTTCCGGAAATCACGCTCTTGGGATCCTGGCCTAACGAGTAGGCATAGGGCCAGTTGCGCATGAAGGCGGCATTGCCGGCCTGCCAAACGTTTCGTGCCTCTTCTTCGCCGTAGGTGGTGACGCCTGGCGGAGCAATGGTTCCTACCCAGCTTTTCGCAGTCTCAAGCGCTTTAATCGCATGCGGATTGTTAATTGTGACCTTTTTGTCCGGTTCCACAATGACGCCGCCGCCGTAGCTGTAAATCCACTCTATAGCATTACAGGTCACACTTTCGCTGGCTTTTCCCTCAAATACAAAACCCTGAAAATCGGGTTTGCCGGCTTGACGTTCACCATCCTGAATCTTTTTCGCCATCTCGGCGAGTTCTTCCCAGGTCTTCGGTGGCTCTTTGTAGCCATATTTCTCCAGAAGATCCGTTCGATAGTAGAGCAGCCCGGCATCAGTGAACCAAGGAATCGAAACCAGCTTGCCCTTGACGGTGTTGTTCTCGATGATTCGCGGGAAATACGCTTTGATCTCATCGTCTTTGAAATATTTCTTCAGGTCGACAGAATGGGGCGCGGCGATGCCTTGCCAGATAACGTCGACCATGAAAACGTCAACATCGGGACTCTTTGCCGCCCAGTACTGTTGAAACAGCTGTAAAGTTGCAGAAGCGTCGTTAGGCCGACTGATGTATTCGAGTTTGTTACCCGTCTTCTCGGCCCACTGTTCTGCCACGGCTCGAGTCCAGCGCCCGCCTTCACCTACGTCGGAATCGCCGGCAAACCGGATGGTTGCGCCGGCGCCAAAGACACTCGGAGCGATTAAGGAAGCTACGACCAGTGAACCGAACCAGAGGATGGCATTTCGCCTAAGAGAATGTGTTGGGGAGTTCATCGGGGGAAACCTTTCCGGGTAAGATTGAACTTGACTTGTAACGATTAACAGTGCCGGGATTGACATGTCAAGCCAAGCGCCTCGTTTTTGTCAAAGTTAATTGCCATTAATTATTAGCCCGGATTTTCAGATAGCGGCTTGGAACCATTGCGGTTTTGTGATCTGTTGCCACATTAGGGCCTTGCGAGGGTATGCGGATTTTAGTTGTTGACGACGAAAAAAATATCCGGCGGGCGATGGTTATGGCCATCGAGTCGATGGACCACGACGTGGTCTGTGCCGCTTCGGGAAGCGACGCTTTCAAAGAACTGAGGAACGCAGCGTTTCAGGTTGTCTTTCTCGACCTGAAACTCCATCAGGAAAACGGGTTGGATGTGCTAGCGGAGATTTTGCGGGTGGCGCCCCAGGCGGCGGTTGTGATTGTGACCGCTTTTGCGTCGATCGAGACGGCCGTTGAAGCGATGCGTCTGGGCGCTTTCGATTATTTGCCAAAACCGTGCACACCGGATCAAGTCCGCCAGGTGCTGGCCAAGATTGAACGAACCAAGCGGCTGGAAAATAGAGTCTTAGAGCTGGAATCGCAGCTCAATTCCGAATCGCCCGAGGTCGATTTATCCACTGATTCGCCCGGTATGCAGACGGTGATCGACAGGGCGTTTAAGGCGGCAAACAGTGATGCCACCGTTCTTATTCTGGGAGAAAGCGGCACTGGCAAGAGCGTTTTGGCAAGAGCGATGCATGCGCGCAGCCCCCGCCGAGGGGCCGCCTTTGTCACCGTCAGTTGCCCGAGCCTTTCGCGTGAACTTCTGGAGAGCGAACTTTTCGGTCACGTCAAAGGAGCGTTCACCGGCGCCCTAGCGGATACTGCGGGGAAAGTGGCGGCCGCGGATGGTGGGACGCTGTTGCTGGATGAAATCGGGGATCTCCCGGTGGAAATCCAATCGAAGCTGCTCCGCCTGCTGCAAGAGCGCGAATACGAGCGCGTCGGCGAGGCCAAACCGCGCCGAGCGAACGTGCGAGTCATTTCTGCGACGAACCGGGACCTAGCCCTAGCTGTCCAGGAGGGACGATTCCGCGAAGACCTTTACTATCGGCTCAATGTTATTTCGCTCCGTCTGCCGCCGTTGCGTGAACGTCTTCAGGACCTGGAACGGATTGCAAAGCGCCATCTCGATTTTTTTGCCCATCGGGCAGGCAAACAATTTCGCGGATTCTCCCCGGCCGCACTTGAAACGATGAGATCGAACAATTGGCCGGGCAATCTCCGTGAACTGCGGAATCTCATCGAACGAGCTGTGATCCTTGGAGCGGGAGATGAAGTGGGCGCAGACGATTTGGCCGAGATCATCCAGCCCCGGTCCGAGTTGCGCGTCGGCGGCAGTGTCACTCTAGAAGAAATTGAGAACGAACATATCCGCAAAGTGATTGCCAATTCGCGGACCATCGATGAAGCCGCCGGAGTCCTGGGCATCGATCCGGCCACGTTGTACCGCCGAAAGAAAAAGCTTTAGCCCCGCTTCGCGGGGATGGTAGGGTCACGCTCCACGCGTGACCGGGCGTTGCCCGCGTAACAATTTTGGGTCGTTCAAGCCCGGTCGCGCGAGAGCGCGACCCTATCCGACGCGGGAGCGCAACCAGCAGCGCAACCCTACCCTACCTTGGGGACTCCGTATCGCTTACAAAGCTCCAGGTTAACTTCCAGGACGTTGACCAGTTTTTCGCCTGCCAGCCCCCCGAACGGGGCAGAAGCATTATGTTGCAAAATCTGGTCAATCTCGTTGCGGACAACTGCCGCATCGAGCTTGGTGTTCGCGGCCCACTTCGAGGCGACCCGGGCGAGCTGAAACTCGGCGTTAGCCAAGGTGATGTGAGGGTCGAGCCCAGAGCCGGAAGCGGTCACCAGATCACCGGGAAGGTCCTGGAGATCGGCATTTGGATTTTCCTGGTGCCACATATCGAAAAAATTCGACTGGATATCTGAGCCGTCCTTAACCGGTTGAATGGAGGTTTGAGACTTACCGTCGGCTCCGGTCTGGGTGACGGTTCCAGTCGCGAAGTTTGCGAACAGGACTGTGAGAAACAGCCAGACGTCGAGCGCGACAAAATAGCCGATGGATACCTGGCTTTCGGATTTTCCTAACAGCGCCTGCTGATCCACGGGTAATCCGGCAACTGCGGGAATCGTCACTTGGCGCTTTCCGCCTGGCGCCGATGCGCTGTCCAGTTCATAGGTCTGACCGCCCGCGTGCGCGGTTAGTCCAGGGTTAGGCTTCAGCGTA
Organism: Verrucomicrobiota bacterium; assembly: GCA_019233825.1. Taxonomy (GTDB): domain Bacteria; phylum Verrucomicrobiota; class Verrucomicrobiia; order Chthoniobacterales; family JAFAMB01; genus JAFAMB01. The sequence continues at coordinate 5 of JAFAMB010000041.1, read as the reverse complement.
TCGAA
>JAFAMB010000003.1 GCA_019233825.1 Verrucomicrobiota bacterium | reverse complement strand
CCCTCCAGGACCCGTTCAGACGATCATTCTCAACCGGAAGCAACAGGCGGAATCGCGCAGGAGCGCATCCCTACCGAGCAATATGGCCCACTAAGTCCTTGCCTCATTTGCATTCTCGTCGATAGTTCGGAAAAGTCTCAGCGTCGGACGTTTGCGGGCACCGTCGCTGACGGAAGCAGGCCACCATGAGAGCCATGAAAATTCGGACCTTTGAAAGGAGTCTTAATGGCTAACCTGACAAAACGGGACATCGTTGTGAAGATCAGTAACGACACCGGCCTTGTCCAACATCAAGTGTTCGAGGTCGTCCAGAGAACGCTCGATTTGATTACCGATAGCCTGGCGCGCGGAGAGGATGTTGAGTTGCGGAATTTCGGGATTTTTGAGGTTCGACTGACAAAGGAACGCGTTGGCCGAAATCCCAATCAACCGGGGAGCAGCTTTAAGATCCCACCCAGAGCAACGGTGAAATTTAAGGCTGGCAAAATAATGCGGCAGAAGGTCTCAAAACTCTCTCCCGCGCTCAAGCAGGCACAAACCCTGAAGGGCGCGATGATTTAGCCCGCAGAAAGCACATGCTGGGGGATCGACGAGCTCATTGCGAGTTAGAAAGCCCAGCACCCTTTTCCAAAGAGCAGCGGGATCCGCCGTCGGTTCGCTATGGCGCGACCTTTTCTCGCTTGCGGACGCGTCGTAGCTCGAAGAGCGGAAGAGGTTTCCGGCGTAGCCGGTGAGTTGCGCTGCCACGGCCTGCCTCGCTCAAAAATCTCTAAACATTTTTGAGCGATGCGTTCTAGCGTGTTTCCTCTTTTCCAAGATTCTCGAGCTGGATCAACAGTCTTCCAAGCTCCCGGGGCGGCCTTTGTTCAGTCGGCGGAGGCAACGGGCGCAGCGTGAATTGATCGAGGTGTTTCCGCACGCCTGGGCGTCTCGGCTTACCTTTGCTTTCCCTGATCTTTTCCGCTTTTACCTCGTGGCGAGACTTATTCTGGAGGCGCGCTTCAAGTTCGTCGGCAAGCAAACGGCGAGCGAGAAACCTGTTCAAGGCTTGGCAGCGTTGCTGAGAGCAGCGGATCCGGATCCCCGTCGGTAAATGCCGCAACGCGACGCCTGATCCCTGGAAAAAATTTTCCTCAAGATCGCTTTCTGAGCATCGAAGGGCGTTCAGCCGCTCGCGCAAAGCTTTCGCCTTTCTTTCTGAAACCGGAAAAACAAGCACTGGACGGGTATATACGGATGCCTGCCGAAAATTCAAGCGCCAGGGACACGTTGCGCACACCCCTGCACGCACCTGATCCCATTGATCCATCCCGGCGCCAGTTTCGCGGGCCAGCCAACACTTGTTCTTCATGACATATCTAGGTTAAAGTACCGGCAGGCCAGCTATGGAATCCTCAGAACTCTTAACGACTAATCGGAAGGCCCTGACGATTAACCTCGATCAGGCAAAGTACGGCACGTTCGCTGAGATCGGTGCCGGCCAGGAAGTTGCCCGACACTTCTTCCAGGCCGGGGGCGCTGCAGGCACGGTCGCGAAGTCGATCTCTGCCTACGACATGAAATTTAGCGATGAGATTTATGGCAAAGCGGCCCGGTATGTCTCCAGGGAGCGCCTCGGACTCATGCTCGACCACGAGTATAATTTACTCCTGGAACGGTTAAAGGAGGCGCGAGGCGAGCGCACAGCCTTCTTTGTTTTCGCCGACACCGTAGCCGCCAAGAGCTTCAAGGGAACCAATGAAGCCCACGGTTGGATGGGAGCCAGGTTTCAAGCCCAACCCAATACGGCGCCCAGCGACGTGATTCTCCACGTCAGGATGGTGGATAAGGAGAACATTCTGCAACAACAGACCCTCGGGATTATCGGCGTTAACCTTTGTTACGGCGCCTTTTATTACATCAACGACCAGGACCGATTCATCGTATCGTTAGCCGACAATCTGGGCGTTGACCGGATTGAGGTCGACATGATCAATTTCTCCGGGCCATTGTTCGCGAACGTCGACAACCGCCTGATGAGCCTGAAGCTCGTCGAATACGGGCTCACAAATGCTGTCATGTTCAGTCCGAAGGGCGAGGTTCTCCAGCCCTCCGAGGTCCTTTACAAAAAAGCGATCATCGTCGAACGCGGCAGCTTTCGGCCGGTCACACTGGTAAATGAGGATATGATGCGGTGCGCGTTAGCCCAGTTTCTCCAGGAACCCGCACTTAAAGGAGTCGATGTGGTGGTCTTGATGGAGATCACCATGCACAGCCTGCTCGCCACCGGAAACATCGATCACAAAGATTTCCTCGACCGAGTCGACACGCTGGCCGCCATTGGAAACAATGTGCTCATTTCTAATTATCTGGAGTTTTACCGGCTGACTTCGTATTTCCGCCGCTATACGAAACAGATGGTTGGCGTGGCCATGGGCATCAACAACCTGCTCGAGGTATTCAATGAGAAATACTACGATAATCTCGACGGCGGCATCCTTGAGTCATTTGGACGGCTATTTAAGAACTTGATCAAGCTATATATCTATCCAATGCGCAAGAGCGCATACGATCGGTATTGCGTGGTTAACCCGACGGCATGTCCGATCCCTCTGCCGGGCACATCTCTGCACCCTCTTGCCGCTGACGTTTGGATCAGCGCGGTCAACCTTCAAGTCGAGCAACACCTCAGAAATCTGTACGCGCATCTACTGGAAAATCATTACATCGCCCCAATCGTGGGATATGACTCTTCGATTATGGATATCTTTTCCCGAGATGTCCTGAACAAGATCCAAACCGGAGAGCCCGGCTGGGAACGAATGGTGCCTGAGAAGGCCGCAAAAGTTATCATGGATCGGCGTCTCTTCGGTCTCAAGCAGCGGGCGGCAGCGGCGAAACTGGAAACCGTCGGATGATCGGTTGACATACGGCCGGAGTTGGGGTTTCTAGGCGGTCTAACTCACGCATGAAGCATGAGAGATCGTCCATTCTTGTATTGTGACAAGATTTCAGACCAACGCATTGATGAACCCCCTCGAACAACGAATCGGATACAAATTCCGAAATTCGCTTCTCCTGGCCGAGGCTTTGACCCATCCGAGCCTCGGCCACGAGACGCAACGACATCATTTCGATAATCAACGTCTCGAGTTTCTCGGCGACGCGGTTCTCCAAGTCATATTTACAGAACATCTTTTCCGATTGTTTCCGCATTTCAGCGAAGGACAACTAACGAAATTGCGTTCGCGACTCGTTTCCCGGGAAGGTCTGAAGGTCCACGCCATCAGCATCGGCTTGGGCACTTACCTAATGATGGGAAGAGGCGAAGAAGCCAGCGGCGGACGGCATCGTGCCTCCATTCTTGCAGATGCCTTCGAAGCACTGGTCGGTGCGATGTATCTGGACAGCAACATTGAGGTGGTCCGGCGTTTCGTATTGGATGAGGCGCTGCAAGATATCCAACGGCTCACCCAGCAGCCGCTCGAGGTGAACCCGAAAGGGCAGCTTCAGGAGATTCTCCAAGCCATCTCGCCAAAAAGCCCAAGCTACGAAATTGTTTCCCAAACCGGTCCAGAACATCAAAAGTTATTTGTCGCAAAAGTGATCTGGGACGGCTTTGAGCTCGGTTCCGGCGAAGGCTCGAGCAAAAAACAAGCAGAAACCGCCGCAGCGCTCTGTGCGCTGAAATCGAAGCTTTGGGAAAGCAAGCTCATGAAATCAGAGGCCGACGCGAACGCCCTGCTCCCCGGAGAACCTGAGACCAAAACGAAACCACCGCTCGTCCGGCGTCCGCGACGCACGAAGCCTGCCGAGGGCTCTTGAGGGGCCAGCTGCCGCTCTGGAATTGACATTAGCCGCCTGCCGGCCCTAGTCCGTACTTCTCTGCGCGCTCCCGAAGAAACTTCAAGCCCCGTGTTGCCAGCTCAACAGGCTTATACTTGCTCGGACGCCATAAACATGTTGCTCCGATAAGATCCGGATTGATTGCTGCGAAAGCTTCCAGTACGAGCGGTCCGGTGTAGTTGGCCTCTTTCAAACCGCTGAAAACGTCATCCCAATCTACCGTCCCCTCGCCTGGGAGGCCACGGTGACTTTCAGACATGTGAATGTAACCCGCCAGTTTGCCCGCCTTCTTGAGAGCAGAACTGAAACTCTGCTCTTCAATGTTCATATGGTAGGTATCAAAATGGATTATCATGTCATCGACGCCCATGGCCTTAAACAGTTTGGCGGCTTGTTCTCCAATGTTGTAAAGGTAAGTTTCGTATCGATTCACCGGTTCGATGCCTAATTGCACCGCTCGCGCCGTCGCATAGTGATGCAGCTCCCCCAGCACGTCGGCGACCTTCTGGTATTCCTCCTCCGTAGGCGGAGCTTTGGTTAACGTGCCTAAATTGCAGTAGATGCAGCCGAGTAGCTGTTTACCTCCGAATTCCGTGACGCGATCGACCGCTTTCTTCAGAAACGTGAGCGCGCCTGAGGGATTGAACGGCAAATGAGCGTCTTTCGGTAGGCAGAGCGAGGCGACACCTTCGATCGCGTTTTCTCGCAGCGCCCGGGCAACGATCGCAGAGTCAAACTGGTCAGGTTTTAAGATCGGGATTTCTAGAAAGTCGAATCCGAGCTCAGCGGCTTGAGCGATAACCTTGGGAGCGATCTGGTTGTTCCAGTCGCCGTCAAGGGTGAAGGCGTGTATTCCGTATCTTGGCATAATAAATTAAGGCTTTGGGGGTTTGGATATGGAGTCTTAGGACACGGCCTGACTGTTACATCTAGGACCTCACACGCAAAGTCCGAAAGATTTTACAGAAATTTCCCTGGATTTAAAATTCCCCCTGGATCCAGAGCCCGCTTGACGGTCTGATGCAACTCTATTGACTCGCTCGATACCGCTTGGGACCACCAGCGCTTTTTGGCCAATCCGATCCCGTGCTCACCGGTGATCGCCCCTCCGGAGGCGATCACATATCGAAAAAGATCGTCTAGAGCGCGTTCCGCCCTCTCGCCGACTTCCGGATTGCTCACATCCGGCACCATGATATTTACGTGGATATTTCCGTCGCCAGCGTGCCCGAAACAGGCTACTGGAAACCCATATCTGTCCTTCAGCCCCCCCGCAAACCGCATTAACTCGACCAATTTCCCCCGCGGAACAGTGACGTCTTCATTTAGCTTGGTGAGTCCGGTTGCTTTCAGGGATTCAGAGAAACCTCGCCTGAGCTCCCAGAGCTGCTCAGCAGGTTCTTCACCGAACGCTGACTCCAGGGTCAATGCACCGAGGGACGTGAGAAGGCCCAATAGCACCTCGATCTGAGACCGCACGGGAATCTCGTGCCCGTCCAGATCGATCAGGAGATGCGCCTCGCCCTGCGGCACGATCTGATGGGCCAGATGCCGGCGGGCAGCCTCCAGAGTGAACCGGTCTGCAATCTCCAACGCCGAAGGCAAATAGCCTTCCAACAAGATTTCTTGGACAGCCGTCGCGGCGTCCTCGATAGAGCGAAAGCTTGCTGAGATCGAACCCCGCGCAGGTGGAAGGGGCAATAGGCGGAGCGTGGCTTCGGTTACAATCCCGAGCATCCCTTCAGACCCGACAAAAAGCCCGACAAGATCGAACCCTGTCTTGTTTTTATGAGTTCGTCCACCGACTTGCACGACAGTGCCGCTGGCCAAAACAACTTCGAGGCCCAGGACGTAATGCCTGGTTACGCCGTATTTCAGGCAACGTGGGCCGCCTGCATTCGTCGCGATATTCCCGCCGACTGAGCTGTTCTTCAGGCTTGCCGGATCTGGCGGATACAATAGCCCATATTTTCTCACCTCACGTTGTAAATCGCCGGTGATGACCCCTGGCTCGACTACAGCGACACCGTCCGCGGCTGCGATCTCTTTGATCTGATTCATCCTCGCCAAAGAGAGGGCTATCCCACCCTTTGCGGGCACACAGCCGCCTACGTAACCGTACCCGGCCCCGCGCGCCGTGACTGGGATCTGCCAGCGGCTCGCGAAATGGAGGAGGCGCGATACCTGTTCGGTACGGGTCGGCTCGACAACCACGTCAGGTAAGTGACTGGCAAACCACTTGTCATGGCTGTTCTCCTCAAGCTTGGCTGGGTCGCGAGACACGATGTCCGAACCAAGAAGCGAAACTAATTCAAGATAGAGGTCCATTGAGATGTAACTGCCACGGGGACGCCGGGGCTTGTCCGCCGGAGGCTGTGCGAAGGAGGAAGTGCATCCTATCCCGCCATGCTACATCCCCATAATCTGATATCCGCCGTCGACGTAGATCACTTGGCCTGTGATTGCGGATGCGCCATCGCTTGCGAGGAACACGCCGGTGTGTCCAAGCTCAGCCGGATCACAACTTCGTTTCAGAGGCGCGCGTTCCTGATAGTGTTTGAGCATCGAGGTAAAGCCGGCAATTCCTCGAGCAGAAAGCGTTTGCACCGGACCTGCGCTAATACAGTTTACTCGAATCTTCCTGGGACCGAGATCGTAGGCCAGGTAGCGAGTAGTAGCTTCGAGACTGGCTTTTGCGACTCCCATAACATTGTAATGAGGAACCACTTTTTCAGCGCCGTAGTAGGTCATTGAAATTATACTCCCTCCATTCGTCATCAATGAAGCGGCTTCCCTGGCAAGTCCAAGCAGAGAGTATGCGCTGATGTTGTGAGCCAAAAGAAAGGCTTCGCGCGAAGTGCTCAGAAAGTCTCCTTCCAGGGCTTCCCTTGGCGCAAATGCCACCGAGTGCAACATGAGATCAACCCTGTCGGTGTGGTTTCGAACATGCTGGAAAAACTGAAAGATCTCCGAGTCGCTCGTCACGTCACAGCCGTAAAGGGGGATATCCCTTCCAAAGGTCGACACCAGATCTTCGACATTCTCTTTCAAGCGCTCACCCTGATAGTTGAAAATCAGCTTGGCGCCTGCGGCTGACCAGGCCTGGGCGATCGCCCAGGCTATGCTGCGCTTGTTCGCCACGCCAAACACGACACCGATCTTTCCATCGAGGAGTTTTGAACTCATAGAGAATTGGTCCAGAGAGGAAGTAAAAGCTTCCTCTCTGGACCAATTCTAAGCAATCGCTTTTTTCGGAGAGGCAGGCTCCGTTTTGGACCGCGATCCCTTCATAAACTTCCCGCAGCTTGGACACAACGAGCTGATTTCACAGTGCGGGCAATCCGGGTTCCGTGCATAACATCTACGGCGGCCGTGCCAGATCAACCAGTGGCTGAAGTCTGTCCATTGCGTCCGAGGAACCAGCCGCATGAGATCCTCCTCTATTTTTTTGGGCTCATTCTTTGCCGTAAGTTTGAGCCGTTTTGCCAAACGCGCGACATGAGTATCAACGACTATTCCCTCTTGGACCGAAAATGCATTCCCGAGCACCACATTGGCTGTTTTCCGGCCAACTCCGGCCAACCGCGTCAATTCCGCCATTGTACCCGGAACTTTCCCGCCATGCCTTTCCACGAGATCCTTTGACATCGCCCGAAGGTTCTTTGCCTTGTTCCGATAGAACCCGGTTGACTTTATGGCCTGCTCCAGCTCGCTCTGGCTCACTTCGGCGAAATCATAAGCATTCCGATATCTTCGAAAGAGATCCCGCGTGACCATATTCACTCGTTTGTCTGTACATTGAGCGGAAAGAATGGTCGCAACTAACAGTTGAAAGGGTGTCTCGAATTCGAGTTCACAATGCGCGCTCGGATAAATTTCACGCAGCTTTTGAATGAGGCAGTGGACGCGCTCTTTAGTTTTCATTTTCTCACTGAGATTGCGTGGCATTCGGCTGCGGCGCTTTCTCGCTCGTAAAATCTACCTGCTTTAGCGCTTGAGCGAAGTACGCGCATTGTTCGTCCGAGTAATACTTCTTGACGTTTTCTAAATATTTTTGCGCCGTCTCCTTTTGGCCCCGCTTCATTGCGATCGCGGCGCGAGCATAATAATAGGCCGGCGTCTTGCCGGGGAACGTCATGAGATCAACCAACGCCGCCGCCCTGGCCTCTTCCCCGGAAAGTAAGGCGCAGAGCGCCAGTTTGAAATCCAGCAGCTCTGAGCCCGGATCCACCTGTTTCAATTCTTGGTACTCCCGGGCAGCATCGGAGTATTTTCCTTGCAGCAGGCTCACTTCCGCAAGATTGAATTTCGCAGGATAGAACTTCGGGTCCAACGCGAGCGCCTGATTAAACTGTTGGCTGGCTTCGTCGAATCGTTTTTGCTTCGTGAATATCGCCCCGCGCAGGTTCAATATCTCCGGCTTGTTCGGCTCTGCCTTCTCGGCAGCGGCGATCTGCTTTTCGGCTTCTGCGAGCTTGCCTTGGTTAAAGGCCGCCGTCGCGCGTTCCAGAGCAGCGCTATAGGTCCGCTGGTCGGCGAAGCCCATTTGTGCCAGCAAAACAAGGCAACCAACAATCGGTAATTGTTTCACCGGCCCCTCAGAGTTCACGCCCAACGGCGACGGCTACACTTCGAACCCGTGCTACCAGATCTCCAAAATCGGCCGGGAGCAGCGCCTGCTCGCCATCGCTTTTGGCTTGCTCAGGAGCATTGTGCACTTCGACCATGATGGAGTCTGCCCCGGCTGCGACGGCTGCAAGGGCCATGGCCGGTACAAATTCGCGAACTCCGATCCCATGGGTTGGATCCACCACCACGGGCAAATGGGTTTCTGACTTGAGCACTGGGACAGCATTCAGATCCAGCGTGTTGCGAGTCATGTTCTCGAAGGTGCGTATACCTCGTTCGCAAAGCAACACATTGAAGTTCCCTTCGTTTAAGATGTATTCCGCGCTCATCAGGAGATCTTTGATCGTCGCCGCCATCCCGCGTTTTAGCATGACCGGCAGATCGGTACGCCCCACTTCCCGGAGTAGGGAGAAATTCTGCATATTGCGAGCTCCAACTTGCAGGCAGTCAGCATATGCACAGACCAACTCAAGGTCTTTGGTATCCATCACCTCGGTAATGATGGGCATCCCGGTCACCTCACGAGCTTCTGCCAGGAATTGCAGCCCCAGTTTACCGAGACCCTGGAAACTGTACGGCGAAGTCCTCGGCTTAAAGGCACCCCCACGCAAAATCTTGGCTCCGGCTTTCCGGACTTCTTTTGCGATGGCGGTGATCTGACTCTCACTTTCGACCGAACAAGGCCCGGCCATCACCACGACCTCTTTCGCTCCAACGGTTACATTCCCCACCCGCACGTGAGAATATCTCCCTCGAAACTCATGAGCCACCAGCTTGTACGGCTTCAGTACCGGGGTCACCGACTCAACGCCTGGAAAGGCGCCCAATGGCTTTTCCCGGATTTTGTCTTCTGGACCGATTACGCCGATGACGACACGCATTTCGCCGCGGCTAACTTCAGCTTTCAGACCCCAGGAACGGATTCGATCGACAATATGATCGATCTGTTCCTCGGTCGTATCGGGACGGGTGACAATGATCATTGCTTAATGAATTGGGTGTTAAATGCAGAGCAAGCCGCTCGCAACTCCTTTTCGTTGAATCGAGCGCATCCCGGCTTTCTACCGAACCGAAATCCGGTCTTTTTATCAGTGTTTGAAAGAGAGCAGGCTGACAGCGCCTTCACAGTCAGAGGTCCAAGAGCTGCCGCTGCCACTGCATCAGCACAGAGCCTACCGCTTCCGGCTCCCGCGAGATCCGCTCCAGCGCCTGGCGCGGAGCAACTACCCCGGGATCAAGCTGAAGACCTTCCGCCAGGCGATCACGCCGATTTTTCAGCTGCTCCAAGCGTTGTTCCTGCTCGTTGGTGGCGCGCATTCGAACTGGATGAGCGCGCTGGGGCCATTCCGATTCGGGCAACTGAAGTGCCTGCTGCAGAACAATATGCAAACGCTTGCGCCTCGACCCCTGGACTCCCAGCGGTATACGCACTGTGCCTTCTCCGGCCAGCTTCGCGAGCTGAATGAGCTCCTCATTCCGCAGCACTTGAAAGCTTGGGCGATCCGCCTTCTGCGCCTCGGCGTCGCGCCATCGCCACAAAGCTCGCAAAACCGCCAGAGCCCTTCCCCGAAGCGCCGTGCTCCCCGGAATTTTCCAGACTCGCTCCGGATCTTTCTCCCGGTCCTCACCGGCAGCCAACACGGCTCTTTGACAGCTCTCCTGAAACCAATCCCGGCGGCCCCTGGTATGCAGTTCGTTCGATAGCCGTTCTGCCAGGTCGCACAAATATCGCGTGTCGTTTATGGCGTATTGAATCATCGTCTGCGTGAGTGGTCGGCGCGACCAGTTCGCTTTTTGCGAAGATTTCGGTAGCTCGATATTGAAGAATTCTTTTACCAGAGATGCCAGGCCCACTTCTTTTAAACCGATCAACCTCGCTGCAAGATAGGTATCAAACACCGCACCTGGCACAAACTTCGTTCCACGACGTAGCATGCGCAGATCGTAGTCGCACCCGTGCAAAATAATCCTCTTTGCGGCGAGAATGGAGTTAAAGCGGGAAAAATCGAGCGGTCCGAGTGGATCGATTAACACATTCTGGCCGGGCAACCCGATCTGAATCAGGCAAAGCTTTTCGAAGTAGCAGTGAAGGCTATCCCCTTCGGTATCGACTGCAATCGGTTCAAACTTCTCGAGCGTGCCACACCAATCATCCAGCTCTTCGTTTTTGGTAATGATCAGCACGTCCAGGTTTGTCATGGTCTTAGATTCCGTCTCGCATAGAATATCGATCTCGCGCAGGTCGGTTGGCTGTTTTTCAAGCCGGCCCACTTGCAGCGCAACGACGTCATCATTGAATGCGGGACGTGCACTAACGAAGTGCCGTAAGTAGCAATTCCGCGTTGGTTTTGGTTGCCTTCAAGGTATTTAAAAGCACTTCCATCGCTTCGATGGCCGGCAATTGCGCAAGCTTCTTCCGAAGAAGCGTGACACGTTCGAATTCGTCGGGATGGTAGAGCAGGTCATCGCGTCGCGTCCCTGACTTCAGTATATGAATCGCCGGATAAATGCGCTTCTCGACTAAGGTCCGGTCCAGGTGCAACTCCATGTTACCGGTTCCTTTGAATTCCTCAAATATGACCTCGTCCATGCGACTCTCGGTCTCGATCAAGGCGGTCGCTAAGATCGTCAGGCTGCCGCCTTCCTCACAATTTCGCGCGGCCCCAAAGAACCGTTTAGGCTTCAGCAAAGCCTTAGCCTCGACGCCCCCGGACATTATCCGTCCCTTGCCGGGTTGAAGCGCGTTGTAGCCACGTGCCAATCGAGTAATGCTGTCCAGAAGGATGACTACATCCTTCCGGAGTTCGACTAGTCGTTTTGCCCGTTCACTCACCAGTTCTGCCACCTGAACGTGGCGGGTCGGGCTCTCGTCAAACGTGGAACTGAAAATTTCGCAATCCAGACACTGCTCAAGATCTGTGACCTCTTCCGGGCGTTCGTCCACCAATAGCAGAATCAGGTGAACGTCAGGCGAATTCGCCCGAATCGCGAGCGCAATCTCCTTTAGCAGAATCGTCTTTCCAGTTCGGGGTGCTGCGACGATCAGCCCTCGTTGCCCGCGCCCCAACGGTGCAATCAAATCAACCGCCCGCGCGCTCACGCTCCGCGTCTTGGAATTTTCGAGCAGGATTCGTTTGTCAGGAAAAAGGGCCGTCAATTGATCGAACAGCTTCGGCTCGCTCCAGGATTCCAAAGGAATACCTTCGATGCTTATGACCTGCTCCAAGGCCATGAACTTTTCTTTTTCCTTCGGGCCACGGATGTAACCTCGAACTTTGTGCCCAGGGCGAATGCCATATTTCTTAAGAATTGCCGCCGGCACGTAGACGTCCTCCGGACAAGGCGTAAAATTGAAACGTTCCCAACGGAGAAACCCGTAGCTCTCATTCGCAATTTCAAGCATTCCTTCCCCGATCAGTTGGACACCCCGGCTCGAGTAGGCCTTCAGGAGATCGAATATCAACTGATGCCGGGTCCGTTCGTGCGAGACGCGAAGATTGAATTGCCGGGTGAGCTCAAGCAGAACGGTATGGGTAAGTCGATGGAGTCTGTCTAGCTCGAGAACAGTTCCGTTTTCGCTAAAATATTCTGAACCTGGTAACACCGTCGGTTCAGCGCCTGGCTCCTCCATATCGTTCGATGACCTCTTGAGATATCAGGTTAACTTGTTGCCCCGTGATCTGTGGCGAACAATCAGTCCACACGACCCAATCTGCCCGACGAATTTTCTCCTCGAGACTCATCTGGGCCTGAATGATCTGTTCCGCCAGTTCTTTTAATAAACGTCGTTCAACTACGATCCGTTTGACCTGCGACGCGCGACTGCAAGCCGTGACTATTATTCGGTCAAAATAATGTTCGGCCCCAGTCTCATACAGTAAAGGTATTTCCGCGAGAAGCAGCCTATCTCCTCTGGTACGCCTAATCCATGCCTCCCGGATCCGGGGGTGGAGAATGGATTCCAGGGTCTTTCGCGCCGCAGCATCTTGGAATACCAACTCCCGCAACCGGTCTCGGACGAGATTGCCTTCGGGGTCGAATACATGAACTCCAAAGGCTGCTTTAATCTCCTCTTGTACAACGAAATCGCTATCCGTCAATCTTCTGGCTTCGAAATCTGAACTGAAAAGATCGATCGGAATGCTCTGCTGCAGCAACTCTAAAAGGCGACGAGCGACCGTCGACTTGCCGGTTGCAACTCCACCTGTGATCCCGATGCCCGACACGTTGTGCGTTTCTGGTTTCCCGTTTCTGGTTCCTTCCGCCACCCGGTCCACTAAAGCGCGAACACAAAATGTCAGTACAAAGAGCCAGAAACAAGAAACCAGAAACGCCTTCCGTTACGTTCCCAGTTTTGTCCGAAAATAGCCGATCGTTATACGAATTCCTTTGTCAAAATCAACCTTCGGTTCCCAGCCAAGCATTTTACTTGCACGCGTTATATCCGGTTGGCGAACTTTTGGATCATCTACGGGCAGCTCCCTGTAGATAATACCCGCCTTAGAGCCGGTGATTTCGAGAATCTTTTCGGCGAATTGCTTAATCGTCATCTCCACTGGGTTCCCGATGTTAATCGGTCCGTGATGTTCGCTCATCGCGAGGCGGAAAATCCCTTCGATCAGATCCGAAACGAAACAGAAACTCCGCGTCTGGCTGCCGTCGCCGAATACCGTGAGCGGCTCGTTGTTCAATGCCTGGCTGATAAACGACGGGACGACCCGGCCATCGCGGAGCCGCATCCTCGGGCCATAGGTATTGAAGATCCGGACGATCTTCGTGTCCATCGCGTGAAAACGGTGGTAAGCCATGGTCATTGCTTCAGCAAATCGCTTAGCCTCATCGTAAACGCCCCGCGGGCCAATCGGATTCACATTCCCCCAATAATCTTCGTTTTGCGGGTGCACCAGCGGATCCCCATAGCACTCGGAGGTCGATGCCAATAGAAATTTAGCGGCTTTGTCCTTCGCCAGGCCGAGCGAATTATGTGTTCCAAGAGCGCCAACCTTCAAAGTCGGAATCGGATGTTCCAGGTAATCGATCGGACTCGCCGGAGAGGCAAAATGGAAGACAAAATCCACCGCGCCCGGCACAAAGATAAATTCGGAAACATTATGCCGGATAAACTGGAAATCTGGATTTCCGGCCAGGTGGGCGACGTTATCCGGAGATCCGGTGATGAGGTTATCGATCGCTATGACCCGAAACCCTTCAGCCAGCAACCGATCACTCAGATGCGAGCCCAGAAATCCGGCACCGCCCGTCACGACCGCAGTTTTTTTCGAGAACTTCGATGCGAACATTGGCTAAACTTTACATTTTGTCCGGGACCTCAATTCCCAACAGATCGAGCCCGGTTTGCAGAAGTCGCGCGAAAACGCCGCATAAAAGTAGTCGGGTTTCGCGCCTTAAAGGCTCCGCCGAGAGCACCGGGCAGGATTCGTAAAAGCTGTGAAACTGGGCGGCGAGTTCATAAAGGTAATTCGCCAAAATATTAGGCTTGAACCCGTCCAGGATCGCCGGCACCACATCCGGAAATTGCAGAATCTTTTTTGTGAGAGCCAGCTCCGGCTCCTCTCCAAGCTCTACCGTACTCGGTACCACAAATGCCGCATCCAGCTTCCGAAAGATTGAGCGACTACGGACATAAGCGTTCTGGAGATATGGAGCCGTGTTTCCCTGAAAGGAAAGCATCTTATCCCAGGAGAATACGTAATCGGTCATACGGTGCTGGGACAGATCAGCATATTTGATCGCCCCGATCCCAACGATCCTTCCGATGGCGCTCCGCTCTCGCTCGCACAATTCGGGGTTCTTCTCAGCAACGATGGCGGTAGCTCGGCTTATGGCCTCTTCCAACAACGCGCTAAGAGAAATCGATTCTCCGGAGCGCGTGCGCATAAGTTTCCGGTCCTCTCCCAGGATACTGCCAAAAGCGATATGTTGTAGGTCGAGGTTGTATCCAAGCCGGCGCGTCAGGCTGAATAGCTGTTGAAAGTGAAGATGTTGGGGCGCACCAACGACGTACCAGACAGCGTCGGCACGCCATTGCCGGTATCGATATTTGAGCGTAGCGACATCGGTTGTCGCGTAACCGAATCCCCCGTCGGATTTCCGAATGATAAACGGATCATCTGACAACGCGTGGTCCCAGACGACGATCGCTCCTTCGCTTAGCTCAGCGAGCCCACGGGCCCGGAGCTCCTGCACAACTTGGGGCAACTCCGAATTGTAGAAGCTTTCGCCCAGCTGGAAGTCGAATCGAACCCCTAAAAGATCGTAATTCTTCGCAAATTCTCCCGTTGAGAGATCAACGCACCGTTGCCAGATCCGGCGGTTCTCAATGTCCCCCTGCTGCAATTTCACCAGTTCCTGACGACACTCTTCCAGTATCGCGGGATCCTTTTCCGCCGCTGTGTCGGCTTCGCGATAGATGCGCACCAGCTCTCCGATCGGATCGGAATCGAGGTTCGTTCGACTTAACAAACGCTTCCAGCCGTAGATCACCTTTCCGAATTGAGTACCCCAATCGCCGAGATGATTATCGGTAATGACATTATGGCCCAGGAATCGAGCAACTCTCGCCAGCGCGTCCCCCAGAATCGTTGACCGGATATGCCCGACGTGCATCGGTTTCGCAATGTTCGGAGAGCTGAAATCGATGATGATAGTTTTTGGCGCGGCTACCGGTTCCACACCGAGATGTTTGTCGCCAGCCAGCTCACGAAGCCGATGCGCAAGGAACTCGGGCGATATTCTGAAATTAATAAATCCCGGACCGGCGACTTCCGCCGGTGGCCCGATGCCCTTTGTAGAAAGTTTTGCGACGATCCGAGTAGCCAAAGCTCTGGCGTTTTCCTTCAGCTTCTTACCCATCACCATTGCGGCATTAGTTTGATAATCGCCATGCCGCGGATCCATCGTCGGTGCTAATTGCAGCGGTTCATCGCTTTTGATGCCCACCGCTTGAAGAGCGTTTTGCAACCGCTCCTGCAATATTTGGGTGACCGTCGCCATCCCTTCACTTGGCTTGCGGTCGAGGGGCCTTATTGTCGAAGATACCCAGGATCTCCTCAGACGACTCTGCTTTCGCGAGCTGTTCGCGTATCGTCTTGTCGTTCAGAAATTTAGCAATTGCGGCTAAAGTTCGGAGATGAACCTGAAACTGATCCTTCGGTACGACAAACAAAACGATGAATCGTACCGGTGAGTTGTCCAGGGAATCGAATTCGATCCCGATGGAAGACCTGCCGAATGCCGCCACCACCTCGCTCACACAATTCGAGGAAGCGTGAGGTATGGCGATGCCGAATCCAATTCCGGTGCTCATGGTCTCTTCGCGCTGGCGCAGCGCCGCAAGAATCGAATCTCTGTCAGACGCCCGCACGCGACCTTTCTGCACCAACAGGTCGATCAACTCCACGATTGCCGCCCACCTTTCGGTTGCCTTCATTTCGGGGATGATTTGGTCTACGGATAAAAGGGAGCCCAATGTCATAGCTCTCGATCGAGAATGCGGCACCTTAGCAAGTCACCGCCCTTTGACAAGAGCCTTTCACTTGAAAGATGCAAACGCTATTTATATGCGGAAACACCAAAGCCGCCGTTTCGATGTATTGTTGAAAATCGGTCGTCTTACCAACAACTCCAACCTCGTGAGTCTATTGCATGAAGATTTTAATGGCAACCAGTGAGTTCTCCCCTCTTGGCTCAACCGGAGATTTGGGGGATCAGGTCCACATTCTGGCCGCTGAACTAAAGCGACTCGGTCATGACATCAGCATTGTCATGCCGTTCTATCGATCCATTCGCGAAGGCAATTATGATATCAGGTCGACCGGCGTCGAATTTCAGATAAACCTCGGAGGAAAGAAAGCGTCAACCGACATCGTCGAGACAACCGGTCCGGAACAAATTCAGGTCTTCCTGGTTCGTCGAGACGAATACTTTGATCGAAGCGGTATTTATGGGGGAAACAGCCGAGCCTATGAAGATAACGCCGAACGATTTATTTTCTTCTCCAAAGCTATCGTCGAACTTGCTCGTAGGCTCTCGCCTGCTCCGGAACTGATCCACAGCCACGATTGGCCGACGGCTCTCCTCCCGGTATTTGTTCGAGATCGGCAGCTACCGTTTAGGACCGTTCTGACAATCCACAACTTGGAGCACCAGGGTTCATTTTGGAGTTTCGATTTTGCATTAACCGGTTTGCCTGGATACTATTTCGGCCCGCAGGGCGTTGAGTTTTATGGCCGCCTGAACTTCCTCAAAGGTGGGATCCTGTACGCAGACGCCGTTACGTTGCCTGGCGAAGCCGCTCTTTTCGAGGCTTTCACCCCTCAACACGGCTTCGGCCTGGATGCCGTTCTGCAGGAAAATCGCTATCGGACCTATGGTATTCCCCACGGCGTCGACTACTCCCAGACCAATCCGCCGCTCGATATACTCATCGGTAGGCGCTACAAATCCGAAGCGAACAATGACAAAGCAAGTTACCGGCAAGCGCTTTTCGACCAACTCGAGCTGGAAAAGAAACCCACGGGAATCGCGCTTGCTTTGCCAATTGAACCGCAGGATGAGGCGGCATTCAGCTCCATTAGGCCGGTTCTGGACCTTGTTCTGACCGCCGATACCGGTCTGTTCGTAACTGGGAAAGCCGATGAAAAGGACCTGCCCGAAATTATCGTTGCGGAACGCAAGTATCCGACGCGTTTCGCCTATCGCCCGGACGTCAACAGAAACTTGCGACAACTAACCCTGGCCGGGGCTGACGTCGTATTGCTTCCCTCGTCGCTTGGCTTCCGGGGTACGAACGCGCTGGCCGCGATGCGCTATGGAACCCTTCCGATCGTCAGGATGCGTGGCGGAGTACATCAGCTGGTTTCCGACTATGACCCGGTCTCTGACTCCGGATGCGGTTTCGTCTACTCCAACCCTTCGCCCATGGCCCTATGGGATTCGATCCGGCGGGCAATCCAGGTCTACCAACAGCCGGAAGAATGGACTAGATTGGTGCATCGAGCGCAAGCCGTCGATTTGTCCTGGGCCGAGTCGGCAAAGGCCTTTTCCAAACTGTACGCTAATCTTTTGCGGCACCGGCAGGCCGGCGCGGCTTGATTTGCCGCCTGTCGGATAGCGTTATCTGATGCTTCCCGAAATCGTTACTCCGGTCCCTGGCCCCCGCTCGCGTGAACTGGCGTCGCTACTGTCTAAATATGAGAATCGTAATGTGACCTACGTCACTCCAGACTTCCCGGTTTTTTGGGAGAGAGCTTCGGGAGCGAATGTCTGGGACGTCGATGAGAACCGTTTCCTGGATCTCACTGCAGGCTTCGCTGTTGCCGCGCATGGCCACACCCATTCTTCGGTTCGAACGGCAATGGTCGATCAGTCCGCCAAATTGCTGCACGCAATGGGAGACGTGCATCCCGCGCAGAACAAAGCACTCCTTTGCCAGAGGCTCAGTCAGATCACCTTCGAGCGATGGGGACTCGGCACCGGAAAGACAACCCTGTGTAATTCCGGCTTCGAGGCGGTTGAAGTCGCCATTAAGACCTCCCTGCTCCACAGCGGGAAGCCGGGCGTCATCGCGTTTACCGGCGGCTACCACGGTCTTGGCTATGGCGCGCTAGAGGTGATGGGTATTCGTTGGTTTCGTGAGCCCTTCCAGCAACATCTTCGCGACTTCACCATTTGGCTTCCTTACCCCCACTGTTACCGCTGTCCGTTTGGTAGATTGGAAGGATACAGGTTGGATGGATCTCGTTTCCCAAATTGTGCCAGCTCTTGCCTGGGCGCTATCGAGGATCAAATCGTTCAGGCTGTTCGGCAACGGCTGGTTGGCTGCGTGGTAGTTGAGCCCTGCCAGGGCCGCGGAGGTGAAGTTGTGCCTCCACTCGATTTCCTTCGGATGCTTCGCCAGGTTTGTGACACCTACAAAATCCTCCTGGTTTTTGACGAGATTTACACCGGCTTCAACCGGACCGGCGCATTGTTCGCTAGTGACCAGTTCGGCGTTTTTCCAGATATCATCTGCCTGGGCAAAGGACTCACGACAGGTTTCCCGCTGGCGGCCTGCGTCGGACGGGCAGAGATCATGGACGCCTGGCCGCGCTCAGGCGGCGAAGCCCTGCATACGACAACATTCCTTGGAAATCCGGTAGGTTGTGCAATCGCACTCGCCTCGATCGATCTCCATCTGGACAAGACGGTCGCTAAACGTGTTCAAATGCTGGGCAGACATTTTCGTGCTCGTCTTCACGCGTTGGCCGCACCTGCCATTGGGCACATCCGCGGCCTGGGACTTATGATCGGCGCTGAGCTGGTTCGAAAGGATGGCTCACCGGACACAAAACTTGCGTCGCAAACGGTTCTGGCGGCCCTGAAAGATGGCCTGCTTTTACTCGGAGGCGGCCCGGACGGCAATGTTCTGTCCTTTACCCCGCCATTTTGCATCGAGATCGAAGAAATCGATTACACCTGTAACAAAATCTGTGACTATTTGCGTTTGGGGTCCGTCTCGTAGTCCAAGACCAGCGCTTCTTGAGTATTTGGTTTGATAGTCTCTTCCACGAATTTGATGTAAATCGGGTCCTCGTTGAACATCGCCATCCGCTCCTTCGAGTCAAAGTCTACCGCAAGAAAGAATGGCCACTCATTCTTCTGGTCAATTCGCCGGCCGCATCGCACGTTCATCGCAACCGGAATCTTCAAAAGCTGCATTCGCGTTTGTATCAAGAGTTTCTCGAGGTGCTCAGCCGTAGTCCCGGGTTTCAGTTTATATAGAACGATGTGATGAATCATGTGTGCGCGTCCTCTTCTAGAAAGTGGTTATGCAGTAAGCAAGGAATATCGATTACATGCTTGTTTGGAGAAAATTAAGCAGCGAAAAATGGGACGATTCATGGCAGGAAAGGCTGGCATTCCTTGGCGCTGAGCGTCTCGTGATCACACAAATCGCGAGTTCGTGCCGAATTCGATTGGAAATTTTCGATATCACTGCGCATGAATCAATGCTTCTCTTGAAACAATTCGGCGGGGAGATTCGCGATCTCAATCATTCGACGGCGGATTGGGTTCGAAGCGTCGTTCTAAAGCGGCCGATATCAATTCGAGGGCGGCTCCGAATCGTAAACGACGAACCGAGTCCGGCGGCGCTCTCGGACTCAAACAATATATATATACCTGCCAACCTCGCTTTCGGGACCGGAGAGCACGCAACCACGGCCGGTTGCCTTCGACTCTTAACGGACATCGCCCCGAGGACAAGGGATTGGGAATTTCTTGATGTAGGTACAGGAACTGGAATCCTGGCGATCGCGGCGGCTCGACTAGGGGCCAAAAGGGTACTCGCATTCGATTCTGATCCGCTCGCCGTGCGCGTCGCAAAGGCAAATGCTCATCTGAACAAGGTCCATGGTCTGAAACTACTCCGCGCAGACGTCCTTAAGTATGACCCGGAGGGCAGTTTCGATATAGTGGCCGCCAATTTGAATAGCGATCTCTGCCAGAAAGCCGCCCCCAGACTCTGGCCGGTCATCAGGCTGTCTGGCAGACTCATCATTTCTGGCCTGATGCGCAATCAGGTCGAGCCTATCACCGAAAAACTACACGAACTTCGTGGCCGAATCGAAGCAACGAGAGCCCGTGGAAAGTGGGTGACGATGCTGGTCGAAAAGACCAGCTAGCCTGCATCGCCCAACAATCTCTCAGGATTTGTGGACGATGCAGGCTTTCGAATTCATTGGTTGAAAACACCGCGAGGGACATATAGTCCTGAAAATAGTTCCTATGCAACTTTCCTCTAGAGCCACCAGTTTGACGCCATCTCTGACCCTTTCGATTGATAGCAAGGCCAAGGCCATGAAATCGGAAGGAATTGATGTTTGCAGCTTCGGAGCAGGTGAGCCGGACTTTGACACGCCCGAACATATCAAGGCCGCTGCAATGGCGGCCCTGGAAGCCGGCTTCACAAAGTATACACCCAGTTCCGGCATTCCAGAGCTCCGCCAAGCGGTCGCCGACAAGTTCCTGTTGGACAACAGCATCGATTATAAACCGTCTCAGATCATCATTAGCGACGGAGCGAAGCATTCCTGTTACAACGCCATTCTTGCCACTTGTCAGCCGGGCGACGAGGTTATCATTCCAGCTCCTTACTGGCTCAGCTACCCGGAGATGGTTCGTCTTGCCGGGGCCGATCCTGTATTCGTTTACACGAAAGAGGAAGACGGCTGGAAGCTTACCGCCGAGGAGTTTGAAAACGCGATGACCCCCCGGACCAAGATGATCATATTGAACAGCCCCGGCAACCCGACCGGAGCCGTTTACACAAAAGAGGAACTGCAAGCATTGGCCAACGTGGCCGCCGAAGAGGATATTCTTATTTTGTCGGACGAGATCTACGAAAAACTCATCTACGATGACAGCAGGCACATTAGCATCGCATCGCTCGGCCAGGACTTTTACGATCTCACGATCACAGTCAACGGGTTTAGCAAATCATATGCGATGACCGGCTGGCGCCTTGGGTATTTGGGTGCGCCCGATCTTATCGCTAAGGCCATCGACTCTATCCAAAGCCATAGCACTTCTAACGCTTGCTCGTTCGCGCAAAAGGGGGGGCTCGCCGCCCTCAAAGGCGATCAACAGAGCGTAATCGATATGCGCGATGAGTTTAACCTCCGGCGCGAATACATGCTGGAGCGTTTCTCCAAGATGCCGCACATCAGCGTGGTTCGTCCAAATGGTGCATTTTACATCCTGGTCAATATCAGCAGACTGGGGCTCACATCCCAGAACTTCGCCGACCGGCTGCTCAGTAAGGCTAACGTCGCGGTGGTTCCGGGAATTGCGTTCGGCGACGACCGGACACTCCGTTTTAGCTATGCCACAAGCCTCGATGTCATCAAGAAGGGTATGGACCGGTTCGAAGAATTCTGTCGAACACTCTGATCGCCGGGTGAGCGAAGGTACGGAAAAACAGGCCGCAGCGATCTTTCTCGCTACTCCGTGACCTTGAATAATGTCCACCCTGCGAAAATACTGGTCCGTTTACTCGGTAATGCTGCGCAACTCCCTGATTCGGGAGATGAATTTCAAGCTGAACTTCCTATTATGGATGATCGTTGAATCGCTTTGGTTCGTAGGCCAGCTCGTCTTTATTGAGGTGATTTTCAGCCACGTGGACCAGATTGGCGATTGGACCAAGTGGCAGATGGTACTGCTTGTCGGGACCCATCAGATCGTCAGCCAAATCTTTCAGGGGTTCTTCTACGTCAATCTGACCAATCTGCCGGAACTCGTCCGAACCGGGAAATTTGATTTCATCCTGCTGCAACCCATGGATGGCCAGTTCACATCCTCAGTTCGGCAGTTTAGCCTCGATAGCGTCGTTAACGCGCTCGTAGGCGTTGCGATCGTATCCTATTCCCTGTTCCGGTTGCACGTGGTGCCCGGTCTGGGCCAAATCGTGCTTTATCTGGCCACAATCCTTGTCGGGGTCAGCATTCACTATGCAATAATGTTCGCCCTGGCGACGATGAGTTTCTGGATCATCCGGACGCAGGGACTGATCTGGGGCTATTACAGCATCATGAACCTCGCTCGCTATCCCGATGTCGTCTTCAAAGGGTTCGTCAAGTTTGTCTTTAGCTGGTTGATCCCCGTGATCGTCGTAACGAATGTGCCAGCGCGCGTGTTGATGAATGCGTCGGCGACTCCATGGTGGCTGATTTGCCATCTCCTGCTCGCTTCAGCGTTGATGCTTTTAGCTACCAGAATCCTTTGGCGATTCGCGCTAAACCGCTATTCGAGCGCAAGTTCCTAAAACCGCATCTTTCCCCTTGCGCCGTTATCCAATTGCCAGTATATGTTCGCCCGCCTCGTTGGGAACGGTTGGCGGAAAACCAGACTGGTTTGTTGAACGTATGCCGAAATCAAAAGTACAAAAGAAGGACGCGCTGTCCGACAACGGCCACATAGATGCGGCCGAAGTAGAGAATCAGCACCTAACCTCGCCGAGCAAAGAAGATGGCGACGAAAATCTTTCTCCGTTCCTGCGCAAGCAAAAAAGCAAGTTGCTTCAGCTCCGCGATAGTCTACTGGACTCGATGATGGGCGTATCGCGGGACACGCTCCGCTCGCGGGCGGAGGGCAGCGAAGCGTCCGCGTTCGGAATGCATCAGGCCGATGCCGGTAGCGATGCTTACGATCGCGACTTCGCTCTGAGTCTCCTCTCCCAGGAGCAGGACGCTTTATACGAAATCGAAGAAGCACTCAAGCGCGTCGATGCCGGCACGTATGGGATCTGCGAGATGTCGGGCAAACCTATACCGCACGCCCGCCTTGAGGCCATCCCGTTCGCCAGATTTACCGTCGAATGCCAGACTCAGATCGAGAAACAGAAGAAGGCCCTGCGGGTCCGGCAGCCGGTCACTTCTCTCTTTGGCTTAACCGAAGAGGAAGGTGGCGAAAATGAAGAAGAAGACACGATCACCGATTCGAAAGAGTAATCGCTATGCCAAGAGAAATCATCACTCTCGAGTGCACGGAAGCGAAAGCGGAGGGTAAACCCGTATCCCGTTACGTCAGCACGCGTAACAAGAAGAGCCCCAATACGCCCGGCCGGTTGGAAAAGAAGAAATACAATCCTTTCCTGCGCCGCCGCACCCTCCACCGGGAAGTGAAGTAAAAAATGGAACCGAAAAACGCCAAACGCAGATCAAACTTTCGGCGCGCTAACCGAGTCATGCCGCGCCGTCGAATCGATATCGCGACAGAGGCAATCGACTACAAAAATCCCGATCTGCTTAAGAAATTCGTGACCGAAAGCGGAAAAATACTCCCTCGACGGGTTACCGGTATGCCAGCACACCTTCATCGGAAGATTACTCGCGAAATCAAGCGCGCTCGTTCGGTGCTCTTGATGAAGTAGAATTCAGTTTTGCGTTTTGCGTTATCCACTCAAAACCCAAAACTCCAAACTCAAAACTGATTTGCACTCCCCCCTTGCGGAGCGCCTTTTTCTGGCTAAGTTCCGTTTCCCTCTGATTCGGCGAAGGCGGCCATTTTGTTGGCCGCCCGGATCAGATTAACCCTAGGCAACCGTGGTTTGTTGGTCTTGTAAACCTTATGACAGAAATGCAGGAGCTAATCGCGAAGTCCTCCCTGCGCGATTTCAAAGAAGGCAGCATCGTTAAAGGTCGAGTATTGGAGATCCGGCCCCGCGAGGTCTTGGTCGATATCGGCTACAAATCTGAAGGCGTGATTCCCGCCTCCGAGTTCGACGATATCAACGACGTCGAGGTCGGCGATGAAGTTGAAGTGCTGCTGGAAAGGCTTGAAAACGAGGACGGCATGGTGGTCCTGTCGAAGGAAAAAGCTGCTCACAAGCAAAACTGGGACAAAATTGTCAAGGTCTTCGAGGGCGACGGCCTGATTAAAGGCAAGGTGAAAGGTGTGGTTAAAGGCGGTCTGACCGTCAATATCGGTGTCGAGGCATTCCTGCCTGGTTCTCAGATCGATATCGTTCCGCCCAAGGACCTGCAGCAGTTCGTGGGAAATACCTACGACTTCAAAATTGTCAAGATCAACGACGAGCGCAAGAACGTGGTGCTTAGCCGCCGGGAGATTATCGAACAAGAGCGGGCGGAAAAACGGGCCAGATTCCTTGAGACCGTCAAAGTGGGCGACACCGTGAAGGGCATGGTAAAGAACCTGACCGATTTCGGTGCATTTATCGATCTTGACGGCATGGACGGCTTGCTTCACATCACCGATATGACTTGGGGCCGCCTGACTCACCCTAGTGAACTTCTCAAGATTGGTCAGGAGATCGATGTCGTCGTTCTCGATATCAACAAAGAGAAAGAGCGCGTATCGCTCGGTCTCAAACAGACTCAGCGTAATCCCTGGGATAAAATCGAGGAGCGATTCCCAGTCGGCGCTACTGTGCGCGGAAAGGTAACAAACCTCGTTCCGTATGGAGCCTTTGTTGAAATCGAGGAAGGAGTCGAAGGGTTGATCCACGTCTCCGAACTTTCCTGGACCAAACGGATCACCCGCCCGTCAGATGTCCTAAGCCAAGGCCAGGAGATTGAGGCGGTTGTGCTCGGCGTCAACAAAGAGGAACAGAAAATCTCTCTCGGCGTTCGCCAGCTCGAGCCTAATCCATGGGACGCGATCGAGCACAAATATGTCATCGGGTCGCGCGTCACAGGCAAGATTCGCAATATGACAGCCTACGGCGCGTTCGTTGAACTTGAAGAGGGTATCGACGGAATGATCCACGTTTCGGACCTTAGCTGGACACGCAAAATCAATCATCCGAGCGAAGTGCTGAAGAAGAATGACGAGGTCGAGGCCGTTGTACTCGATATTGACAAGGTCAATCAGCGGATTAGCCTCGGCGTTAAACAGCTTGACTCGGATCCCTGGAAAGAAATCGATCAGAAGTACAAAATCGGGGATCTGGTTCACGGCAAAGTCACAAAACTTGCCAGCTTTGGTGCCTTCGTTCAGCTGCAGGATGATATCGATGGTCTCGTGCACATTTCCCAGCTCAGCGAGGAGCATGTCGCAAAGGTTAAAGATGTGCTCAAGGTCGGCCAGGAAGTAGAAGCTCGAGTCATCAAGGTGGACAAAACGGAGCGTCGCATCGGCCTGTCGATCAAAGCCGCCCATTACTCAGACGAAGAACTCCGCCGAGAAACGGAAGCTTTCGACAGCCTGCGCCCCGGAGAAGACATGGTCGGCCTGGAACAGGCGTTTCAGGCAGCCGAGGAGGAATATCGCCCAAGCGATCGACGCAAGTAGTTTTGTCGAAATTCGAGACGGTTGGCGGACTGCGAAGCGCCTTTTTTGTTTGCAACAACTTGTTATCGTAGGATCATTCGGTTCAAGCATTATGGATAAACCGCAAATTGTCACCTATCTCAAAACCTCGTGCGGCTGGAGCAACGGGGTCCGGGCAGTCCTGAAGAAATACGATCTGCCTTACGAAGAAAAGGACATCATCAAGAACCCGGCCTTCCGATGGGAAATGGAGCAAAAGAGTGGCCAGCCACTCTCGCCCTGCGTTGAAATTAATGGAGTCGTGCTCGCCGATATCAGCGGAGAGGAAGTGGAGCAGTACCTTATCGCCAACAGCCTGGCGCAAGCCAATGCCACTGCCACCGATGTTCCGCTGAATGCTCCATGTCCGCCGGAACAGCACGAAGCTGACGTCTTTTTCCGCAGATAGAGTACCATAGGCTTCCAGCCTGTATTGTAGCATAGGCTTCCAGCCTGTATTCACGGGGTAGCCACGCGCTATACAGGCAGGGATGCCTATGCTACACAAATTCCAGCTCAATAGGCTCAGGAATCAGGCCTTCCCCGCCGGCCCGGCCAAGAAATTCTCGAATAGCGCGCCGGCCAACCGGCCCATAGTCGAGAGTAAAATCGTTTACGTACATCCCGATAAAGCGATCGGTCTCCTCCCGATCTAGTCCGCGAGCCAGGGGCATCGAGTATTCTACTCCGGCTTTCCTGTGTTTGAGCCCGTACTCGATGCTTTCTTTCAGAATTCCGCAAACCTCCTTCTGCAGTTCGGGCGGAATATCTTTCCGGATGACATTGCCGCCCAGCGGCAGCGGCAATCCGGTGGCAGACTTCCACCAGGAGCCGAGGTCAAGGGCCAAGCTGAAAC
>JAFAMB010000039.1 GCA_019233825.1 Verrucomicrobiota bacterium | reverse complement strand
AACACTTTGGGGCTGAGCCAAGAGAGTTCGCATGCGCTTTCATTTCGTCCCACTCGAGCGAATGGAGCTGCTGCTGGAGCGCTGTCATTAGCTATCATCTACAGAGCGGCCGGACATCTGCTCGATCAGGACTCGAAAGACCCGCCAAAGCTACGGTCGTATCATCCGCCGAACTGAAGAATTCTTAGAGAGTCATCCGGATCAGCCGGTCCATTTGATACAGCTCTGCTCGGCCATCGGTGTCAGCCCCGGACTGCTCCGCCTTGCCTTTCGTAAGCTCCTCAATGTCGATCCGAAAAGATATCTGCTGTTGTACCGACTTCATCGCGCTCGAACCACCCTGTTGTCATCCCATCCCAGCCAGACGTCTGTCGAACTTGTGGCTAGAAAGTGGGGATTCTGGAGCAGATTGCAGTTTGAGGCTGAATATAGATGGACGTTTGCTGAGCCACCCTCGCGCACGCTCGCTCGAACGCGATAGGTAAGGCCGGAGGGCGGCGCGGTAGGGCGAGGCTTCTCCGTCCGAGCCGCGGCACGTGAACGTCAACAAAGGGCAGCTCCTCCCGCGGCTCGGACGGAGCCTCGCCCTACCCACCGCGCTCGTCCTACCGCGCCGCGCTCGCCCTACCGGCTATTTCGCGGGTTCTGATTGTTTCGCCGCCAACACGAGAGCATTGGCGAAATTGTCAATATTTTTGTCCATCAGAAAGGCGGTGACAGCGTCATTAAGCGCTTGCTGGAATGCCGCCGGAGCCGCTTCGCCGTGAACACAGCTCGGAATCGGTTTGTCCTTCGCGAAGGAATCCATCGACCATTGATGGTAACCGTCAAATTTCGAGTGGTCGACATCGGTCCGAGCCGGTATGGAACCCTTTAGAGGATTAAACGCTTCCTGGGCTTCCCGGCTGCCAACACTTTTGAGCCAGGCAATTGCCGCCTCTCTATGCGGGGCACGTCTGGCCAGGGTGAACCCGTCTGCTATGACGATGAAAGAACCAGCGGTACCGGGATGACTCACCCAACCGAAATCTTCACGCTCTTTCAGATTGGCTTTTAGAAACTCGCCATCGGCCCAATCACCCATCGAACTAAATGCTACTTTGCCTTCCATGAGCTCTTTGATGGCCTGATCCCAGCTCAGAGCCGCGTGATCGGGATTCATATACTCCTGCATCTTAGCAAACAGCTTCATAGCCTCTTTTACCTTCGGGTCGTCCCACTGCATCGCGCCGGCGAACAAATCGGTCCAGCCCTTCGGCCCGATGACCCCAAGGAGCGTGTTTTCAAAGAGCTGCGCCGAGGCCCAAATATCCGAATCGCCTACCCCAAGCGCCGGAATACCGGCTGACTTCAGCTTATCACAAGCGGCGAAGAACTGGTCGAACGTCATCTGACCGCCAACCTTGATTCCGTTCTGCTCGAGCAGCTTTGTATTATACCAGAGGACGTTCCCCCGATGGATGCCGGCGAGTACGGCGTAGATCTTTCGATCCTTGGTCATCAAGTCAACTACCAACTCCTTTGGAAAAGCTTTATCCCAATCGTCACTCTTGTAGAGCTCTGTGATTGGCTCGCAGTAACCCGGTTCTACGTATTGATCGAGCAACTCCCAGCCCGGATGACTTTGCCAAGTATCGGGCGGATTGCCACCGGCAAGGCGCGTCTGCAATACCGGTCGCGCCGCAGAACCGCCGCCACCCGCAACGGCTGCATTGACAATTTCAACGCCCGGGTCTCGTTTCTTATAAACATTGAACAAAGCATCGAGGGCGGCAGACTCGCCTCCCGACGTCCACCAGGAGAAGACTTCCAGGCTGTTTTCGGCGGCCTTAGCGCAAAAAGGTGCTTGCGATACGACGACCAGGATGGCGAGCGCTTTGAGGGGGGATCGGTTAGGCATTTTCAGGATCTTTGCTTGTTCGTATTTAGATTTTGCGGGAGTGCGACTCGGACGGAGCCTCGCCCTACCAGAGGCCCACCACCAAAAATCTCATGCCATAAGCTGCAACACCGCCTCTTGCGTGAATTGTTCGTGCGAAAGTTCACCGGTGACGAATCCTTCGCGGAGCACCACAATCCGGCGGGCGAGATTCAGAAGTTCAGGTAGCTCAGAAGAGATCATCAAAATGGCCACCCCCTGGCACGCTACTTCATCCAGTAACTGGTAGATCTCCGCTTTGGCTCCAACATCAACGCCCCGAGTTGGTTCATCGACAATCAACAGATCGCACGCACGCACCATCCATTTTGCCAGGGCAACCTTTTGTTGGTTGCCGCCACTGAGCCCTGCGGTGATTGATTCGAGCGAGGGTGCCTTTACGCGGAGGCGTTTTGTCAGTTTCTCAACTTCTGTAGCCTCGCGCTTCTGATCGACAAAGCCAAATCTACTAAAGGTGTCGATGTGAGCCAGGGAGATGTTGTCCGAGATGTTCATGCCGAGCACCAATCCCGACCGTTTGCGGTCCTCTGGCAGGAACCCGATCCGACGACGCATCGCTGTGTTCACGTTCCCCAGACGCATTTTTTTCCCCTTGATGAACACGTTCCCGGTCGCGCGATTATCCAACCCAAAAATTGCGGTCGCTACTTCCGTCCGACCTGCTCCTACCAGACCGCCCATTCCGACGATCTCCCCACGGCGCACGTTGAATGAGACGTTCTCAAATTTTCCCGTGGAAGAAAGGTTTTCGACTCGCAGGACTTCTTCGCCGGGTTCCAGATCAAGGTGTTTCGGCCGCGTCAGCAAGACTTCGCGGCCAACCATCTGCCGAATCAATCGGTCTCGACTGGTTTTGGCCATGGGCTCGGTTGCGACATGTTTGCCATCGCGCAGGACGGTAATCGTATCACAGATGCGAAAGATCTCGTCCATCCGGTGGGACACGTAGAGCATTGATACTCCACGTTCTTTGAGTCGGGCCATCAATTCGAAGAGATGTTCGCTCTCGTTAGTGGACAGCGAACTGGTTGGTTCATCGAAAATAATAATGCGCGCATTGACGCCGACCGCCCCCGCGATCTGGACCATTTGCTCTTGACCGGTCGTGAGTTCAGCGAGCGGGACATCCACTTCAATATCGGCTCCGATTTCCCCCAGCAAGGCCCGTGCCCTTTCTTTGAGCTTGGCCCAGTCCATGAACCCGCCATTTGTCGGAAATCCTCCGAGCAGAAGGTTCTCTGCGACCGTCATGTTGGGACAGAAAGCCAGCTCCTGATGCACCAGGGCGATCCCTAATTGCTGGGCGATCCGCGGGTCGGTCGGCTTTACCTCCTGACCGTCAATTTTAATGATGCCCTTGTCCGGCAAATAAACTCCCGCGATGATCTTGCCAAGCGTGCTTTTGCCCGCGCCATTCTCTCCCATCAGCGCGTGAATCGAACCTTTCTCGAATTCGACGGATACGTCGTCCAAGGCGCGTACCCCGGGAAAAGTTTTCGAAATGTGTTCAGCCGTCAGGAAAGCCATTCGATTTTATGTGGTTTTGGGCTTCAAAGAAACAGGTGTGTCGCCGGACCGGACGACTTCCTTCTTAATGGAGCTGGTCCTCGCCAACAGACGGCGCTTTGCAGCCCAAGTGTTAAGTTGGTCAAGCACCACCGCAGCGATCACAACCACACCGATGACAATCTGACTGTAATTCTGCGGAATGTTGAGGATCACCATGCCGTTTGAGATCATCTGGAGGATCACCGCGCCCAGAAACGCACCAAGCGCGGTCCCCTTGCCCCCGACGAGGCTTACACCTCCGACGACGGCAGCCGCGATAGCGTTCAGCTCATAGCCTTGCCCATCGCCGGAGGAACCTGCGCCGTAATAGCCGAGAGACAATACTGCAGCGATCCCGGTCGCTAATCCTGAGATGACGTAAGCGAGCAATTTCATCCTTCCAACTCGGATTCCGCTATTTCGGGCGGCAATCTCGCTACCGCCGACAGCATAAATCTTTCTGCCAACCGCCGTCTGAGAAAGAAATATCCCGCCGATTATCGTAACTAATATCATTACGATCAGCGGCACCAAGCTTAAATCGGGGAGAATCTCCCATCTCACAAATTGCCGAAAGGCAGCCGGAAAGCCACCGATCGACTGGCCGCCGGTCTGCACGAAAGCGATCCCGCGGTAGACGGCCATCGTACCCAGGGTGATGATAAAGGGATGGACGTTAAACGCGGTAATCACCGCTCCGTTGAGAAAACCGAGCAGTGTCCCCACTCCAACGGTCACAAGGACGCCGAGCACGGTGGCGATGCCACCGCCTGACGGACCATACGGAGACAATACCAAGGCACCGCACACGGAAGCCAAAGCGTACATAGAACCGATCGAAAGATCGGTTCCGCCCGTGACAATTGCCGGTGTAACGCCAACCGCCATGATCGCAAAGAAACTGGTGTCCTTAGCAATCTGGACGATTGTGCGCGCGTTGAAAAACTTGTTGACCGTCTCAAACGCCGGAACCTTCTGACCCGCCGCATTGGTCTCGAAGACTCTTTCGCGTTTGCCGTCTGGAGTCGTTTGGAATTTCGGCAATTGAACCGAACCGCCGAAAATGGCCAGGAGTAGCCCGAGCGCGATGATCACTAAAATGAGACCGCCCTCGGGGAATTTCGAAAGGTTGAAGCTGATTTTTCCGGGGGAAGACATCGGATTGGGGGTGTTGGATTGTATTGCGAAGTTATCCCTCCGAACTGCGCGCCTGTTATCGATGATAGAGTAAGTAACTTCACCGGACAAGCTTAACTGCGCATGGACGTTTCTGTTTTCTGGTTTTTCGTTTCTCGTCGGACTCGGCATGGTTCTCCGCGAGAAACCAGAACGCGGCAACGGCGCCGAAAAAGGTTTTGCCGCCTTCGTGAATAAGGTAGCATAGGCATCCTGCCTGTCGGGTGCGTGGCCGCCTCCGTGAATACGGCTGGAAGCTTATGCTACATGGACGGAGCCTGCCCTACCGGTCGCGCTGAGGAATTTTGCCTAGGTCGCGTTGCAATTCCTCGTTGCCGGCCAAGGTCGCCAATGTTCCTGGGGGATTCTCGTACCAGCCGGGATCGTCGTAGCTCGCCAGGTTTTCACGAACCTTTAAAATCGTAAACATACCGCCCATGTCGATGTAACCATGCTTACCCTGCGCCCCGACCATCGGAATACTGTTGTGCGGCACTTTCATGCCCATCTCACCCATGTCAGCCATGCCGCTTTCACCCATGGTCATGTAACCCTCCAGGATTTTGCTTGCTCTCCTGTTGAGGTCGCCTGTTCGGACCCCGATCAGATTCGGTGTGTTATGTCCCATCTGATTCATCGTGTGGTGAGTCATGTGACAGTGCATCGCCCAATCGCCAGGATTGTCCGCCACAAATTCAACGGCTCTGGTTTGACCGACAGCAACCAGAACCGTGTTCCCAGGGGACTGTGCTAATTCTGGAACTTGTGAACCGTCGGTTTCGGTGATCTTCCAGGTGTTCCCATGAAGATGTATCGGGTGGTGTTCCATAGGACCTAAATTCCCGAACCGAATTCTGACCCGATCGCCGTATTTGGCCACTAACGGGGCGGTACCCGGAAATGCGCGACCATTAAAGGTGAGGATATTGAAGTCCGTCATTTCGGTCGGAACCGGCCGCATCGTGCCGACGTCGATCCTCCACTCGCTCGACATCAAGGCGAAATCCCGGTCCGCCCTTGGACCGGTATGATTTCGCGGATGAATAATAAACATCCCCATCATCCCCAGCGCGATCTGGGTCATCTCATCGGAATGAGAGTGGTACATGTATGTCCCGTATTGTCTAAGCCTGAATTCGTATTTGTAGGTTTCGCCGGGCCCGATGGTCTTCTGGCTTAGCCCCGCCACTCCATCCATGCCCGCCGGCACAATCACACCATGCCAGTGAACACTTGTGTCCTCAGGAAGCCTGTTTGTGACGTAAATGCGTACACGGTCCCCTTCCACAGCCTCAATTGTCGGGCCATGAACCTGGCCGTTGAAGCCCCAGCAATGAGCGCGAAGTCCCGGCGCGAATTCATGATCAACTTCTTCAGCGATCAGATGATACACTTTGACGCCTTCAACGACTCTATAGGGGAGGGTCGATCCGTTGGGTGTGATTACTGGAGTATAGTCTCTGCCCGGTTCACCAGGAGGATAGTCCTTATGCTCAAACTGAGCGGACCCTTCGACTTTCTCAGAAGTTTTGGGTGGTTCTCCCACGGTCTCTGCTCCTTGCACGGAGCGAGTAATCCCACTGAGCGCAGCCGCGCTCGCAGCAACAGCCGCGTTCGAGAAGAACTTGCGACGAGTTATCATAACTTTCCTATTTCTAGTTAAATTTTGCGATCGGCTTTGCTGGCCTTGGAACTGATTCTGATTTGCCGTCTGCCGCAGAGCGCGGATTCAGATTTCCGCCCACGGCTCGTTCGAGTTCCGCTCGAGTAACCCAATAGTCTCTGACGGCATCGATGTATTCCCGCTCCGTACGAGCCTCTTCAGCTTTTGTCGCAAAGAGCTCAAAATTACCAATCGCCATCGCGTTATAGTTAATGAGACTTTCGTTCAGGATGCGCCGCTGACCCGGTAAAAGCTCGTCCTGGTAGAAACGAGCGATCTCCCTTTTGCTCGCCAGCTCGTCACGCAGTTCCCTGATCTCGGAGCGGACATCTACTGCCAGTGCTTCAAATCTGTCCTGTGCCTGCCGGAGCGCTGCTTCGCCTCGCGAGATGCGCGCCTGCCCTTGATTGAAAATTGGCAGCTCGATAGCGAAGGTCGGTCCCGTCCTTGTTTGCGCGTCGGTTTCCCGTTCGCTTTCAATTCCGAAATCTAACGCCCCCAATAGCCGAAAGGCTTTCGTTAGCCCAAGATCTTTGGCCCGGCTGGCGAGCCGGAGATAGTCTGCCTGCAGGTCCAGGCGTTGGGATAGCGCCAAGCGTTCGAGCGCTCTCAGCGGAACTTCTGAAGTCGGCACATCCGGCAGTTCACCGGCAATTTGCCAGTCACTGTCCGTGCCCCATAATCCGAGCAGGCGATTCAATTTCTCGTGATCTCGTCGGATTTCAGCTTCCGTTGTGGCAACATCCAATCTTGAACGGCTGTAGCTCGCTTGCTGCCGGGCCAGCGCCAGATCTGAGATATTTCCAGCTTCGTGCTGTCGTTGAGCTAGATCCAGCGAAGCCGCGTTGGCGTCTACGATCACCTTAAACCGCTTCAAGAGCTGCTGGGACGCTTGCAGGCAGTAGAAGGCGCCTTTGACCTGGGAAATCAGTTCGAGAATATCATCCGCCACGCGAAGGGCCGTGGATTCCAGCTGATCTTTCGCGACCTGCTTTTTCAGCGGTATCATCAGGATGTTTAAGAAGTCTATAGCCGCACTATAGTCGACGTACGTACCCGAGGGCGGCTTGTCGGGAAATCTCACCGCCAGGTCGATCCGCGGGTTCGGGATCGTGGCGGCCTCCAAAAGGTCCGCGGCCGAAAGACCTATTTCTTCAAAGGTCGCCTGGAGAGATCGCTTGTTCAGTAACGCGATCTGAACAGCCGTGTCGACTGTGAGGGGCTTGTGAAGAAGCCGGTGCACCTCTTGCAGAGCTTGCTCGCGCGCCGCCTGATCATCTTCCCAGCGAACTGATTTGCCGGTGCGTTCATGGACCGACTGCTGGACATCTTGAAACGTGTTTTCTTCTTGTCTCTCGAGGGCGAGACCGGCCGGCAATGTCATCGCTAAAATTGATGAGCAGGCCACAAACTTTGTGATGGTCATGTGCTGTTAGCTGTTAGGAGTTACTGATGTTTGAGACTATTCCGAGGGCATGCTCATGCCAGGCATCCCTTCCATTTGCCGCTAGTTCGGCGTCGGAGTTGGCGACGCCTCCTGCTCTGTGGCAGCTTTTGCGAAAATCCGGCGAGTTTTTTTCGTCAGATCGTCGACTCCAAGTGTGTCAGAATGGGGGCGTACCGTAGTTTCAGGAACGGATGGATTTGCCGGGTCATCGGCTTTCAACGGCGGTAGAAGAGCCGTTGCACAACCCGTTAAAAGGCCAACAGCGACTAACAGTGCAAAATATGGATTCATTGTTTGACTTGGTGATCGGATTCAAAAGCTGGGATCAGGGTTTCAGCGGCCGAATGGAGCCAGTCCCCCGACAGAGAAATTGCTGCCGACCCGAGGCCGGGCGTCTCTAGGACAGAAGCGGAGGCGCGTTCTGACGAAGAGAACGCTTTAGTACGGTGCCTGCGAAAGAGCTGACTGAAGGTGGGCCAATATCGTATTCTGTTTTGGGAAGAACGGTTTTGGGCCGTTCCGGCGGAACCGGCCGGTGAACCGCGAAAAGTTTCAGCCCTGTCATAGACCGCTTCTCAACTCTTGTACCCTAAGCGATGCAGGCCCAGCCAGCGGAATCCTCCGGCTCATGGCAATTCCACCGGCTCCGGGGTCTCTGAGGCTAGGCTAGAATCCTTGAAAGGCAAAATGTTGCAGACAGGTCAAGTTTTATTCCGGCGTCTCTCCGTCTCCTCAGACGCCGGTTGAACTTTTCCTCATCCTCGCAATGATTGCCCGGGAGAGTATCGCGGCGCAGACGGTCGCGCCGAAGTTTACGGGGCGATTCAACAAAGGGGTGGACTACTGTGGGGAGATCGACCAATTCGAAAAGGAGCTCGCTGAAAATCTTGCCGTCATCTCATTCGCCATCCAATGGGAAGGTTCGGAAAGGAAACTGAACTCGTCGGCGCAACAGTGTTCCTCGCCAGCGAGCGGGCGAGCAGCTTCGTTACCGGTATTGACATCCGCGTTGACGGCGGTTTTTTGTCACAAACGATTTGAGGGCGCGAAATCAAGGACGCTCAACAGTTAAAAAAGGTTGCGTTGGACATTCTTCAGACGAGCGTCGTGCGAACGACGATTAAGCTGCGATGAACTTTCCGTATCGATTAGCCGCGATTGACCTGGACGGCACACTGCTTGGACCGGACAAAACCATCAGTGAACAGAATGCCGCTGCCGCGCGAAAGCTGAGTGAAAACGAGGTTCAAGTGATCATTGCTTCCGGGCGACGCCATCAGAACAGCGTTCGCTTTCAACGCCAGCTTCGGTTGACCGGACCGATCATTGCCTGCCAGGGTGGTCTCATCCGAGACGGTGAAAGTGGCAACGTCATTGAGGCGCATTTTCTACCGCAAAGCGTAGCGAGTGAGGTTGTCGATGAAGGGGAAAGACAAGGCATCCAGGTGATCTATTATCATTTGGACCATTTGTACGTCCCGGAGCGGAACAACCGGTGGATAGATCTTTATGAATCGCGAGTAGGGGAAAGGGCTGAGACCCTTCCGGATTTAGGACAGCTTGATGGTCGTCGCGCCTTGAAAATCGTCTGGTACGGAGACCCTGCCGTACTCAAGAAGGTTCGGCCTGGAGTGTCTGCCCGTTACGGTGAGAAGGCTGATGTGCTCTCCACTGAATCAGAGAACCTCGAGTTCATGCCGCATGGAGTCAATAAGGCTACGGCTCTAGCAAAGGTTGCAGAGCAGCTTGGGGTACTCCGCGAGCAGGTTATGGCTTTTGGTGATGGCGAAAACGATGTGCAGATGCTCGCCTGGGCCGGAATGGGTGTGGCTATGGGGCATGGGCATGCTGGCGCAATAGCCGCAGCCAAGCTGGTTAGCCCGCCCGGTCCGCCAGAGACCGCCTTCGCACGGGCAGTCGACGTTCTACTCGCAGGCCCGGTAAAGTAGTATAGGCTTCCAGCCTGTAAAAGTAGCATAGGCTTCCAGCCTGTCTTCGGGGGTCGCCAGACAGGCAAGATGCCTATGCTACTTTGCTGTTGGCGCCTTTCGCTTAGTCCACGGCGATCATCACCGCAGATGCTTTGATTACGGCGGAAGCACTTTTGCCTTTCGCCAGGCCAAGTGACGCCACCGAGGCCTTAGTAATTATTGATACGATTTCGACCCCCGGAGCAATTTCGAGCGTTACCTCGCAGTTCACGGCGCCGTCGACAATTTTCGTCACTTTTCCCTTTAGTATATTGCGCGCGCTGATTTTCATGACCGACGGGATTATTTCGAAGCGAGCCGACCATGACAATTGAATTTTCAGAGTGGTCGCCACCGATTCCGCGGTGAGTCGCCACCAATGAGACACCCCAGAAATCTGATCCTTTAACTTGCTAAGACTTGCCTACAACGGATAGTATGACCACTAGTCATGGCCACCTATATCTATGAAACGGTGCCCGATTCCCCGGAGGTCCCGGTGCGGCGGTTTGAAATCAAACAAAGCATGAAGGACGCTCCGCTGACACATGACCCACAAACGGGCGAGAAAGTCCGCAGAGTCATTGCCGGGGGCCTCGGAATTCTGACAGCCGCTCGTTCGTCACCGAAATCCCCGTGTGCAACGGGCCGTTGCGGTTGCTGTTGAACCAGATGTATATCTCGGAAGATCAGCCCGGGCTGTTTCAGGACCCGGTTAAACAGCCTCTTGGGTCGCGTCTGCCGGATTCGCTTAACGGGAGTGGAACGCGCGTCAAGAACTATGTTCTTGATACAAATGTTCTGTTGCATGACCCGCACTCTGTCTATCGGTTTGCGGACAACCACGTCTGGATTCCAATCGATGTGCTCAGCGAGCTGGATAAATTTAAAAACGATCAGACAGAACGCGGCGCGAACGCGCGAACTGTTCATCGTTTTCTGTCGCGCTGCTTCAATCAAACCAGCAAGCTCGTCATGTATGGGGCCAAAACCCCTGGAGGCGGTACCATCCGCATAGCGATCAACGAATTTCTTACCGCAGCAAAGACGAGCAAGGAGTTGCGGCAATTTCAGCAGATTTTTCGGGATCTCGACAACCCTGATAACCGAATTCTTGCGCTTTGCTTGTACGTGAAGAGCAAATGCACCGAACGAACCATTCTGGTTACCAAGGATCTGAATATGCAGCTCAAAGCCCTGGCTATAGGGCTTGAAGCCCAAGACTACGAGAACGACAAGGTCGAGGTGGCGGATGTCGAGGGATATGGACAACGCACGATCGAGGTTGATCCGCACACGGTGCAGCGTTTCGCTAGTTCGCGCGAGTTGAC
This sequence comes from Verrucomicrobiota bacterium, assembly GCA_019233825.1. GTDB lineage: Bacteria > Verrucomicrobiota > Verrucomicrobiia > Chthoniobacterales > JAFAMB01 > JAFAMB01. The sequence continues at coordinate 15,144 of JAFAMB010000039.1, read as the reverse complement.
GCTCAAGACCAAGGAAACCGATGGACTACACCTGAACGAGTATGTCTTTCTATCGGCGGGCGACAGCAAGCTCATAGCCGCGCGCCACGTTAGGGACGGAATTTTCCGGCGCCCGAATCTGCCCCATGCCCTCACCAATCCTCGCGGAGTACACTTGAAACCGATGAACATAGGGCAGCAGTGTCTTCTGGATGCCTTGCTCGACCCTAATATCGCGCTGGTGACCTGTTACGGCCAAGCCGGGACGGGAAAGACCCTTCTCGCAGTTGCTGCGGGGCTGCATCTTTTCTGGTCGAAGATCTTTAGTGGCCTTACGGTCAGCCGTCCCGTGGTGGCGATGGGTGAAACGCTCGGTTTTTTACCCGGCACATTAAATGAAAAGATGAAGCCATGGCTGCAGTCGATCTACGATGCTTTTGAGTTGGTGTTGCCGGCCAACCCGACGGCCGAAATGACTCGGCGTCAGAAAAAATCGCGGACGCTCGAGATGCCCCCGATGAACAATGTCGGAACCCGATTGAAGCCGTACGAGCAACTGATCGAACAAGGGATCGTGGAGATTGAGGCACTTTGTTATATCCGTGGACGGTCGATCCCTAACCGTTATTTTGTTCTGGACGAGGCGCAACAGCTGACGCCACTCGAGGCGAAAACTGTTGTCACCCGGATGTCGAAAGGTTCGAAACTGGTTATGGTCGGGGACCCGGCCCAGATCGATAATCCATACGTAGACAGCCGGTCGAACGGCCTGGTGTACACGCGAAACCGACTGAAAGGTCAATCGATCGCAGCGCACGTTTGCCTGACAAAAGGCGAACGCAGCCCCCTGGCTGAAGCTGGGGCTACCTTGATGTAGGATTCCGCCTTTGTTAAATCGTCCTCGATCTCGTCGCCAAGCCTCCGGCTCAGGCGGAGCTTCGCCCTACCGCAACTCCGCGTTGTAATCGATTCGGGCTAGGCACAAGTCACTTAGTTATGCGACTGTCTCAAGCCTGAACATTTGACAAACTATGAGCTACTCCCCCCTAACCCCGCTCGAGGACCGAGTCGCGGTCGTTACCGGAGGCGCACGCGGAATCGGGTTCGAAACCGTTAAGGCGCTCAAAGACAATGGCGCGAAGGTCATCATCGTCGACATCAATGCAGAAGCCGGCGAAAAGGCAGCCAAAGATTTGGATGTAGAATTTCTCCAAACGGATCTGACCAAGTCGGCCGACGTCGCAAAGCTAGCCGCTGATATCCGATCAAAACATGGCCGCATCGATATCGCGTTTAACAATGCAGGAATCGCCGTCAATGTGCCGTCCGAGCAATGCAGCGACGAGGAGTGGCACCGGGTCATCAATATCAACTTGCACGCAGTCTTCTATTGTTGCCGGGAATTCGGCAAGGTGATGCTCGAACAGGGGAAAGGCAGCATCATCAACACAGCTTCGATGTCCGGCATCATTTCGAATACCCCTCAGCCGCAATCGGCATACAACGTCTCGAAGGCGGGCGTGATCATGCTTACAAAATCGCTTGCGGGTGAGTGGGCGAAACGCGGGGTTCGGGTGAACAGTGTTTCGCCGGGTTACATCGGCACAGAAATGACGAAGATCGGGATGTCGAACCAGGAGTGGTATGCCGACTGGCTAAAGTTTACGCCAATGGGCCGAGTTGGCGAGCCGCGCGAGGTGGCAAGCGTAGTGGTTTTTCTCGCATCGGACGCCAGCAGCTATTTCACTGGAAGTAATCTGGTCGTCGATGGTGGTTATACGTGCTGGTGATTGGTAGGGCGAGGCTGCGTCCGAGCCGTGGGGGAACACGCCGCCCTGCCCTGCAGGTCGTCACGCGCCACCCCGGTAGGAGGGCCGCGCTCCGGGCGCGAGCGTTTCAAGGACATGGACGTGCTCCCGAGCGGTAGACAAGCGGCGCGCTCCCGCGCGACCGGCGTTGCACGTCTAAGAAAGATGATGAGCACTAGCATTCGTGCGCTAGAACGGTGGCGCGCAGTTTCTCGTAGAGCGGCGTAAGACCCTCGGGAATAACTCGCGTGCCGCCAAGAACCGCCATGAAATTAATATCTCCGTTCCATCGCGGGACGATATGAAGATGCAGGTGACTAACGACACCGGCTCCGGCAGCGGCGCCTACATTCCATCCCACATTAAATCCCTGAGCTTTGACAACCTCTTCAAGAAGACGTTCGGCATAACTCGCTAGATCGATTAGTTCAATCTTTTCCCCGTCGGTCAATTCCGCCAACCGCGATATTGCACGATATGGCACAACCATCAGGTGACCTGGAGCATACGGGTAGAGGTTCATCATCAAAAATGCGGTTTTCCTCCGGCAGATTACAAAATGTTCGGCATCGTTTGCAGCCTCAGCGGCCTCACGCAGGAATTCCGGTTCGGGTTTCCGTTCGAGGTATTCTATTCGCCAAGGTGCCCAGAGACTTTCAAACCAAGCTCCTAACTCGCTCACAATCCATGTTTACGCCCGCGTCCGCGGGAAGACAAATTCAACCTGAATCGGCGCGTCGGCCTATCGGCGATGTAGGCGAAGCGTCCCGCTTTGCATCGCTCTCATGAAGAAGCAAACCGGGACGCTTCGCCTACACGACAACCGCGCAAATTCGAAAGATCCCTATTCTCTCGCGATGAGCTCCAATTCCCGTGCCACCGCTTCAGCGGCACGGCGAGCAGCTCCCTTTTCGCCCAGCAGCTTGATCACCCGGCCCATTTCGCGAATCATCGCGTCTCTCTGCATCGGATCATTGCAGAGCTGCCGGACTGCATCGGCAATTCGGTCGGCTACCGCTTTATGTTGAATAAATTCCGGAATGATCTCTTTGCCGGCCAGAATGTTTGGCATCCCCAGGTGATTTACGCGAATAAGCATACGCCCCGGGATATAGCTCAACCAGGAAACCTTGTAGATTAAGACAAACGGTAACTGGAAAAAACTGGATTCCAAGGTCGCCGTTCCGGAAGCGACCATTCCAACGAATGCTCGTTGCATAACCTCGTACGCATTTTTCAAGCCGATTGGGACGTCGCTCAGACCGGATTGGTAACTCAATTTCCGCATGAGTTCCCGGCCCCGTTCGGAAGCAGCGGATGCTTCGACTTGAATGGTCGCATCTTTTCTTCGCAATAGTTTCGCCGCGTCCAACATTACCGGAAAGATGCGTCTGATCTCTCGATTCCGGCTACCTGGCAAGAGAGCTATAAGTTTCGGATTCCTTGGCTCATAAATCCGGTGCGGCTCCAGTTCCTCAACCATTGGGTGACCGACGAACTCAGTTCGCAAACCGCTGGCCTCGTACAGTGATTTTTCAAACGGAAAAATACAGATCATCAAATCCAGGAATCCCGCCATCCGAGGTATTCTGCTCCGATTCCAGGCCCAGACCTGAGGACTGATGTAGTAGATCAGTTTACCGGCATATTGCTTACGCCTGAGGTAATGGGCCAGTCTTAAGTTAAAACCGGGATAGTCGACGAAAATCACTGTATCCGGCTCTAACTGCCTGATCTCGCGATACATCCGGTAGAATTTTTCGCGGAAATAAGGATATTTTACGAGCACGTCCCAGAGGCCCACGACTGCCTCCTGCGTCCAGTCCATGAAATGATTCCCTGCGATCAAACGCATTTCCGGACCGCCTGCTCCAAAAAATTGCACGTCGGAAACCAATGCAGCGATTTCCTTCATCAGAACCGCACCGTGAGCATCCCCGCTGGCTTCGCCAGCAATGATATAGATGCGCTTAGGGTTCATGCCGGATAAGACCTTTTAAGTCGTCGTCGATCTCTATCGCGGTAGGGTTGCGCTCCCGCGCGACCGGCGTCACCCGAGTAACCGTCCTACTCGGCTCAGGGCCGGTCGCGCGGGAGCGCGACCCTACCGACGCCTACTCATCCCCTGCCCAATTCCCGGACCAACTCGCCGGTCGCCAACCTGGTGATCTCGGTGATTTCGATCGCCAACTTTAGAGCCGCAGCGGCTTCAGAGCCCGAAACGACCGGTTGAATGCCTCTGCGGCTGCACTCCACGAAAGATTGCAGCTCCCGTTTGAGCGGTTCATTCTTTTCAATTTCCACCGGTTCCCGGCTGATCATCCCGTTCACCAACCGAAACATCTCTGCGCTTTGATTCTGGTAATCAAGTGACAGATAAGCGCCCGGTTGAAACACCCTGATTTTCCGCATATTTTTTACGCTGATCCGGCTCGCGGTCACATTCGCGACACAACCGCTTTCAAAACGAATTCGCGCGTTCGCAATATCCTCCCCCTTGCTCAAGACCGGCACGCCAACAGCGTCTATGCTCTTTACCGGGGATCGAACCAGGTGAAGAATGATCTCCAAATCATGAATCATGAGGTCGAGGACAACACCGATCTCCACGCTCCGAAACGGATACGGGGAGAGTCGATGCGCCTCGATAAACCGAGGCTTGGTCAGCCTTTGTTCGAGAGCGCTCAGGGCCGGGTTGAACCGTTCCACGTGGCCGACCTGCAATACCAGAGAGCGCCCCTTGGCAAGCCTGACCAGTTCTTCCGCTTGTCCGGGTGTTTCCGTGATCGGCTTTTCAATCAATACATGCTTACCTCGGTCTAACAGAAGCTTCGCGATTTCGTAGTGATCGGGGGTCGGGGTGGCAACCGTCGCCACATCGATCAGGTCCACGAATTCGGAGAGAGTCGTTGCCGCCTTGACGCCGTGCCGTTGAGAGATCGCGCTCGCGGTTTCAGGGTTCGTGTCTAAGATAGCCGAGAACTCGACTCCCGGAAGTTCAGAATAGATCCTTGCGTGGTTCTGGCCGATGCTGCCAACGCCGACAATGCCTGCTCGAATGCGATCGCTCATATTTTGTAGCCGTAAATCGTGACCTGCTTTTCTTTGGCTAAAGCTTTCACTGCCTCTATATCCAACAAAAGTGTTGTTTCGGCTTCCACTGCAATGACTTTTATTCCGGCCGCAGAGGCTACTTCGAGCGTTTGGCAGCCGATGACAGGCACGTCAAAACGGAAATCCTGATTCGGCTTAGCCACTTTCACCACGACCGCCCCCCGTCTGCCGAGATGCGCCCCGCGTTGAATTGCTTCATTGGTGCCTTCGAACGCCTCGACCGCCAGGACGGTGCCATTTCGAACGACAACAGTCTGGCCAATGTCAAGCTTGCTGACCTCCTTTGCGATCTCGAATCCGAATGCGATATCATCGACGCAACGCTTCTTCGGATTCGGACCGGCGATCAAACCTTCTTTGGCCAGAGAATCTTCCAGATAGGTTGTAGCCGGCAACAGCTTAATACCGAGTTTTGCCAATTCATCTCCAACAGCGCCAAACAAAGTTTCGGCATTCCGCTTCTTGAGCGCGCTTAGCATAACCAACACTTTGAAGTCCGGCCGAAGATCGAAAAGGTTTTTTGGAGCAATCTGGCCGGCCATAATCGCCCGGCGAACTCCAGCCTTCTCGAAAAATCTCAGGAGCCGGTTGAGTTGGCCGACCCGCATCCACTCGATAGAGTCAGCGTAGTTGGCCAACTCCGGCTGTGTTTCATTCTCAAACGCAGCGACGTGTATTGCACCGACGCCGCTCCGCCGTGCCCCTTTCGCGACAAGAAACGGATAGACGCCGTTCCCAGCGATGATCCCGAGCGCGGACTGATTTTCAATAGTTTTGGGTTTTGAGTTTTGCGTTTTGAGTTTTGGGTTTTGAGTTTCGCGTGAAGGTACTCAAAACGCAAAACCCAAAACGAGATGCAGCTTCTTTATTTGTCTTCTTTGTAGGCGAAGCGTCCCGCTTTGCTTCCTGAGACCTACGCAAAGCGGGACGCTTCGCTTACAAAGAGGGAGGATTCAGCCGGCACACGGCCGCCCAAGTCTGATCTTCAAACTCCAGTCGAAAACGGTCTCGAAGTTTTTCCCCCTCCATTTCACTTCGCACGATTGCAAACATGGTCGATCCGGAACCGGACATAAGCGCAAACAGGGTCTCCGCCTGTTTTTTAAGCCACTCTTTAATCACCGGCAGTAAAAGATACTTGGCAAATACAGCAGGCTCGAGATCATTCCGAAGTCTTCCCCATGGGGCGTCCTCTTCCCGGCCTCGTTTCCGATCGTCCGGCAATGCGGCATAAGCACGATAAGCGTCCCTTGTAGATACCCCAAATCCAGGCTTGAACAGACATATCCACAAATTTCTCGGAAAAGGACGCGGCTCTATCTGGTCGCCACGGCCCGTACACCAAGCAGATTGCCCATAAAGAAAAAATGCGACGTCAGATCCGAGATCGGTGGCCAAGTTTTTCAACTGGTCATTACCCAACGGCCTATTGTGCAATTGGTTGAGCAATAGCAAAGTCGCCGCAGCATTTGAACTGCCTCCCCCGAGTCCAGCTCCGATTGGAATATTCTTTTCCAAACGGATCTCGTGAGTCGCCTGAATGGAAGTTGCTTCCTGGAAGAGTTGGACCGCTCGGATGACCAGGTTTGACGGATCTTCTTTGAGCCCCACCAAGTTCGAGCTGAACGACGACCGGTTTCCATGTTCAATTTCCAGCAAATCGTACAGACCAACCGGTAACATCCAGGTCGCCAACTCGTGAAAGCCGTCGGATCGTTTTCCGAGAATCTCCAATGTGAGATTGGTCTTGGCTGGACAAAGGATCTTCATGCATCGTCATCCTGTGCAAAGTTCGATCGCTGCAAAGGATAAAATTATTGTGCCTTTAGATGTGCCTGCCAAATCGGCGGCTCGCGAACTGATCAAAGCCATTGGGGGGAAAGTAGGATTCTTCAAAGTGGGCGATCAACTTTTCATTGCGGCCGGACCGGCCATCGTCGAAGAAATCCAGGCCTCTGGCGCAAGAGTATTCCTGGACCTCAAGTTCCATGATATCCCGAACACTGTGCGCCGAGCGGTCGAGTCGGCGTGCGCGCTCGGAGTCGATATGCTGACGATCCATCTGTCGGGCGGCCGTGAGATGTGTGAAGCCGCGGTGGTTGGGCGCGGCATATCGAAGATATTGATTCTGGGCGTGACCGTGCTGACGAGCTTAAGCGACGAAGCACTGGCTGAGGTTGGTTTTCGCACTTCCGTGCAGGACGAAGTGTTGTTGCTCGCTGATCTGGCAAAACATGTCGGCATCACCGGGCTGGTGGCAAGCCCTCAGGAGCTTGTCGCTCTACGCGAGCGTTTTGGCTCGCTTTTCACCATGGTCATCCCAGGGATTCGTCCCACCTGGTCGGAAGCGGGCGACCAAAAACGGACCCTGACCCCGCGACAAGCTGTCGACGCGGGTGCGGACTACCTTGTCATCGGCCGGCCAATCACTGCTTCACCGGACCCTCAATCAGCGGTCCAGCGAATCATCGATGAGCTGGAATCGTGAGTGGATTAAGGCCCGCGAAACCCGCGTATTTCGCGGGCTCTCTCATTTCGCGGGCCTCAGTCGCAAATCGAAGCGTACCTCGAGGCTGCTCTTACCCCACTCTTGGACGGTCTTATCTGCCACCCGGACAAACCCGACGGACTCATAGATTGCGATCGCGCGATCCAAGCCGGCAACCGTCCAGAGGTAGACCAGATCGAATCCGTGCTCACGGCAGTAGCGGATTGATTCTTCCACCAGCCAGCGGCCCAGGCCAACCCCACGAACGGTCCGGTCAACGAACAGCAAACGAAGTTGTGCCTGATTGTCCGGCCGTTCGACGATAAAAATCGAGCCGACAACCTTTCCTTCTTTCCTGGCGAGCCAGGCGCGTGAGCGCTTCTTATCCGGATCAAGAATGAATTCGACCGCGATCTTCGCGCAATACGCCTCGTGGACGTGGTTGAAGCCGTAGTCTGCAAAGTTCTGTACGCCATGGATATAAATCAGCTGTCCGAGATCCCCCGGAGAGAACTCCTGGTCGATCGAAATTCCCGCCTGCTGAATCTTCCCAGTCAGAAGGCATTTCGCTTGCATTTAAGGAGCACAGTTTTCGGCTCTGCCGGAGCTTTGCCCTAGCACTTTTACCGCCCGAGAGAGACCCGCGAAATACGCTCGGGCAGTTCAAACAATCGTTCGCACGACTCCGCCGTCCACTCTCAGCGCGGCGCCATTTGTCGCCGACGCGAGCGGGCTGCAGATGTAAACGACCATGTTTGCAACTTCCTCCGGGGTGGCAAACCGCTTCAAGAGGCTTGTCGGACGCACTTTCTCGAAAAAGTATTTCTCGAACTCGGCCGCCGACTGGTTCGTCTGCGCCGCCAATTTGGACACAAAGTCGCTAACCCCTTCTGAGGCGGTCGGCCCCGGAAGAACTGCATTCACGGTTACTCCAGTGCCAACCGTGCTCTCAGCGAGACCACGTGAGATCGCCAACTGCGCGGTCTTCGTGAATCCGTAATGAATCATTTCCACCGGGATCTGAATCGCGGATTCGCTAGAGATAAACACGATGCGACCCCAATTTTTGTTTTTCATCCGCGGCAAGTGGTAGCGTGAGAGGCGCACTCCGCTAAGCACGTTTACCTCAAAAAACTTTCGCCACTCCTCATCGTTGATCTTCTCAAAGGGCTGAGGATTGAAAATCCCCAGGTTGTTAATGAGGATGTCGAGTTCGGGGTACTGAGCCTTCAGCAACTCGAACGCCTCAGCCGTTGAAAGATCGCCGGCAAATCCTTCAACCTTTGCTAGAGGATATTTTTGGCGGATGGCGGCGACAGCGTCGGCAACGCGAGGCTTTGTACGTCCGTTTACAATCACTGTCGCCTTCTCGCGCGCTAATCCTTCCGCGATCGCCAAACCAATTCCTGCGGTCGATCCAGTGACCAGCGCGAGCTTACCGTCGAGCAAAAGGTCCATCTGGGTTTGAGGACAGCTTTGGTCTACACGACGGCGAGTTTGACCTCGATATTGTTGCGCGTAGCCCGCGAGTAGGGGCAGACTTGATGTGCTTGTTCAACAAGCTTTTCTGCTTCCGCCTTGTCGACACCCGGAAGATGGACATCAAGCTGGACAGCGAGCTGGAATTTGTCGTCCAGCTTGCCAAATGTAACATGGCCTGTCACCTGGATATCACTGAGCTTTTTCTGCTGTTGAGTGGCCACGAAACCAATCGCGCCGGCAAAACATGCGGAGTAGCCGGCAGCAAACAGTTGCTCGGGATTTGATGTACCCGGTTTGCCCGGTCCACCCATTTCACGAGGTACACTCAAGTTGAGCTTCACAATGCCATCGGAGCTTTCAACGTGACCGTCTCTTCCGCCGGTGGAGGTTGCCACAGCTGTATATAGAGGTTGGTATGCCATAGTCTTTCAGGTTGATATTTCTTGTGGTGATCAGAAATCCCGTGATCGAGTCGACCCTTAGAGTACCGAGGACCTCTTGCACTTGCCGGGACCAATTTCCAGTCCATTGTGGCTAGCCCGCAAAAATCATCGGTAGGTGAAGCGTCCCGCTTTGCATCGATCTAATGAAGAAGCAAAGCGGGACGCTTCGCCTACATCTCCGTGTTCGCCGATACGCCGTAACGCCGGTACCTCATGGACCCGCAAACCGCTCAACCCGCTTCAGGTCGCCAGCGCCTGAGGAGCACCAATGATGCGATAGACTCCCGATTTCATGCGGTTTAAAACGGCGAGGTTATTGCCGATTTTGGCCTCCTGGATCAAGCCGACAATGTAAAAATGAAGCTCCTGCGCCAACAGTCTTGCGTCCTGTCTCGGAATGTCCGCGGTATCAATCGCGTCCCGCAGGGTGGATTCCAGGTAACGGCATTTTCTTTCCCCAATTTTCTGGGCCATCAGCCGAATCGCTTCATCTTGGGTACTCAGTTCGCTCCCTAAGGAGACGAACGGACATCCCAGCACGCGACCGTGCGTTTCGAAATGCTCCGTCTGGCTACGACGGATGTTTTCAAAGTAGGCATCTAACCGTTCCAACGGAGGAACCTGCGCCGAGAAAATCCGATCCAAAACTAGACGGCTCTGTTCCCAGTAATTTTCGTAGGCAGCGACGGTGAGCTCAGACTTGGAGCGAAAGAAGTGATAGAAACTCCCCTTTTTCACCCCGGATTGCTCACAAATCTGGTCAACCCCGACAGAACCGTAACTCTGGCGCCAGATAAGTTCATGCGCGGTCTGCAAGAGGCGCAGCTTTGAATCACAAACCCTCATTCGCTACCCCAAGATAGTGGACCGATCGGTCAAGTGCAAGCCGCTTTTTGCAGAAACCGATGGATGTAGCGCCCAATTCCAAGCTGAAAACTTCCCTCCCATAAGCGATAGTTCAGCGATCCCAGAACAACCTATGATTCGTGGTTTCGTCTTGTGCGCCTTGATCGGTTACTACCTGCTCGACACTCTTGCTAAGCTCCTCAATCTACGAAGCTTGAAGACGCAGGTTCCCAGCGAATTTTCGGACGTCTACGACGAAAATCGATATCGTCGATCACAGGAATATACAAGGACAAACACCTGGTACGAACTCGTCGCATCCACGACCACGCTGGCGTCGTTGCTCGCTTTCTGGTTCGCCGGCGGCTTCGAGGGCCTCGACCAATTAATCCGGGGTTTGAGGCTCCCAAACATTTTCGCCGGGCTGTTTTATCTAGGCGCTCTTTGCGTCGCGCGAGAACTTCTCATGCTCCCGTTTACGATATACCACACGTTTGCGATCGAGCAGCGCTACGGCTTTAATCGGACCACCGCCAGCACCTTTATCGTTGACCGACTGAAAGAGTGGTGCATTTCCGGTCTGGTTCTGGGTGGATTCGTACTTATCGTGCTGACGTTGTTCGAGTCCTTTGGCCTTCGTGCCTGGATGATTGCGTGGATTTGCACGGCGGCGATTTCAGTCCTTTTGATTTATTTGGCGCCCAGGATAATTTTGCCACTCTTCTTTAAGTTCAGCCCAGTTCCTGCCGGGAACCTGAGAGAGCAAGTGACTGAATTCTGTTTTCGTCAGCAGTTTCCGGTTCGCGAACTGTTAGTCATTGATGGTTCCCGCCGTTCTTCGAAGGCGAACGCATTTTTCACCGGATTCGGTTCGAACAAGCGCATAGCGTTGTACGACACGTTGATCAACAACCACACGGTCCCAGAGTTGCTGGCGGTGCTGGCCCACGAGATTGGCCATTTCAAAAAACATCACATCGTCCAACATTTCTTATTTGGGCAACTCAACCTGCTCCTTCTTTTCCTTGGTGCATCCTTCTTCATTTCGCGTCCGGAGCTTTTCGAAGCGTTTGGAGTCACGACCCCCTCTTACTACGTCGGCTTAGCGCTGTATGGTATTTTGATCCGACCCCTGGCCGTGTTGCTTGGCATTCTAGCTAACTTTTGGAGTCGAAAGCATGAATTCGAGGCGGATCGTTTCGCGGCGGAGGCCTTGGGTGATCCGAGCCCGTTGATCGGGGCGCTCAAGCGGCTTAGCAAAGATAGCTTGTCGAACCTGACTCCTCACCCGCTGCTGGTGGGTTTGCACTTTACACACCCACCAGTACTTGCGCGGGTGCTTGCCTTGAGAAGCCTGGATGGGCAGTTGCAATCCCCGAGCCAGGTTTGACTCTACTTTTTCAGAACCGTAAGCAAAAAGCTTCGCCTCAGTTTTACTCTATCATCCTTTTACCGCTCCGGAGGTAAGCCCGGCAATAATCTGCTTCTGGGCAAGTAGATAGAATCCAACCGCGGGAAGGATTGTTAGACTAACAAATGCGAGCACCTTGCCCCAATCAGTTCCATATTCGCCCTGGTACTGCATGATCCCAAGGGGCCACGGGTAAAGGGTATCCCTGTTGATCATCACCAGCGGCAGAAGGAAGTTGTTCCAGCTTCCGACGAGCGATAACACGCCTACTGTCGCAAGGATTGGCCGCGAAAGCGGGAGAACGATCTGGAGGAAAATCTTGGAATAACTACAGCCGTCGATGAACGCTGCTTCAAACAACTCTTTCGGCAACTCCTGAAAAAAGCCCCGCAATAATACGATGCTAAAGCTAAGATTGAACGCGATCTGAGGAAGAATCACTCCCCACAAGCTATCGAGCAGTCCCAAGTCTCGAACCCGGATAAAAACCGGAAGCACCGCGGTGGCAAAGGGAAAGGTCAGTCCGAGCGTCAGATAATTGGCGATCCACCGTTTCCCGGCAAATCGGAGATGAGCAAGCGTGAAAGCAGCCATCGAGCTTACAATGAGCGTGAGCAATACAGTGAAGAGAGCGATAATCGCGGAGTTGCCCAGCATCTGCCAGAAGCGGGAACCCTGGAGAATCGAAAGATAGTTGTCGAAAACCCATTGTTTCGGCAGGCCAAGCGCGTTCGTTCGGAGATCGCCGGTTGCTTTAAATCCACCCACAAAAGTCGCCCACAAGGGGATTAAACAGAGACCGGCTGCAAGAAACAGGAACAGCCAGCGGTAGTAAGTGAAAGATCTCAGTTTCATCTCAGGTACCTCCGGCGGGTCGATCTCTCATAAACAATCGCTTATAGAAGATCATTACCAGGACGCAGATAATAAACAAAACAACTCCTAACGCGCTGCCGAAGCCGACCCGCATCCGCTTAATCCCAAAAGTGTAGAGATAGGTAACGGCCGAATGCGAAGAATTGAGTGGTCCTCCGCCAGTGAGAGCATAAATCATATCAAACTGCTGGAGCGACCCTAGGATGCTGAAGAAAAGGGCCAGAACGATCACCGGGCGCATCATCGGCAACACGACATGCCTCGTGACTTGCCATTGGCTGGCACCATCGATCTTGGCCGATTCGATCACGTCCGAAGAGATACCTTGGCGGCCGGCAATGAACAGCGCCATATGAAATCCAAAATATTTCCAGACAACGACTAACAAAATCGCCGCCATCGCCCAGCCTGGTCTCGCAAGAACGAACGGCGCTCGCTGCCCAAACCAGCCGTAGATCATTGCCACTAACCCGTAGTCGCCATCGTACAGATACTTCCAGATTAAGCCGGCAACTACGTCCGCAAGGATATAGGGTACGAAAAAGATGGCGCGAAAAATTAAGCTGTTCCGAGTCCGATCGGAGATCAACAGCGCGATCCACATCGCGACCGGAAGCTGAATAAAGGCGGAAACAAGAACAATGTACAGATTGTTAAGCAGGGAGTGCCCGAAAATCGGGTCATTTAACACCTGGATGTAATTTGCGAGGTTTATCCAGCGCTGGGGGCGCCCATAGCCGTTCCAGTTGAAGAAGCTGTACCATCCCGATTCCAAGATGGGGAGGATCACAAAAAGCGTGAAGAGGAGCAAAGCCGGAGGGAGGAACAGGAAGCAGGTCGCGAGTTGGCCGGACTGAAATGAACCCCCTAGTCGCAATAAAGGCCTTCTAGGCTCCGGTCGAAGTTCCAGGCCTCCAGGACGTCCAGGTTCCGAGGCCGTCGGTTTCAACTTTAGGGTATGGTTTTCATCGGCCATATTGAATCACCCTTCAAACATCATTCTGTCATTTGCAGGGCGACGCTCCGACATCGCCCTGGGTGAAAATCGAAAACTATGCCGAAGTCAAGAGCGTCGCCTCCCAGGTTTCTACGGCCGATTTTTGGCAAACGAATCCTCGATCGCTTTGGCCGCTTGTTCTGGAGAGACTGACTTCCCAGCAACGCCCGCGGCTTCATCATTGAAGAGCCGGCCGGTATCTGGCCCGAGGAGTTGGTCCATCGCGATTTGGATCCAGTCTGTATCTCTAGCCGCCTCCGCAATCTGCCGGATGAAAGGTTCTTGAATCACCTCAGCTGTTCCTTTGACCATGGGGATAAAGAGCCCCTGCTTAGCAAGTTGCATCTGGGTGTCTTTCCCGAGCCATACCTTCATAAAATCCACCGTCTCCTTAGGCGCGTCGTGCGAGACCAGCCAGCCGTCCACACTGGCAAAGATGTCACTTGCCTTGCCGTTGCCGCCTTTAACTTCGGGGAAGAAAAACCAGCCCAATTTTTCGTCTGGCAGCCCCTTTTTATCGGCAGCGCGCATGCGGCCCTCGACCAGCATCCAACTGCCCATCAGCTCAAAGGCCGCTTTGCCATCATGGAAAGAGCCGTACGCGTCCTCGGCTTTGGCCGCCTGGAAACCTCTCTGGAAGGGATCCAGATCACAAAGCTCCTTATACAGCGTCCAGGCCTTCACCACTTCCGGCCCGGCAAATCCCCCATTTTCGCCTTTATAGGCTGCAGCCATCCCGTCCTTGCCTATGATTCGCATCATCAGCATTACCGGATAAAAGTGAAGCGGCCATTCGTCGGCACCGCCCATCATGATCGGTGTGACACCGGCAGACTTGCATTTTTTGACAGCTTCAAGGAAATCATCCCAGTATTTAATCTTGGTTGGATCGACCCCGGCTTTTTCGCAGAGCTCTTTATTGTACCAAAAGATTATCGGGCCAACATCGTTCGGTAAACCGTAGGATTTATCCTGATACATAAAATTCTGAATGCCGGCCGGATAGAACGAATCTTTGAATTCCCCGGCAATTGCGTTCGTAATGTCCTGGCAAACACCCGCTTGAATCTGCTCATACATCACGCCGCCGCCCCAGCTATGGAAAGCGCTCGGGCGATCATTCGATTGCAGCAGGGTCGGCAGTTTTGCTTTAAATGCCTCGTTGTCTAAGTAGTTGAATTGGACCTTTACTCCGGGATGAGCCTTTTGGTACTCATCTGCCGCCGCTTGCCAGATGTCACGGACTTTCTGATTCGATTGGATATGGAGAATCTTGACGACAGTTTCCGCCGAGGCCGTCCAGGAAAGCGACGCAAAGCACGCTATAGAAAACAATTGCAGGATTTTCATGATTCGGGGGGGTGATAGAAACTACCACAACCAAAAATCACGATATCGCAAGAGTTGTCAAAATGTTTACAGCAAAATGGTCCCCTATAGGACGCGATCCGGCATCGTGCGTGACAGGAAGATGGAAAAAGCCCTAGCTTCGCCTCAAAGAAAGCTGCTCCTCGGCTTCCCGCACGATAGTCTCCTGAACCGACGCCATCTCGTTAAAGCCTTCCTCAGTCAGGTCATCCAATCCAGTGAGATGCAATAATCCGTGGACGAAATACAGCGATAGCTCCCGGAAGAGGTCGGTAGAGAACTTTTCGCTCTGTCGTTGCGCAGTATCCATGCTGATAAAGATCTCGCCGTGC
>JAFAMB010000036.1 GCA_019233825.1 Verrucomicrobiota bacterium | reverse complement strand
CTAAACACTCCACACCGTCTTTCCGGCAACGATCGTTCTGATCGCGCGTCCCTTTAGTTCCCAACCATCGAATGGAGTGTTTCGCGAACGCGAGAATGAGTCTTCTTTTCGGTAGGTCCATTCCAGGTCCGGGTCAATAATGGTAATGTCGGCATCGGCTCCGCAGGTAAGAGTTCCTTTCCGCAACCGAAGGAGCGTCGCAGGACTAATCGTGTACATCGTGACCAAACGCTTAAGGTCAATCGCTTTCGTTCGATGAACGAGGATCGTGAGGAACAGCGCAAGTTCAGTCTCCAGACCGAGAATTCCAAACGGAGCTCGATCAAATTCCACCTCCTTTTCAAAGCACGCGTGTGGTGCGTGGTCACTTCCCAGGATAGTGATCGTGCCGTCCGCCACGCCTTCGATTAGAGCTTCGACATCCTCACTGGTTCGCAGAGGCGGATTCATTTTGTAGTTTGTATCGAAAGAACTGACGCATTCATCGGTAAGCGCGATATGGTGCGGGCAAAGTTCACCGGTAACCTGTATGCCGCGAACTCGTGCGTCCCGGAGGAGGCGGACGCTGCCGGCGGAACTCAGATGCTGGCAGTGGATTCGAGTCTTGCACAATTCAGCCAAGAGAATGTTGCGCATGACTACTAGCTCCTCTCCCGTCCGCGGCCACCCGTCCAAGCCCAGCACACTGCTCCAGTACCCCTCATGCATAACACCGCTTCCCACCATGTTGTAGTCTTGGCAATGATCCAGGACTGCGAGATCGAACATCCGCGCATACTCCACTGCCCGTCGCATCACTTCGTGGTTTTGGACACAGTGACCATCGTCCGTAATTGCAATGATACCGGCTTGAACCATTGATCCGATCGGAGCCATCTCCTCGCCATTCAACCCCTTCGTAATTGCGCCTGTCGGGAAAACGTTAACTCTAGCGCCTTCGCCTGCCCGATCCACGATCCAGGTGATCGTGCTTGGATTGTCCGCAGGCGGATCGGTGTTTGGCATGCAGACGATCGAAGAAAAACCGCCGGCTGCTGCCGCTTGAGTTCCGGTCTCGATCGTTTCCTTGTGCGTCTGGCCGGGCTCGCGTAAGTGGACGTGAATATCGATCAATCCGGGCGTGACGACGAGGTTGCGCGCATCGATAACCTCACAATTCGTGCTTGGTGGTAGCGCGGACATCCGGCCATTGACTACGTACAGGTCGCCAATCTCATCCCGGTCGTTCGACGGATCAATGATGCGGCCGTTTTTTATGATCAAGTCCCTCATCTGGTTTTTCGCCCGGCAGTGCTACACAGGTACAGAACCGCCATCCGCACCGCCAGTCCGTTTGTGACCTGATCAAGAATCACGCTTTGCGGTCCGTCAGCGATGTCGCTGTCGATCTCAACACCCCGGTTAATCGGTCCGGGGTGCATCACAAGACAAGCCGGCTTCAAGCGCGCCGCTCGCGCCTTGGTCAGCCCGAAAAATCGAATGTATTCGTTCAGGCTGGGAAAATACTCTTTACGCTGGCGCTCGTGCTGAATCCGCAAGAGGTTGATGACGTCGGCAGATTCAAGAATATCATCGATGTGGCGCGCGACCTGGACGCCCATTTCTTCGAAGGAACGAGGTACGAGCGTGCTGGGCCCAACCAAGGTAACCTCTGCACCTAGTTTCTTGAGCGCCCAGATATCCGACCGAGCGACTCGGCTAAACAGAATGTCCCCGACGACTGCAACCTTGAGACCGTCGATCTTTCCCAGGCGCTCTCGGATCGTCAATACGTCCAGCAGCGCTTGGGTCGGATGTTCGTGCGCTCCGTCTCCGGCGTTGATGATGCTGGAGTCCAGCCGCTCTGCCAGAAATTTTGGCGCTCCTGCGGAGCTATGACGCAAGACGATGATGTCGGCGTATAGGGCCTGCAGGTTCAGAGCCGTATCCTTCAGCGTTTCCCCTTTTTGCAGACTCGACGTCGTCGCCGAAATATTCACGACGTCGGCGCTCAGGCGAAATGCGGCGAGCTCGAACGAGGTCCGGGTGCGCGTACTGGGCTCGACAAAAAAATTGACCATCGTCTTGCCCCGTAAAGCCGGAACCTTTTTGATGTCCCTGGACCCAACCGTCTTGAACGCTGCTGCGGTATCGAGAATTGTTTCAACTTCCCGCAGCTCCAGTTCTCGGATCCCAAGTAAATCCTTTCGGTGCCAATTCGCTGTTTCCGGAAGATCTTTGGCGGGCTGCGGATCGGGTGTTCTCACGGCCGTTCTACGCGGACCGAATCCGGCTCCAGGTCAACGTTCTGAAGGCGCACTTTGACTCGTTCCTCTTGTGAAGTCGGCAGATTCTTCCCGATGTAGTCCGGCCGAATCGGCAACTCCCGATGGCCGCGATCCAAGAGCACCGCGAGCTGAATCCGAGCAGGGCGTCCAAAAGAGCTGATCGCATCCATTGCGGCACGGCAGGTGCGGCCTGTGTAAAGAACATCATCGACCAGAACGACAGTGAGTTGTTCCAGATGAAGTGGCAGACGCGTCTCTCGGACGCTCGTCAGCGTATTGCGAATGCTTAGGTCGTCGCGATGCATCGAAATATCGATTGCGCCCAATTGCGGCTTTTTTCCTTCGATTGCCACGATCAATTCAGCCAGGCGACGAGCCAACTCTACGCCACGGGACTGGATTCCGACCAGCGAGAATCGGTCGGGATCAGGATTATGCTCCAGGATTTCGTGAGCTATGCGGCGAAGCGCCCGCGTGATCGCTTCACCATCCATGATCAGGATTGAGTTGGACATGACACCTTGGTGACCTCGCGGGATCACTTTAAAGGTAAGCTTTCAAACCGCTCAGGCTATGCGCCTTTGACTTGTCTTTGTCGGCGCTCTCGCCACGCGGATCGATGTTTTACGATCCAATCAAGGAGGGCTCGCTCAAAGCCGATATCGTACCCGGCCTTTTCACTTTCGATCCATTTATGGCGTAAAATCTCCTCACGCTCGGCCAAGAACTCCTTATAGAGCACAGAATTTTTAACTAGCTCTGCGCTATCTTCTTTCGGAGGTTCCATTAGTAATGTTCCGCGAGTTTGTACTTCTGGCAGGTGGAGTCAATCAGAATCTATGAATGCGCTATCAGCTGCGACGGATTTTGATCAAGTTTCACCGACTCAATTCGACTTTCTTTCGTAGTTGATCGGCAATTTGCGAAAATACTTTAGAAACAGGGCGCTCCGGCTTCTCAAAAACCACCGGCATGCCCCGGTCGCCCGATTCGCGCGTCTCAATGTCCAGAGGGACCGCGCCGAGAAGCGGAACCTTCAGCCGCATAGCCTCCCTTTCGCCGCCGCCCGAACCGAATATGTCGTAACGTTTCCCATCACTTGGAGACAGGAAATAACTCATGTTTTCGACGATACCTAAGACCGGCACATTCACCTTTGCGAACATCGAACTGGCTTTGCGGGCGTCGATCAGTGCGACCTCCTGCGGCGTTGTCACAATCACCGCGCCCGATAAAGCAACGGTTTGAACGACGGTCAACTGGATGTCGCCGGTTCCCGGCGGAAGGTCCAGGATCAGATATTCGAGTCCAGACCAATCCACCTGGCGAAGAAACTGTTGTGTTGCCCTGGTAACCATCGGGCCTCGCAAAATCGCGGGAGAGTTGTCATCCAGGAGCGATCCCATTGACATAAGCTTAATCCCATATCGCTCCATCGGAATAATCGTGTTATCGCTGGTGGCCATTGGCCGTTCCTGGGTTGCGCCGAACATCAGCGATATACTGGGACCGTAGATATCACAGTCGCACAGGCCAACCTGTACTCCAGTGCCGTACAGGGCTGCCGCAAGGTTCGCCGCGACGGTGGACTTGCCTACGCCCCCCTTTCCGCTCGCGATAGCGATCACGTGGTCCACCCCAGAGATTTTCGTTGCGCTGGTCTGCCCGCTCGAAGCGACATCGGGCGGATTGGTGATGTCGATGACCACTTTCGCAGAAGCGACCCCTGGGATTGCGCCCAGCACTTTTTCCGAGTCCCGCTTGAGCGCTTCCGGTACGGTCGGATTGTTGGTTGCCACACTCAGGCGCACGAGAAGATCTGACCCCGCTATTTTGACCTCCTTTACAAGGCCGAAACTCACGATGTCCCGGCTGTAACCCGGAAATTTCACGGCCTTCAGGCGCTCGAGAACAAGCTCTTCAGAGAGATACGACATAACTGATTTTACCTTAACCTAATACTGTCCGTCCTGGTAGGCCAGTCGCCTCATTCTGGAGTGGGAAACGTCGTGGCGCATTTGTGAGCTGTGCATGACTTCCGCCAACGCCTACGGGAGCACGTCCCCAAACTAATGCCCTTCCCGGTTCGGATATTTCGACTAGACTGAACGAAAATGAATAGAATGCATTTACCGGACAAGGCGTTGGTCGTTGCGCTCGATCATGCGCGAACGCTCGGCGTGGTCGAAGGGCTGGGGGACCCTGGCAAAGTTCTCGATCAGGTCATTGAAGCGGGTGCGGACGGGATCATGACCTCGTACGGCGTTGTCAAAAAGTACGCCGAGCGAGTCATTGGCCGTGTGCCAACGTTTCTGCGGCTGGATGGCGGACCGTCGATCTATCGTGAGGATTGGTTGAAGTACACTGAGTGGTCGTTGCTGCACTCTGTCGAAGATGCGCGAGGCCTTGGCGTCGACGGCGTCTGCGTGATGTGTTTTTTAGGCGGCGAAGTTGAGTTGCGAACTTTTGAAATCGTCGCTCGGGTTGCCGGCGACTGCCGCGAAGACGGGTTACCGGTCATGGTCGAGGCGCTTCCGAGTCAGGGTCTGTCGCGGATCCCCGATCCGCTCGCGCCGGAGGCCATGGCTTCAGCCGCCCGAATCGCGTTCGAACATGGTGCGGACATTGTCAAAGCCTACTACACCGGAACGGTCGAGGGTTTTCGCAAAGTGACGCAGAATTGTCCGGTGCCAACACTCATTGCCGGCGGATCGAAGATGGACACAAAGAGAGCGGTTCTGGAGGTCGTTCATGGTGCGATGCAGGGGGGAGCGAAAGGTGTCGTGTTTGGGCGGAATATCTGGCAGAGCCGCAACGTCGCCCGCACGGTCGCGGCCCTTCGGTCCATCATTCATCGCGGCGCCTCTGTCGATCAAGCCGCGGAAATGTTGTAAAACGAAAGCCCCTGAGCCTGCATCGCTCACAAATCTTCAGAGGTTTGTGAGCGATGCAGGCTTTGCCGTGTAACACTCTGGACCGCAAAACCTCTGGTCGCGCATAAGTGCGACCCTACCGCTGCCAACGATGAAGAACCCTGCACTAGTTGGTGTCGATGTCGGGACGACCCGGACCAAGTGCCTGATCATTGATGCAGCCGGAGAAATCCTGGCGCTTGCCAGCGCGCCGACCGTGGAGTTTCATCCGCATCCAGACTGGACCGACTACGATGGAGAAGCCATCTGGCAATGCGTCTGCGAAACTATCCGTTCGGCGCTGTGTCAAATGGAGGATCCCTCCCGCGTACAGGCGATTGCGGTGGCCAGCGTCGCTGAATCGGCCGTTCCGGTCGACAAATCCGGTAAGCCACTCGACCGGGCGATTGCGTGGTTCGATCTAAGGACGGCCGGTGAATTTGCCTGGCTGGCCGAACAGATCGGCGCTGACCGACTGTTTTCCGTTTCGGGTCTGAATCCGGATACGATCTTCGGTCTTTGTAAGCTGCTCTGGTTCAAAAAAAATCGGCCGGAAGCTTTCCCAAGGTTGTGGCGTTGGTTGAATATCGCCGATTACGTTGCGTTTCGGCTGAGCGGTGTGCCCGCGACTGACTACAGTCTCGCGTCGCGAACGTTGGCATTTAACTTGTTCGATTATCGCTGGGAAACGGCGCTCCTGAGAGAAGTTGGGTTGAGCGAAGACATTTTTGCTGAACTATCTCCGAGCGGTTCATTGCTCGGCGAGATTTCTGCGGAGGCGGCGAATGCATCCGGTTTACCGAAGCACACTCGGGTCGGGGTGGGCGGTCATGATCATATCGTCGGTGCCTTCGGAGCCGGAACCCTACGTCCCGGGGTCCTGCTGGACAGTCTCGGCACCTCCGAAGCACTGCTCTTTTCGGTGGAGCAACCGGTACGTGATTCCCGATTCCCTTCCGCCGGTCTGGCTCAAGGTGTCATTGAGATTCGCAGCCGGCACTTTTATCTCACTGGCGGAATCTATA
Source organism: Verrucomicrobiota bacterium (assembly GCA_019233825.1). GTDB lineage: Bacteria > Verrucomicrobiota > Verrucomicrobiia > Chthoniobacterales > JAFAMB01 > JAFAMB01. Next base: position 5,224 of record JAFAMB010000036.1, on the reverse strand, counting down.
CTTCGGGCGCCGCCATCGAATGGTTTCGCCACTCATTGGCAGCTGAAGTCGATTATTCGGTCTTAGTCGGCGACGCAGAAAAGGAACGACGGGGAGCGGTTTGTTTCATTCCGCATCTTCGCCGGAGTTTGACGCCGGTGCCGGACGCAAAGGCGCGAGGAGCGTTTCTGGGACTGACCGCGGCTACCGGCCGCGCAGCACTTTTTCGCGCGATTTTAGAGGGGCTGGCGTTCGAAGCACGCAGCGCACTCGACGGGATGTTAGCATTTCCGAATACGACTTATCCATCCGAGATTCGTCTGATCGGTGGTAACACCGCAAACGCATTCTTCATGCGTTTGAAGGCGGCAGCGTTTGGACGACCGATCGATCTGGCGCCTATAACCGAATGTACGAGTTTTGGCGCGGCACTGCTGGCAGGACTGGCTGCCGGTATTTTTGCAACTGAGGACGAAGCACAAAAGGCGGTTGGGCCAATCCATGAACGTATCACGCCGGATACCGAGGACGCGGATTTCTACGAAAAGTTATATCAAGAGGTTTATCGGCACATCTATGGCGCCTTGCGGCCTTTAAATCATCGGTTGCATGAGCTCACGGCGGCGTAGGCGAACGTGATGCGCTGGCAAACCGATCCAAAGTGTCAGAGGGCAACGCCGACGGCGCGCGAGCGCGGCCCTAACTAACGGAAACCCTGGACGGCTCGATCGGAATGCGCTTGCTTGGTCGGGGATTTGTGGCAGATGAACCGGCTAGAATCCTTGAAAGGCAAACGATGTTGCAGACAGGTCAAGTTTTATTCCGGCGTCTCTCGGTTGACTTCGCGTTGGTCTTGCCTTTCAAGGATTCAAGCGAGGCGGCTGAACCCCGCTGTTCTACACCCATCGCGATCAAACTGCCGGATACGCCTCGCCGGTCTGAGGCGCCGCCTCGCTGGCTATTTGTGACGACTTTTGGATGGCAGGCGCTCGGATAGTCCGGGCGGTAAACGCCTTCGTCGTATATCGGAACGGATCTCGTGAGCCAGAGACATTTTGAGCCGCTTTCCGGAGGGCGCGCGCGGGTTGATTGGGGGATCACCGCTCTCATGATCACGGTGTTCTTCGTGGGCTTCTTCTGGTTGACGCACGGCAACCGATTTCCATCCTTTTATCACCCGGAAGAGGAGATCAGGGCAAAGCGCGTCATCAAGAAAGACTGGGATCTCCATGGTCCGCTGCTTTTTGCGATCACAACCCGAGTATTGAAAACCGGGTTGCACATTCCCGACGACGTACAAACCGTGGTTCAAATTGGCAGAACGGTCTCGGCTCTGTTTGCGGTTGGATCAATCGTCTGTCTTGGCCTGGCGGTTTATTTAATCCGCAACCGGGCTGCGGCGGTGTTACTGTCGTTTTTGTTGCTTTGTCAGCATCAATTTTTCGATCTCGCGCACACAATGAGCGAGAACACCTCGCTGATGTTCGGCTCTAGTCTTACACTTTTGGCCATCGTGTTGCTGGAACAAAAAGCAAGCGTGGCCAGAGCTTTGTTCCTTGGCGTTAGTGTAGCGATCGCGGCTTCGGCGAAGTATGTCGGAACGCTTTTGTTTATCCCGGCACTTATCACAGTGCTTCGCCGTGGCGGAAAGGAATTCCGGATTAACAGGATTGTCGAATTCTGTCTCGGCCTGTTATTCGCCGTTCTCGTGATCAACTTCTTCGCAATAACGGAGCTCGCCCGCGCCGCGTTCGATCTGGCACAGGATCTTGTGGTGGCGTTCGGCAGCACCTCGGGTGGTTTGCAGAGTTTGGTCCACGGTACTTACTGGCTTGCCCTATGGCACAATACCACACCGGTTATCTGGGCAATGGTGGGTATTTCCCTATGGGTTCTTTGGATTCGACGCCGCAAGCTGATGATGAGCGAAATCCTTCTGGTCGCGATTCCGCTGGTTTATTTTCTGCTACTCCTGTTCTCGCCGCCCGAAAGCGACCTGCGCTTTTTGCCGGTGATCGGGTTCACTTATACATTGGCTGTGGTAGGGGTGGCATCAGGGGCGGAGCTGCTGTCAACGTTTGGTGAACAGGTGAAGGGATGGTTGTTGCCTGTGCTGGTTGGGGTTTGCCTGGCTGCCGGTTTCGTCGAATTCTTACGTGGCTATCCCTACTTCAGCGCATTTACCTGGGACCAGCGGGTTGAAATGCTAACGTGGATGGACGGCAACCTTCCGCCAGGGAGCAAGGTCGTCGCGGATCCCTCGGTGCTCCTCCCGAATCTTTTGGTAGAGACAAAAAAGAAATATCGATTCGAACTTCTTATTGATGATAGATTAATGGATCCGGGTGATCGCTCCCGGTATGACCGGGTGGTTGCCGCGGGTATCGACTACGCAGTTGTGTCTGCCTCTGATTACAAACCATTTTTTTCGACCGTTTCGGCTTTAGACGAGGTCGGCCAACCGTCTAACTCAGTGCAACAATTCTATTCCGAACTGTCTAAAAAGGGAACGCTGGTCTGGAGCCGGGACCGGGGCGCTGTGCCATATCTGCAACCCGGCCTCGAAATTTACCATTTACCCAAGTCCGAAACACGCGCTGCAGAGGCGGGCATTGGTGATTAGTATTGTAGCATAGGCTTCCAGCCTGTATTCACGGGGCGGCCACGCACCCGACAGGCAGGATGCCTATGCTACCTTGCTGGTGCCCACTGTCGCACGTTCCCTGATCCGGCTTGGGACGGTTCCCAGCGTGCGATGAAAAGCCCGGCGCAATAGCTCGGCACTGGAAAAACCGCATTCGGTCGCGACTTGCTCGATTGTCGACCTGCTTTCCTCCAGACGTCGACAAGCTGCTTCCACCCGGGCCAGCGTCACGAACTCGGCAGGAGTGACGCCAAACGACTGCCGGAATCGCCGCCTAAAGTTGCGTTCACTCATGGCAGCTCTTTTTGCCAGAGCGCCTATCGAGAGATCCTTGTCCAGGTGATTCAATATCCACGGATGCAGGTCACGGAACCGATCATCGCCCGAAGCTTGCAACATGAGTGTCCGGCTGACCTGAGGTTGTTCTCCAGGCCGACAAAGGAATACGACTAGGCGCTTGGCAAGCTCTCCGGCAAGCGCTTGACCGTAGTCTTCTTTCACCATTGCCAGAGTTAAATCCATAGACACAGAGCCACAGGCGGCCGTGTAAACGTGGCCGACACGCACAAAAACGGGGGCCGGGTCCACCCGAATGCCTGGATAACTTTTCTGCAGACGATCCGCCGAACGCCAGTGAGTTGTCGCGCGTTTGCCTTGAAGCAAGCCCGCTTCCGCCAGGAAAAACGCGCCGCTGCCAATGGCAACTAGCCGGCGAACCCTGCGGCTCATTTCTCTGAGCCAGGACAGGAAATCCTCGTTCTTCGGAAGTTCCCATGGGGCACGTCCACCGGCAACGAGCAGCGTGTCCAAACCAGTGGCCAGCGAGTGAAAGTTGCCGTCTGCTCTGATACGTAGTTGGCCGAAGCAATGGATCAGGTTCGAGGAGTCGATGGTTGCCAGCTTGAGATCGTAACCTGGTTCCTGGTTGGGCTGCTGTTCAGTGAGAATTTCGTTGGCCCTCGTGAATACTTCCCACGGACCCGCCAGATCGAGGATCCGCGCTTCGTGTGGACCTAGCAACCCGATTTTCAGCGGCCGACCAGGCCCGGTGATCAATTCCGGCATCGGTTTTCCGCGTTTGTTCGTTCACATTGCACTTCCCTCGAAAAAAGCGGACACGCAAATTTATGTTTATCAGCCTGATATTGCGCGACGGTTTAGCGGTGGCTTTATTCACCTACGTCGCAGGAGAACCGAGGTGACTGCCGGCTGGCTTCGGGCGTAGTGTCCCTGCGACTCGGGATGCCAAGCACCCGGCATGGCGGCGCAGGAGCTCGGCCCCGCGGGCGATGCGCTGGGCCTGCGTAAGTTGCGGCTCCACATCGGCCAGAGCGATCAGTTCGTCGAAATGGGCATGCAACGCCTCTCTGGCCTTTGCCTCGACGCGACCGCCAAAAGCGATGACGGGCTTGCCGAGCCGGCGGGCAACAGCAGCTACCCCGACGGGAGTTTTGCCCTCGAGTGTTTGCCCGTCAAGGCTCCCTTCGCCGGTGAGTACCAGATCCGCACGAGCGACGGCAGCTTCCAGGCCTACGACCTTCGAGACGAGTTCAAAGCCCGGGCACAGCTCTGCATGGCAGAAAGTCAACAGTCCAAAGCCCAACCCGCCGGCGGCGCCCGCGCCGGGCGTCTCGCGGTAGTCACGTCCGAAGGTCTCCGCAGCCACGTCGGCCAGCCGCGCAAGCCCGGTTTCCAGGGCCAAGGCCTCTTCCTCTCCACGCAAACCTTTCTGGGGTCCATAGATTCTGGTGGCGCCACGTGGACCTAAGAGGGGATTGATTACGTCGCAGGCCACGGTCACCGGCGTTTCTGCCAGAGCAACCGGCAGCTGGATGCGGGCGAGTCGCTCCAAGCTGGCGGGCACGGGCGCCAATTCACAGTCTGCCGCGTCGAGGAAGCGGTAGCCCAGCGCCGCTGCGAGGCCGACACCTCCATCATTTGTCGCGCTGCCACCGATGCCGATGATTACCCGTCCGCTCTCGTTTAACGCGTGGCCAAGTAGCTCACCGGTTCCAAAGGTACTGGCGTGCAAGAGATCTCGGTCGGCTCCGCTCACCAAGTTGAAGCCGGAGGCGCTGCTCATTTCCATCACCGCCATGCGCTCACCGCCGTGCTCGACCAAGGCATAGCGCGCTTGGACGGGTCGCCCGATGGGATCGTGCACAGTGTGCACAACCCAGCGGCCGTGGAGAGCGTCATGGATCGCCTCCGCTGTACCCTCGCCACCGTCGGCCATAGGCAGATACTCAATTTCCAGGGGCTCTTCCGCTGGCCAGCCGTCCCGCCAGCCTACGGCTAAAGCGGCACTGGCCTCAGCCGCGGAAAGGCTGCCCTTGAACTTGTCTGGGGCGACGAGAAGGCGCATAGGTTTGCTGAGTGTCCTGTCCGCAGATACGATTATTTTGTGGCGCCGCTGATCTGGTGGTTTGCCAGCAGTTCGATCGCGCGAACCATGGCGGAGTGGTCTGACTTTGAAAGGCCGTTGGCCGCACAAGCGTTGAACAGTTCCTGGCAAGTCGCGGTATTCGGCAGCGCCACATTGAGCGCTTTCGCGTTCTCAAGCGCTAACCCGAGATCCTTCTGATGAAGTTCGATGCGAAA
>JAFAMB010000104.1 GCA_019233825.1 Verrucomicrobiota bacterium | reverse complement strand
ACGATTGGAAAGGTTTTCCAAGTTTTATGGCCTGTCTCCTGAACAAATCGAGCTGGTCAAGCTCCAATACAGAACATGCGGATTTGGATACGCAGATTATCGCGGCAGTCCAGGATATGGGATCTCATTGAGCGCTGCAGAATGGGTCAAGAGCTTTATAGGATCACATTCGTTCGATCTGTTGGCATTTATGCCCTCAGCCTGGGACAAGCATCATGACATCTGGGTGGTGAAGCCCAAGATAATTGGGACCAGCGCTTAAGCTAAATGTCTGGCGGGGGCGTTGCCTGATGTGCATTGCAAGCAACGCCCCTCCAAGTCCACAAAGCGTCATCTTCGTGCCGTGGGATTCTTGGCTTCACCCTTCAGCATAAGCACCTCGTCCCGGCTGAGAAACCGGATATCACCCGGGCGCAGGTCCTTGTCTGTCAGCGCACCAATTCGGATCCGTTGAAGCCTTTTTACATTGTAGTCCAGAGCCGCAAATAAACGTCGCACCTGGCGTTTGATTCCCTGAGTTAGAATCACTCGGACCTGCTGAGGGTTTACCTTGAAGACAGTGTCGAACCTCGCCCTGCCCTCGGCCAAATAAATGCCTTTCCGAAACTTCGATATATCTGCCAGGTCGAGCTCTCGATTGAGCGTCACCAGATATTCCTTCTCCAATTTAAACCGCGGATGAGTCAACCGGAGCGCCAGCTCGCCATCGTTTGTCAGCAAAAGCAATCCCTCCGACTCCTTGTCCAGTCGCCCGACATGAGCCAGCTTTGGCAGCTTGCCGGGGAGCAGTTCATAGATCGTCTTTCGCGACCTCTCGTCACTGCGAGTTGTGAGGAAATCTCGAGGTTTGTTCAGCAGGATATAGACAAATTCCCTGGCCCGGACGGGGCGGCCTTCGACCTTGACGTGGTCAGACGGGGCAACTTGCGTTGATAAATTGGTGCAAATCTTCCCATTAACGCTTACCAGCCCGTCGCGAATAAATGCTTCAGCGCTCCGGCGCGAGGCGACTCCTGCCAGCGCCAGAAATCTATTCAGCCGCATTCATGCGTCCGGCTTGGTCTTTGGCAAGCCGGTGACTTTGTCACCCGGTTTAAACACTCCTCGTTTTTTGAGCAACTCCACCCGCTCAAATCGCTTAAGAACATTTCGTTTCGCGGCAATGGTGCTGGCGCCTTTCAAACTGCGATGCTGTGACATAAAACTCTCCTCAGATGACACTGACACTGTCACTGACGTCAAATCAGCCCCAGCTTCATCTTGCCGGTTTCGCTGATCATGTGCTGGTTCCATGGCGGATCCCACACCAACTCCACGTCAGCTTCGTCAACCCCCGGTATCGTTAAGATTTTGTATCTGGCGTCCTCAGCTATCGCCGGACCCATCCCACAGCCCGGAGCAGTCAGCGTCATCTTGACCTCCACCCTTGTCCCGAAATCTTGTGAAGTCACGACTTGGCAATCGTAAACCAAACCGAGATCGACGATGTTCACCGGAATTTCAGGATCGTACACGGTGCGGAGTTGGTCCCAGACATCCTCTTCATCCACCTGTTCGCCGGCCTTTTCACTTTTCTCCAGCGAGGTGCGTGGCTTGAGGCCAAGGGCCCCGGCATTTTCTTCGCTAATCCGGAACAAGCCGTAATCGCATGCTATGGTATAGCTGCCGCCCAGACTTTGCGTGATGATGACCTTTGTTCCGGCAGGAATTGTGGTTTTTAATCCGGCCGGGATCTGGATTGCGTCGCAATCCCTTGCCAATTCGATTTCTTGATTGTCACTCATTTGAAGGCCCTAAAACTATCTTCTTTGATTCCTGCGCCGGCGCCTGCAGTCTCTGCAGCAAAGTCGGCGCGACATTTTTCTGTTCGGGCGCATGCGCATCCGGCGCTAGCGCAGACCTGAGCGCTTCCTCGACCAGTTGCGCACAGTGAATTTTTAACGGCGGCAATGGGCCCAATGGGGCCGATAGATCCGCACCATTCATGGTAAGCGCTTCTTCAACTGTTTTACCGGAAATCAGCTCGGTTGCCACGCTCGCGACTGCGATTGCGGTTTCGCAGCCAAAGGTCTGGAAGGTCGCCTTATCGATAACTCGCTTTCCGTTGACCTCTTTGAATTTCACCCACATGCGAAGCATGTCGCCGCAATCTTCGCTTCCGACCGTTCCCACCGCGTCGGCCTCATCAAGTTCACCCAAATTCTTCGGGTGCTTGATCGCTTCCTTAATCCTGTTGCTAAGGTCCTCTGTTGGATTCATTCATTTACTCCAAATGGTACCGGGGCAAGTCCGGATCAACTTCGCTGCTCCACGCATCGATGCCTCCCCTCATCGACCGCACATGCTGAAAGCCGTGACCCGCGAAGAAAGAGGCTGCGTCCAGGCTCCGCATACCGAGATGGCACATAATCACAAATTCCCGGTCCTTCGGCCATTCGGAGATGATTTCCTGCATCAGGTCCTGAGTGAAAAACGTGGCACCTTCAATGTGAACAGCATCCCATTCCTCCCGGCTGCGAACATCAATCAGTGGGAGCTGTTCGCCAGCCTGGAGACGCTCAGCGATCTCCTTGGGCGAAATTTGCATCTTTTGATCCGCTTCGTGCCCGGCCAAGATTGTACCGACAACTTCTTCGAAAGGCAGATTGTTGTTACGCGCACAAACCGCGGCCAAGGTTTCGCTTGGGCTGAAGCCGCAACTCGCGCAGCCTCCAATGTGGTAGGCTCGGAAAAGGGCTCGTTGAGCGCCCGGGTACTCTTGGAGCAGCTCTGCCATTGTTATGTTGGGATCCAATGTTCTTGTCATGCTCACGACTCTCAGCGTTGCATCATTTTGTCGGAAAATCAAAATAACGCAGCAGTTCCTGAAACTCGTGCTCGCTCGTGGATCTGTTGCCGTTCCGTTCCTTTGTGAATGTGCATTGATCTTCGACCTTGCTCGTGTATCAAAGAGGCATGCTGGCGCAGTGCGGTGGAGTGAATCGACTTAAGCCCTTTTCAAAAAGAGAGATTCCCGTCGTCGTTGTCATCCTGTTTGGTTTGATATCTATAGGCTTTTTCGTCGATCGAGGCAATCACGCCGCCATAGATCTGGAGGCTGTCAGCGACCAGAAAATCGATTGCCAGATCCACCTGGATTGGGGGCAAGCAAGTAATCCAAAACCTCTGACAATTTACCCGGATATAACCAATTACCGCTTTACCGTGCGAAAGTTTTACCGCCACCACAAGTTCACGATCGATCTCGATCCGAACCAGGCGGCGGCTACATTGCACTTACGTAAGATCGTAATACATCAGCCCGGTTCTCCGCAGGTTCGGCTGGTTGGACAAAAACTTCTCACCGCCATGTCCAACAGTGAATTCGTTATGCTCAGCCTGGCTGACGATGGAGACGTCGTTGTTCACTTAGCCCCGAAATATACGGGCGGAGCTGTTCCTCAATTGAACCTGGTCTGTCCTCTTCCTTTCTCCTGGGCCGCTTGGTGGGCTTGGGTGGTTTCCGGAGCATCCCTCTTTTGCATCATTGCGCTCCTCGGTCTCGACTTCTCCATTCGCCTGGCTCGCTCCGCGAATCCGGCAAACCGGGCAACGCCCCGAACCTTTGTGGTACTTGCTGTCATCGCCTCTACTCTAATTCTTTGTCTTGCTCTCGGTAGTGCGTTTAACGCGCACCCGGACGAGGTCTGGCACATCACCTCTGTAAGTTACTTTTTATTTGACCCCTATCCCGCGCTCAAAAACACCCTCCAATCGATTCACACATTTTCATCCTACCAAAGTTCCTATTTAGCAACCAGCGAGCTATACTATCCAGCGGCTGCGCTCTGGACTTCGCTCATTTCCACACTTACCGACTTGTCCATCGATCAAGTACAGGCGATTCGCCTGTTCTCGGTAGCCTTTTTCGTGCTTCTGGTGAGCATCTTAGTCCGGCAAAAAAACTTTGGGCTGCTAGTTCCGTTTCTCGTCACTCCACAGTTGTGGTACATTTTCGCCTACGCCAATAGTGACTGGTTCGGAGTCGCTGCAACCACCTTGCTGCTACTTTTTCTCAACTTCAGCCGATCTGCATTTCACCGTTTCGTTCTCGGCGGCTCTGCTGCCCAGCTTCTTCGACTTATCCCCATATACATTTTGGTAGGAATTTTAATTTTCTCGAAGCCTAATTATTGGGTCGCGATCATCTTCTGCTTTTACGAACCTCTGGTCCCGATTTTGAGAGCAAAATCAACTATGCTAAACCGGATACGAGCTCTGGCCTTCTGTTTGACTATCCTGGTCGCCTCGTCGTTATGCATCGCGTTGAAATCTTCTTTTTCTCGCGCCACAGAAACCCGCATCGCCCAGACTTCCGAACCGCGTCCCGGTCTGACGCCAGATGAGAACCGCAACCTGCAGACTCGAATGGCTGCCACCAGAAACCTGTATACGCAACATGTCTCGCTTTGGAATTTGCTGACCCAACGTCATTGGATCTGGCTCTCATGTCGAAGTTTCTTTGGCGATTTCGGTTGGATGATTTTTCATCTCACTACGTACTATTATTGTATGGTCATTTTCCTATTCGGCGCGCTGCTCTTCTACGTGGTCCGCACTACGAAAGTGGAAGAAAGCTTTCCACTGATCTTCTGGTTTACTGTTCTGGCCATCGGCGCGAACATCTCTTCGGCCATAGCCTTTTCCTGGCTCTTCGATCTCCAACCACAAGGCCGCTATTTGTTTCCGTCGCTTCTGGCAATTGGATGGATGCTGTCCCGACTCCAGAACTGGCAAAACTCGCGCGTGATCTTTAGCTTAATACTTATGCTGACGATTTTGGGGACCTATGCGTTCACTTGCTATGCCGTGATACCCTTGAAAGAACATGTGCCATCCAGCTTTCTGTAGCCTCTAACTAGCGAGGCGGCGCCTCAGACCGGCGAGGCGTATCCGGCAGTTTGATCGCGATGGGTGTAGAATAGCGGGGTTCAGCCGCCTCGCTAGAATCCTTGAAAGGCAAGACCAACGCGAAGTCAACGGACAGACGCCGGAATAAAACTTGACCTGTCTGCAACATCTTTTGCCTTTCAAGGATTCTAGCGGAGCGATTTTGCAACTATCCGAACGTGGAGCCGTTTAAGCTCCAGAACTTAGCGTTGACATCAACCAATACAATATAAATCCTGTCCGGTTTGATTTCGCAGCTCCGTGCGATCAGGTCAGTGATCTCCGTGCACAGAGAATTCCGTTTCGAGTCCGGAATCCCTATGCTTCGCAGCTCGACATAAGCTGTCGGGCTCTGGTCTCCGGCGAAATTGATGCGTGCCGGCGGAGCGAGGCTGACCATGACATAGCGCTGAGGCTTGCCCAACTGCGATGCCACAATCTCCAAAGCCTTGTTCAAGAGTTCGGTTTGCTGTTCGTCACGGAGCGTCCTGTTGGTTTGAATTGATAGGCAAGGCATACGGGGAAACTAAGCCATAGACGCTGTCGATTAAACTGGATAGACCCTACGATCCTGTCTCATAGGTCACATAAGTCTCAGAACTCCGCACCTCCAGGGCTTTCGCTTGCCTTATCCGAAGCTCACGACTTCAGTATGGCCGCTTGCATGTCCGACGACGGCCTCGGTTGCTATCCCGATGAATAATCCGTGTTCAACAACTCCGGGAATTTGGTTCAACTCTGTTGCAAGGTTTTCAGGCTCCCGGATTTCTCGTAGATGGCAATCGAGCAGATAGTGACCACTGTCGGTAATGAGCGGCTTCTCCAGGCCGCCGCGCACGTCGATTTGTACGTCCGATAAGCCTGCATCCTTAAACAAGTTTCGCAGATTCCGCTCGGTGCTACGCCAGGCAAATGGGATAACTTCGATCGCAAGCGGAAACCGGCCGAGGTGCTGGACTACTTTAGATTCGTCGACTATGGCAACCATCTTCCGTGAGGCATAGGCGACGATCTTTTCCCACAGCAAGCTCGCGCCGCCCCCCTTAATCATACGGCCCTTGGCATCGATTTCATCAGCGCCATCGATGGTCAGGTCCAACTGGTTCACGTCGTTCAAATCTGCGAGGGGGACGCCGACCTCTTTGGCAAGCTCGCCGGTCGATTTCGAGCTCGCGACCCCGGTCACGCGGAGACCGCTCCCTACGCGTTCACCCAGGATCCGAACAAACCATCGCGATGTCGTTCCTGATCCAAGTCCAATTGTCATTCCGTCCCGGAGGAAGGTCTCGATTGCCTTGACGGCTGCGGCGCGTTTAGCCTCATCCTGTTCAGAGGTTGCTTCCATATGATGTTCAGAGCAGATTTTCGTGGACAGTATACGCCGACGATCGGTCTAAAGCGAAGGGATAGGAAAGAACATGAAGCCGAGCCATTCGTATTTCTCTTTAAAGCCTGCCGCAGCTGCAGCAATCGTTCTGCTGGTCACTGTGGTTCCGGCGCACAGCCAGTCCGTCGTAACCAGCGGTCAAGATGATGCGAAATCCAAGCGCCGGATCACCCAATTTCATGCCAGCGAAAGTGAGATCAGGCGAGTTCAAAGCGCACTTCGAGGTCTGGGATACTACAGCGGTGCTGTGGACGGCTTTATAGGTCAAAAGACCCAGGTTGCAATCGCAAAGTTCCAGGTGGACCATCACCTGCCGGTCAGGGCGCAGATAACTCCAGCTCTCCTAGTTTCACTCGGACTTGAACGGCGCCCTCCTAACCCCAGGAGGGACAGGTCTGCGGGATAGCGGTCACGGGCTCTCCGTCAGCTTCGCACTGAACCGCTCGCCGAGCGGTTTAAGGTCTACAAACTTGTAAGGATGATCGTCCAGGTTGTTCGAATACCAGCCGAGGACGCTCGGGTGAAGCAAGTAAGCACTGGTGTACCAGTAAATAGGGATAACCGGCGATTCACCCAGAAACAGATCTTCGGCCTGATGAAGCAGAGCAAGCCGTTTTGTCAGGTCGCCGGTATGCTCTGCCGCACTGACGAGGTCGTCGTATTCAGCGTTCGACCAGCCGGTCATGTTGTTTGGGTTACCTGTCTTCCATATGTCGAGGAAAGAGGTTGGGTCGGGCGAGCCGATCCAGCCAATGCGACCGATATCAAAATGATGCTTCGTCAGGGTGTCCAGATATACTTTCCATTCCTGATTTTCGATTCCGACCTCGATATTCAATTCTTCGCGCCACATCTGCTGGATTGCTTCGGCGATCGTTCGATGAGTTTGGCTGGTATTCATGACGATATTGAGTTTTGGAAAGCCGCGGCCGCCGGGATAGCCCGATTTCGCGAGCAACTGTCGGGCTCGCCCCGGATCAAAGGTAATTCGCCTGGCTACCTGATAATCGCTCAGTCCGGGCGGAATGAAGCCGGTGGCCGGTTGCTGCTTCGCGCGCAAGACGTTCTGGACGAGCACGAGCCGGTCGATGGCAAGGCTGAGGGCCAGCCGAACCTTTGGATCGGCAAGAGGTTTGCGCCCAACATTCAGGTTGTAAAAATACACTCCGAGATAGGGAGCCAGTTGCAGGATTTCCGGCTGCTCTCTCCGATAGTAGGGGATCCTGTCTAATGGCACCTGATCCGTTTTATGCAACTGACCGGCGCGAAAGGCACGGTCGGCCGTATCGATATCCTGGATCGCATAGAAGCGGATGCCGTTAAGTTTAACGGTTGCTGCATCCCAATAATTCGGGTTTTTGACCACCTCAATGACATCATTCTTCCGCCAGGTTTTCAGGACGAACGGTCCGTTGCCCACGTAGTTCCCGGGCGCTGTCCATTTCGTGTCGCGTTGGCCGATCGTCCCAAACTTTAAAATCGTTGGCGGGTGAACGGGATAGAACTGCTGCCCGGCAAGCAGCGTCGTCAGATAGGGATCCGGGCCGATCAAATCGAAGCGCAAGGTATGCGGGTCAACGGCCTTTACGCCAACTTCCTCAAAATTTGTGATTCGGTCTCGGAGATACGCCTCGGCGCCTTTAAACACAAAGAAGAAGTCCGTATTGGTTGAGCCCAACTGAGCAGTAAGAACCCTCTGAAAGCTAAAAACGAAATCGTTGGCCGTAACCGGGTCGCCATTGGACCATTTGGCGTTCGGACGGAGGTGAAAGGTCCAAACAGACGCGTCTTCATTGTGCTCCCAGCTTTCTGCCACGCCAGGGTCTTGTCTGGAAGCATCCTTCGGATCGGTGGTGACGAGACCTTCAACCAGCGCGGCAAGTATCCTTCCGTCCGGGATTCCCTCTACCAGACTTGGGTCAAGGCTTTTGGGTTCGCTGCCGACGGTTAGCAACAGGATTTTGTTTCGGTTGGCTTCGATCAAGGTAGGACTCTCAGCAGCGGTTGGCGACCGCATGAACGCGACCAGGCCGAGAGAAAAAAGAATGCCGAGGGCACCCGCAACCCCGAATCGACCATAGCGCCTCATCCGAAAGACGAGCTTATCAGAAAATACCGGGAGGCGACTATGCTTTTCCACCTGGAGGGGAGCTACCTGCTGACGCCCAAAGTAGCATAGGCTTCCAGCCTGTATCTCTTCCGGGGAAGCGACCCCCGTGATTGCCCGCCGACACGCCGACCCGCCCACACGCCCAACTAAGGCACCGGGTGCCCCATCGCCGTGGTGTAGATCTGATACCACTCAATCCTCGAAAGTTCGAGCTCAGCTCCTTGGCAACACGCCCTGAGTCGGCCAGGATTTGTCGTTCCAACCACGGGCGCGATCCCTGCCGGGTGCCGCAGGATCCAGGCGATGACAATCGCTTCCCGGCTGACATTCCTGTCTTTGGCGAGTCGCTCGATGAGCCTTATCAATTCGCGGATTCGCGGTTCGGCGTCCTGAGCGGGCGATTTTCCGGTAAGTACGCCCTTTGCAAGTGGTCCCCAGGCTTGCAGCCTAATATCGTGTAGCCGGCAATATTCGATAATGCCTTCGCCCGGATTTCCATAGTGCGAACGTTTCATGTTGGCATGAATTGCCGCATCGTGGAGCACAGTGTGAACAGGGTTATATTCGATCTGGTTCACGACGATCGGTTGATCAATAAACGCTCGTAGCAGCTCGATTTGTGCCGGAGAATGGTTGCTGACCCCGAATTTTCTAACTTTGCCTGTTCGATGCAGACGATCAAAGGCTTGAGCAACCTCTTCCGGCTCGACAAGCGGGTCGGGTCGATGCAGCAGCAGAATGTCCAGGTAGTCGGTATGCAGCCGCTTCAGGCTTCCCTCAACCGACTCGACGATGTGGTCAAAACTCAAGTCGAATCGACCCGGGAACCCTTCCTCAGGCTGGTTGCGCAGATAAATTCCGCATTTGCTCTGGACGATTAACTTGTCCCGCAAGTCAGGATTCTGCTCCAGGAATTCGCCAAAGAGAGTTTCCGATTTTCCAAGGCAGTAGATGTCCGCATGATCAAAATAGTTCAAACCGCACTCGAGCGCCGTCTCGATCGCTGCGTGCCCCTTTTTGCGCTGTTCCATATCGAGCGGAGCACCATCGAAAGAGCCGCCGATCATCATGCAGCCGTAGATAAGGCGATTGGAGGAGATTTTAGGTTGGGTCATGTGCACTCGCGCAGACCGCTTGGGGCGATGCTGACGTTAAAATGTTCAGTGTTATTTAGGGGGG
>JAFAMB010000046.1 GCA_019233825.1 Verrucomicrobiota bacterium | reverse complement strand
TAGCAAGGCGGAACAGGGGCGGAGTCGGGAGCGCAGCCTTTCAGTACCAAGAGCTGAACTCAGACAGAAAAACCGGATCGGACCTACTCGGCCGGTTGCTCAAGCGAGGTCAGCACCTGATCCGCAGGCACGGTTGCGTGAGCCTGGACAGGAACATTGAGCTCGCCATGGATCCGCCTGCACCTCGCCTCTTTACCGTTGCGTATGCGAGGTTCTAGCTGGCGTGTCCCCTGAACTTGCTCAACATGAAAATTGTGCCTTGCTACGGTGTCCAGCACCTGAAGCATCTGTTCGACGGCCTCGCGTTGAGCATCGATGGCACCTACCAAATCATTCACGATCTGTTTGTCCTCTACCCTTTTCAGGTGTTTCAGGCTTCCTTTGACGAACGCTAGATGTCGACCGGCCTCTTTGAGCCGATCGTTGGCTGGCCATAACTCTGTTTTTGACAACATAATGAACGCACTTTAGCCACTATAGGCAGGTGTTGCAAGTTCAGGAACCCACAAGATATTGTATGATTCCATAGACGCTTTTAGGATTGCAGTCGATTTTGATATTTCTGGCTTGTTGCGCGAGCGCTTCTCTGGGCATTGAAAACCATCTCCTCGAGAAAGACACTCCCTTGAGCTAAACTTGAATTTCGCACGGAATGCCAGCGTCCTTTCCTTATGAGCAACTCGGACCAGACCGGTGATTCTCGACAATGGATGAAGCCCGAAACGGATTTCGCAGGCAGGCAACTGGCCGGATCCCGTGATTCCCAGGATGACTATTACGGGTTCCGTCCTTTGAACGCCGACACGGAAGGCTTGTACGGTCTCCTCCTGGTGCTGGCGGACGGCATGGGTGGCTACGCCGGCGGCTCATTGGCCAGCCGCGTTGTAGTCGAGGCCTTCGCGGAGAACTTCTGCTTTTGCCGAGCCAGTATCCCAGAGCGCCTGCTGAGTTCATTGCGAGCCAGCGAGCGGCGACTCCTTGAGGAGATCGCCCGCCAGGATAAGAGTCTTAGCCGGATGGGTTCCACTCTAGTCGGTGTCGTCTGGACTCCGGGCGCATTACAATGGGTAAGCGTCGGTGATTCCGGGCTTTACCTTTACCGTGATAGAATCTTGAAGCGCCTCAATGCCGACCATTCTTTGGCACCATTCCTGGAGGCGCAAGCTGCCCGCGGGGAAATCACCCCGGAGGAAGCAGCTCATCACCCCGACCGGCATGCGCTTCTTTCAGCCATCGCGGCCGAACCGCTAGAGATCTATGATCTCCGGGATCTGCCATTCGCGCTAAAGCCAGGAGATATCATTTTGGCAGCCACCGACGGACTCGCATCCCTCACCCTAGATGTTCTGACCACGAAACTCGAGCTGAACGCCGGTGAGACCGCCGATCGGATTGCAGCCGCCCTCCTGACTGCCGTCAACGAAGCCCGAAAGGTGAAACAGGACAATGCCACCGTGGCGATCGTCCGAAACCCTCGGAGTGGAGTCGCGAGTGTTCCTGAAGCCTAAGCACGCTTATCGTTCCTACAGAACAGTGAGCACCAGAAAGGAGGAGGTATCGGCGTATCGGCGTGTCGGCGAAGACGGAGATGTAGGCGAAGCGTCCCGCTTGGCTTCTTCATGAGATCGATGCAAAGCGGGACGCTTCGCCTACACAACGCAGATTCCACTTACGCCGATACGCCGACACAGCTTTTGGTCCCGCTTAGCGGACAAGCAGCGTCGCTGCGCGGGGGTCGCGTTTTTCCCAACCAACGCGCATAAGCGCGGGTCTATCGTCGTCACTTCGCGGGTAACCTAGGCAAAGGTAACCGATGAGCTCCCACGATTCGGGTACATCCAGTACGCGCGTAACCACCTCGGGTTCGAGGATCGAAACCCAGCCCACGCCCACCCCGCGTGCACGTGCAGCGAGCCAGAGTATGCAGATAGCCATCACTGCGGAATACTGTAATGCCTGCGGCATCGACTGCCGTCCAAGTCCCTTGCCTGTAGACGTTGCGCGGTCACAAAAGGCGGCCAGGTGTACAGGCGATTCGCCCAGCCCGGCGAGTTTAAGGCGGCAGTAAAGCTCGGCGTCTGCCCCTTTGTAGGACGCCAGCGCCGCTCGGTTAGCGCGTTCGTAAGATTCCATCACCGAAGCACGCCGTTTAGGGTCATCAACGCGAACGAAACGGCATGGTTGCGAGTAGCCGACAGAGGGCCCAAGGGATGCGAGCCCGACGAACTCCTCGACTAAGCCAGCAGGCAGCGGATCGGTGCAAAAGCGACGTACGTCGCGACGCCACTCGAGCAGGAGCCTCAGCTCGCTATAAAATTTTTCGTTGAAGAATGGGGCCTGGGACACGGGCTGGTTCCTAGCCTTAGTTTGGCTGAGCCACTCGAGAACTCAAGGATTCAAGAACGCTGCAATGAAAATTGCAGCGCTAGCCTGCGTCGCTCACAACTCCTTAGAGATTTTTGAGCGAGGCAGGCTTAGTGCTGGATTGCTTGAGTTATTGAGTTCCCGGGGTTTGCTATATCGCAATGCCTAGGTCAGTGCTCATTGTCGGGTGCGGCTTCGTAGGTCTTCCCCTTGCCCGGGATTTCGCGTCTTCCGGTTGGGAGACACACGCGACTACAGTGTCGGAAGTATCGATTGCAAAACTGCAGCAGGAGCAGTTTCACACTTACGAGCTCGATATCACGGATGAGACGGGTTTTCAGAAGCTGGCAAGGCGCAATTTCGATGTCGTGATTCATTGCGCAAGTTCCGGACGCGGTGGTGCGTCAGATTACAAGGCTGTCTTCTTGACCGGCGCACGCAATCTGATGCGCAATCTAAGGTGCGACAGCTTCATTTTTACCAGCTCTACCTCCGTGTACGCCCAGACCGACGGCCACTGGGTAGACGAAACGTCCCCGGCAAATCCGTCGCAGGAGACAGGACAACTTCTGCGCGCAACGGAAGATCTGGTGCTTAGCGCCGGCGGCGCGGTCGCCCGCCTGGCCGGCCTTTATGGGCCGGGACGCTGCGTCCCACTGCGAAAGCTCCTCGATGACAAAGCAATCATTGAAGGGGACGGAGAACGCGTTATGAACATGTTGCACCAGTTGGACGCCGCTGGCGCGCTCCGTTTTCTTGCTGAAACTCAGCCAGCCGGTCTTTTCAACGTCGTTGATAACGGGCCGGTAACCGAACTTAACTGGTTCCGGTACGTCTGTGACCGTTTGCACAGGCCGATTCCCCCATATGGCCCCCGAGAGTTGAACCGAAAACGCGGGTGGACCAGCAAAAGGGTCAGTAATCGAAAATTGCGATCGCTGGGCTGGGACGCGCTCTATCCAACGTTTAGAGAGGGTTTGGCCACGGTTTTCAGCGCAGCGGGAAACTGAGGAGCGCGGTGGCGCCTCAGACAAAGCCGCGCCCCGGCGCTCTTACCTCCCGCCACTTCCCGCTCGTCTTTGGAAGTTTGTGTGCTATATTTCGCCCTCTATGGCTATTCAGAAGAAAAACGCCTTTTCACGACGCCTCCCTGACCTTGTCACTGAAGAACTCGTAGCGGTCTTATCTCAGAGGAAATCCTTTGAGTTCAAGCAACTATTCGAGATCGTTCACGAAAACCTGCGTCAGCGCAATGCGGCCAGTGGGGGCGAAGAGATGTTGCGTTTGCGTGCTTATGAAAAACTCCAAAATCTGGTAGCGCGTGGGGTGGTAAAGAAGAGTGGCAAAATCTACAAAGGTGACTCTTCCGCATTGGCAGCCATGGCTGCCGCGAACACGGCACAAGCTACAACCGTAGCCTCGAAATCTTAAGACGCCCTTATGATACAGGATTACCTTCCGATCCTGTTGCAAGTGATCGTCGCAATCGGACTCGCTGGCGTAGCATTGCTCGCCAGCGTGATCCTGGGCCGGGCCGGCAAACGGAACGCCACTAAAGACTCGGCCTACGAATGTGGCATGATCCCACGGGGTGAAGGCCAACCGCGATTCAGTGTGAAATTTTACCTGGTCGCGATGTTGTTCATTCTGTTCGATATCGAGATCGTATTCATGTATCCGTGGGCCGTTGTGTACCGCGACTACATTGAGAAATTCAATCCTTGGACCATTTTCGGCAGCATGCTAGGGTTCGTGGCCATACAGATGGTCGGCTTCGTTTACGCGATCAAAAAGGGCGCGCTCGACTGGAAACGATAAAACCCCCACAGCCCCCATTACTCACAAAGCGCTAAGGATTTGTGAGCGATCCAGGCTACCGGGCCATGATCGCAAAGCGTGTTTTTTACGAAGGTCGTGTCCAAGGAGTAGGTTTCCGGTATAGCGTCAGAAGCTTAGCCACCGGTTACGAAGTGGTCGGCTCGGTCAGAAATCTGATTGATGGCCGAGTCGAACTCGAAGTTCAGGGTGCACCGGATGAAGTCGACGGGTTTCTCGAAGCAATCCTGGACGGTTACCTGCGACGCCACATCAGTCGATTCGTGGTTCAGGAAATACCCCCGAAAATTGGCTTGAAAGGATTTCAGATTAGGCACTGAGCGAAACTACAGACACAAAATCGTAGACTGTAATCGCGATCCGTCTCATACTGCGGAAAACAATGCGGTTTGCGATTTTTGGCGACATTCACGCCAATCTCGAGGCGTTTGAAATAGTGCTCGCTGACGCCCGTGTTCAGCGCTGTACAGCTTATATCTGTCTCGGGGATGTGGTCGGTTATAACGCAAACCCGCGAGAGTGCCTGGAGCTGGTTCAGTCGCTAAAATGCCCCGTTGTGAAGGGAAACCATGATGATTATGCTTCTTCAGACAACTCCCTGGAAAGCTTCAACCCCTTGGCCGAAGCCGCTATCCAGTGGACGCGTGATCAGTTGAACTCTTCCGAGAAGAGCTGGCTCGGAGCGCTTCCGCTCATTTCTGAAATTAACGGGTTCATGATCGTCCATGCCACTTTGGAAGACCCGGGTGGATGGAGTTATGTCTTGAACCAATTGGACGCAGCTGCGAGCTTTTCCAAGCAAGCTACGGAACTTTGCTTCTTCGGCCACACTCACGCGCCCAGAGCCTACATCAAAGACAGTTCCGTGGTGGGGCTCCCGTTTGAACAATTGGT
Source organism: Verrucomicrobiota bacterium (assembly GCA_019233825.1). Classification (GTDB taxonomy): domain Bacteria; phylum Verrucomicrobiota; class Verrucomicrobiia; order Chthoniobacterales; family JAFAMB01; genus JAFAMB01. Next base: position 7,616 of record JAFAMB010000046.1, on the reverse strand, counting down.
GCTGGAACCGGGTAAGAAATACTTCGTCAACGTAGGCAGTGTCGGTCAGCCAAGAGACGGCGACTGGCGAGCCGCCTACGTCGTATTTGACGAGGAAAGGCGCACAATCCGGTTGCGACGGCTCACGTATGATCTGCCGAAAACCCAGGAGAAAATCCTGTCGTCGGGGCTGCCTCCGAGGCTCGCTGATCGCCTCGCTTTCGGAAAATAACTCCCTGGCCTGCAAAAACCACACCTGAGGGGAGTCGCTTGCGACTCCAGAGGCGTCTCTAACGCCTCCGGGCGCTGCAAGCAGCGCCCCTCCAAGGCCTTTGTCGGCAGGCTGACGCTGAACAAACGGCTGTTGCAATAGCCTGCCTCTTGGTATTGGATGAAATATGCCGTCGTTTGATGTCGTCTCTGAAGTGGACAAGCAAGAAGTGGATAACGCTATCAACCAGGCTCGGAAGGAACTCGGTACCCGGTTCGATTTCAAAGACAGTAAGGCCACCGTGCAACTCGCCGGTCCCACACTGATCGAACTCGGCGCGGAAGATGGGGGCAAACTAAAGTCGCTTCTGGAAATCGTTATCGGGAAACTGGCGAAACGAAATGTCGACCTCCGCAACATCGAACGAAAAGATCCCGCAATTTCGCCGCTCGGACATGCTCGCCAGGAGGTCCATATTAAGCAGGGCCTGGACGGCGACAAGGCGAAGGAAATCATCAGGGCCATCAAAGCGCTCGAATTGAAAGTCCAGAGCCAGATCCAAGATCGTCAGATCCGAGTAACTGCGAAAAAGAAAGATGATCTTCAGGCCGTCATCCAGTTCCTGCGCGGCAAGGATTTTGCTATCGGCCTCAGTTTTAAGAATTTCAGGGATTGAACAACGGCCAACGGACGAACGGTGAACCCCGAACGCCAAACGGTGACCCTTTGCCCGGCCACACAGTAAATGCTGGATCTGTTGATACCTGCTGCGTAGCTTATTTGCTCCGGAACAAGATCCGGACCGACACCATGTCTCTGATCACCATAGACGATTTTTCGTACCCTCAAGGATGGACCGACCCGAAGCATAGCGAGGAACGCGCCCGATGGTGTTGCTCTCAGCTCGAGGATGGACACGTACTTTTTTTTGAACGGATTCCCTTCGACTTCCCGGAAGCCAACCTCCACTTTCTGCGAACGCAACAACAAAGCAGTTCATCGCTTCACAAGAACATTTCCTATCGTCCTCACCAGGACAAATTGCGCGGCTTCGCGGCCGAAGCACGTGAGGAAGTGGAACGCCTGCACGAAGTCATGCGCTATTATTCCGCACAGGTTGTCGAATTCCTTTCTCGACTCCTTGTTCCTTATTCGCCGCATTGGAAACTGGATTTCGCGAGCTTCCGTCCGTTGGAAGAGCAAGGGCGTGATCTACCGCTCCACAAACGTAACGATTTGCTCCATGTGGATGCATTTCCGGGCCGGCCAACCCGAGGAGGAAGAATTCTCCGCTGTTTTACTAATATTAACCTCACACAACCACGAAGATGGCTTATCGGAGATAACTTCCCCGAGATTGCGAAGCATTACTCCATCGATGCCGGTCTCCAGAAAATCGCGCAACGGGCAGCGACTCCGGCGGGCGCTCTGCGCAAGGCATTCGCTCCGCTTCAACATTTGGTCCGAAGGCGGACAGCAGAGCGCGCCGCTTATGACGAAGTCATGTTACGCTTGCACGATTATCTTAAAGAGAACGAGGCCTTTCAACGAGAGGGCACAAAAATCCGCACAGATTTTCCACCGGGTTCCACCTGGATAGTTTTCACCGATGCGGTCCCGCACGCCGTCTTATCCGGCCGGCTCGCCTTGGAACAGACCCTCATAATCCCGATCGCCGCACTCATGTCTCCCGAAAAGTCGCCTCTTCGCAAACTGGAAGAAATCGCAGGGCGGTCTCTGGCAAATTAGGATGAGGTTCACCGAGGGACGAAAACATACTTTCCGCTGGCGCGATCCTCTGAGAGTTTTCGGTAGGCATCCAGGACTCCGTCAAAACCAACCGGAATCGGGTCCTCTCGGGGTGCGAAATCGCCGGAATCGAGATAAGGCAGCAATTCTCTCAAAATCCGGCCCGCATCTTGAAAAGAGAGTTGAATCGTGTCGACCCCGATCAGGTGAGATTCGTTATGATAGAAATCGACCAGGCTAAAAGTGACCTTTGGATCTCGGCTGGACGAGATCGCTACCTGCCGGCCCCCCGAAGCCAGGCAGCGTAAACTCGGCTCGAACAACGGTCCTCCGACCACATCCAGGACAACTTCGACACCCTGGCCGCTGGTTTCCGCACGGACTTGTTCAGAAAGAGAAATAGGCCCACCACTTATGTCGGCCAAGGAGTCAATGTAATCCAGGAGCTTCAGTCGAACCGCGTCGGTGTGACGACGCGAAGTACCGATCACCGTTGCTTTGCAAACGCGTTTTGCAATGCGTGCGGCCGCATCTCCGACGGCTCCGGTCGTACCGGTGATGAAAATTGTTTCGCCCGGCTTCAAAGACGCCACATCGACGACTGCGTGCCAAGCCGTAAGATAGGGTATGCCTACGGCTGCGGCCTGCTCGAAGGTCAGGATCCGCGGCTTTCGTTGAATCGCCTCGACCGGCACTTCAACAAATTGGGCGTGGCTCCCGTCGCAAGTGAAGCCCAGGGCGCCTCCACTGCCAAAGACCTCAGTTCCTACCGGATAGGCTTCCGTTCCCGTCGCAATGGTCCCAGCAAAATCCCGGCCGGGAGTCCGCGGCACCGTGGTCTGGTGCATCTGTCCGAGAACATTTTTGACATCGCTCGGATTCAATGCAGCTGCCATCACCTGGACCAAGACAGTCCCGGGAACGGGTCCGGGCCGTGGGATTTCCTGGATCTTTAACTCGTCCAACGAGCCGGTCTTTTCGAAACGGAGCGCCTTCATAATTCGTAAAACGCCGCCGGCAGCCGGCGGCGTTTTAGGAACTACCCCCCCTGAACCGGCGGCATTAACGAAATCACATCGCCCGGCTTGACCACATAATGCGGTTGGACCCACTCAGTGCCCGCAGCAACGAGAAGATGTTTCCTCCAGGTCGCCAAACTCGGCCTTAGTTCGAAGATTTTCCTAAGCAGGATCTCGACCGTCGCCCCTTCGGCCAATTCCACCGATTCCGGTCCTCCAAAATCGCGGAGCTGGGAAAAATATTGAATCTGAATGAGCATTCTCAGGTTTTTAAAACGCCGATTAATGGCAGGTTTCGGTACCGTTCTTGATAGTCCAGGCCGTAGCCGACAACGAACTCATCCTTGATATCGAACCCGACGTAATCAGCTTCAATCGGCCGGCTTCGCTTTTTCATCTTGCGCAGAAGTACGCAGCTTTTCAGACTCAGGGGTCGAGCTTCGGCGCGGATGGTCTCTATGATCGCCGCCAAGGTGTTGCCACTGTCGAGAATGTCGTCCAGCAACAAGACATGCCGTCCGTCTATATCGGGTAGAGCCGCATGATCGAACTCCACGCGCCCTGTCGACACAGTGCCGCCATGGTAGCTCTTCACTCGCAAACAGTCCAACCGCAGCGGGAGCGGAATCCGTCGCAGGAGGTCGGCCATGAAGATCAAGCTGCCATTCAAAATTGCGAGCACGCTCAAATCCTTTCCCTGATAGTCCTTGGTGATCTCCACGGCCAGACCGTCCAGTCGCGAGGCGATCTGGTCCTCTCGATACAGCACTCTCTTAAGGTCGCTCTGCATCAATTTTCCGCATCCTCAGCAGGAGAAAACCGTCAACAGCCTTTGCGCCAGACACCACCGTTATGTCTGAGACGGTACACGAGCTACCCCGATATTCAAAGCAGCCCTTTGGGCGTACCGTCGGATCAGCGCGGTTAAACGCCGCTTGGTTGTCTTGTCGGTGAATTTAATGCCATTGACTCCCGCCATGCGGCGGAGTTCGCCAAAGGTTCGCTTGCCAATCTCTTGCGCGAATTCCTCGTCAGCTAGTTGGCCCAGGCGAATAAATTCATGCTGCAGATGCAATTTGTCTTTGCCTCCGGTTTCCACATGAACAGCCTGAGCAAAAGCGCCTTGCAAAAATTCCACCCCCTTATCCTGTTTTCCGGCTTCGTGAATCAGCTCAATAAACTCTCGCTTTGCAGCCGGCAGGTCTCCCGACTTTAACCGTTTTCCAGCGATCTGCCTGAGACCATGTTTGAGCAGCTCGATTGTGAGGTGTCTCTTCCCGGCCGGTGACCGAATCAAGGTTTCCAGCAAAAGCTCGCCGGATTTCCGGCTCGCGAGATAGCTATCGAGATGTTCTTCGAATGCATCGAGCTGCGCTGCCAGCCTCCTGGCTGACCGGCCAAGAGTTTCGCCATCAATTTTACCCGCGTGCTTAGCGAGGCGCTCTCCCAGCTGCAAGAGCCTGCTTGAAAGATCCAAGTAGTTCATTTTTTGCCCTCGAAGAGGTCAACAAACCGTTGCGTAAGATCACAGTAATCCTGCGCGCCGATGCTGGCTGGCGCATAGAGAATCACAGGTAGATGCTCGCTCGTCGACTCGGCAACCCGGACGCAATGGCGAATATAAGGCTGGAGCAGCGTCGCCCGGTCTGAAAGCAGTCCCGTGGCGTGGAGCTGGGACAGAGAGAGCTCTAGCTCGTTAACCGCAAGCCGAAAGACGTTTCCGGCCTGCCGGTAATGGCTGACAATCACCGCGGCAATGTTTGGTTTGCGTCGCGCCGGAAGATAAGGAGCGAATTTCTCCCGCATCTCGGCTATCTGTTCCGCCAATACCATGAGGCCGGAGAGCGACAAATAATCCGGGACATACGGGACAACACAGCCGTCTGCCGCAAAAATAGCGGTCTTCGTCGTGCTATAGAGATTCGGCGGACAATCGAGCAACACGTAGTCGTACCCCTTGAAATGCAATCCCAACGCCGAATCCAGAATCTGATAGACTACCGGGGCGCGCAACTCGTGAATTCGGTCCTCGATCCGCAGCAATTCGACCGCCGCAGGCAGTAAATGAAGTCTCGGCAAATCAGTAAATCCGGTCCAGGTCACGACCCCTTTTACGACCGCCTCATCGAAATCGAAACGGGCTTTTCCGTGCAGCGCATCGTCATAAATTTGAAAGCTGGAGCGCCTGCCCTTGGAGACATGCTCGCGCCATCTGTCCGGCCGCATCAGCCAAACACTCGAATTGGATTGCGGATCCAGGTCGACAATCAACACTTTCTTTTCATGCAGCTTGGCGAGTGTTGCCCCGATATTAACGACCGTTGCGGTCTTTCCAACGCCGCCCTTGAAATTGATGAAAGCAAGAACCTTGGAGCTCATCGATTGCCGATCCCCATAACGCGTGAAAGCGACGTTCTGATCAAGTTCTTTTCTTCGCGATAGAAACCCCGGAACCCGAAAATCCCCTAGGAACAAGAGGTGCTCTTACACTAAGAGTTGACTTGGTTGCAACCGCTCTGATTTTCAAGGATTCTAGGCCGCAAAAATTGGGCAAAAAGCCGAGACGACATGCTCATTAACGGGTTAGCGGCGAGCTTATGACCTATATCCGGTTAACAGACTTCGATTATGACGAGAAGCTCCGTGAAATGGGAAATTACCTCTGGGATCTTGAGCAACAGGCCGATGTGGCCAGTGCCGAGGGAAGGCCGGCGCTCGTCGACGAAATCGAAAAAAAGATTCTGCGCCAGGCCGAACGGGCCCGCTCCTTCTTCGAGATCGCCGGACCCCATCAGGTTCTGGCCGCCTTTGTGGCCGGGCTCGGCTATCGCATGATCAGACGCTGGTCCGACGCAACCAATCAATTCCTCTCTGTGGTTGAGCTCGCCCCGATGAACGGAGAAGCTTGGCTGGAGCTAACGTGGTGCCTTGCGGAACTCGGCCGCTGGGATGACTGCGGATGGGCTGCACGGAAAGCGACCGAGATCTATCCCACAACCGCGGCAAGCTGGGGAAATCTCGCGATGGCTCTAACCAGGCTTGGAAGAACGAGCGAAGCAAAGGACGCGCTCCAACGCGCGATTCAGCTCGATCCCAACGATCCGCGTAACCGCGCGATTGAAGAAGCTTTGCATAGGAATACCGAACACGAAGGGTAAAGCCGCCTCCCTAGGCTAGCTTAGCTAGGCTTGGACGGAGCCTCGCAGTTCCCAACTAATCTCTCCGTCCACAAACCTCTGTGATTCCCTTCCGGATAGCGTCGACAGCCAGATCGATCTCCCCTTGGCTCACACAGAGCGGCAACATGAGGACGATGACATCACCGATAGGGCGCGTCAGCAGGCCGTGACCACGTGCCGCGAGGCAAATTTGTGACCCTACTTGGTCACGCCAATCGAATTGATCCCCGTTTGTTTGAGCAACCTCAATTCCTGCGATGAATCCACACCGCCGGATTTCTTTCACATTAGGCAAAACTTCCAGACCGCGAAGCCGCTCAGCCAGGTATTCGATCTTCGGTTGCAACTTCTCCAGTACCCGTTCCTTTTCAAAGATGGCAAGATTGGCCAAAGCTGCGGCGCAGCCGAGCGGATTGCCGCAATAGCTGTGGCCATAGAAGAAGGTCCGGACCTCCGCGGGCGAGCCCAGGAACCCATTAAAGACCTCTTCGGTCGTAAGAGTCGCTCCTAATGGCAGATAGCCCCCGGTCAAACCTTTCGCGATCGCTAGAAAGTCTGGGAAGACCTCTTCGTGTTGGCATGCGAAATACTTCCCCGTTCGTCCGAAGCCCGTCATGACCTCGTCGAAAATTAGCAGGACATCATTTTCATCACACCATCCGCGCAGAGTCTTCAACATGCCGGCCGGCCACACGCGCATTCCGGCGGCTCCCTGAATCAACGGTTCAATGACCAACCCGGCCACTCGTGAGCCATCGATTGCCGTAAGACTCTCCGTCGATCCAATTCGGGTAACAGGAAATTGATGCGACTTAAAGCGATCGCGAAAAATCGAAATCCCCCCTAGACTGGAAGCGCCGAGAGTATCTCCGTGGTAGGCATTTTCAAACGAAATGAAGCCGATCTTTTGTGGATGCCCATTCTGCGGGAAATATTGGACGGCCATCTTGATCGCAACCTCTATCGCGGTCGAGCCGTCGTCTGAGAAGAAGACACGTCTCAAGGAAGAGCCTGGCAACATTGCCACAAGGCGCCGGGCCAACTCGACCGCCGTTGGATTTGTGAAGCCAAGAAATGAGGTGTGCGCAACCTGGTTTAGTTGCTCCCGTAGCGCCTGGTTCAGGATCGGGTGATTGTGTCCATGGATGTTGGTCCAAATAGAAGAATTGCCATCGAGATAGCGCTTGCCGAGACTATCTTCCAGCCAGGGACCGCAGCCGGCCACCAGCACGAGGGGCTGGTGACCTGGCTCCATCCACTCGCGCATCTGCGTAAATGGATGCCAAACGTGTGCCTTATCGATCTCGATAACAGCTGCAGTGTCGTAGGGCATGGAGCTCAGGAGTTCAGGAGTTGCAGGAGTTGCAGGAGTTCAGGAGTTGCAGGAGTTCAGGAGTTGCAGGAGTTCAGGAGTCAGGAGGAAGGCCGGAAATCGGCCCTCGCCACAAAAGGATGGCCGCCGCGAATACAGGCTGGAAG
>JAFAMB010000106.1 GCA_019233825.1 Verrucomicrobiota bacterium | reverse complement strand
GGGGCGCGCTCCCGCGCGACCGGCGTCGCTCGCCTCAAAATCGTCTTTTCGGCTTCTGTCATCCGACTTCGGTGATTAGCGGAGGGTCCGTGTTCATTTTGGTCAGACGTGCGACGCCGGTCGCTCGGGAGCGCGACCCTACCGGCTCTATACCCCGACCACGCGGCTGCACAGAGGCATCTTGCCTGTCCGGCGCGTGGCGTGGCAACGTCATTACAGGCTGGAAGCCTATGTTACCTTGGGCCGCAGCCGCGGTCGATGGGGCGTGAGCAAAGTAGCATAGGCATCTTGCCTGTCCGGCGTGTGGCGTGGCAACGTCACTACAGGCTGGAAGCCTATGCCACATTACAGGCAGTGGATCACTGGGAAAGTTGGGGAATGGCTTCAAGGAGTTGACGGTGAAGGCCGACCGACGGTTTACGCGCTGGCGGTGGACTTCTCGCCATTCCGAACGGTGACGTCAGTCGAGCCTGCTGCGGGACTCACGGTGGTAATAAATCCGGGGGTCTCGACCGACCACGCAAAGGTAAAAAAAGCAATCCACGAACTAGCTTCTAGCTATGGTTGCGAGTGCGCCTGTCGGGTCACCATCAGCGGATCGCCGCCCCGAGGAAAAGGTCTGGGCTCGAGCAGTATCGATATCGCTTCCGCGCTGCTGGCTATCCGAGAACTACTCAGCTTGCAGATGTCGACTGCAGAATTATTCAAGCTGATGTGTCGAGTCGAGCGATCGGACTATCTATTCAATCCGGAATCGATGGTGGCGGCCAATCCGAGCGATGGCAGCTGCTCGATCGTCGGCCGCGCACCAAAATGCCTCGTTTTAGCCTGGGATACCGATCCGTCTGCAGCCGTTAATACTGAAGCCGTCCAACATCTCGACGTCGCACGTCGATCTTTTGGCCGGGAGTACCGGGAACTCGCCCACATGATCCAGAGCGGAGAAACAGAGACGCTCCTTCGGGCCGCTACCAGAAGCGCGGAAATAAACGATCGCATATTGCCAAAGATTGGCTTTTCCGCTGCGCGGAAGTTCGCTAAAGCACTGCCAAAAGTTGGTCTGATCGCTGCACACACTGGAACCTACCTCGGCTTCGTTCTTCCCGAACCAATAGACCCGGACCTGGAGAAATACGTTCGGGATTTTTTTGCAGACCGCTATCCGGCAAGACCTTTAGTTTTTCGTGTGGGGCGAGCGGGCGGAGCGTCTTGAGTTTTGGGTTTTGAGTTTTGAGTTTTGGGTTAGGACTTCCGCCCGAATCACACGCAACTCAAAACGCAAAACCCAAAACTCAAAACCCAAAACTTGCTTTGCGCCTGAACTTAAGTCATCTGGAATATCTGCCGACACTATGCCGAAATCTTTCTACGAGTTAGGTGAAAAAGAAATTCTCGCCCTGGCTATCTCTCTGGAGGAAGAGGATGGCAGGATTTATGCCGAATTCGCCGAGAGGCTGCGGCCCACTTATCCAAAGACCGCCCAAACACTTGATGCGATGCGCGAAGAGGAATCGGGTCATCGACAGAATTTGACCGCGATTTATCGCGAACGATTCGGCGATTACATTCCATTGCTTCGCAGGCATGACGTGAAGGGCTTTGTGAATCGAAAGCCGATCTGGCTGAATCGCATTCTGACTGTGGACCAGGTCCGGAAGGAAATCGGTTCGATGGAGCAAGAGACAAGACGATTTTATGAGATCGCCGCACAGAAATCCACGAGTGTTCCTGTTCGCCAGTTGTTGGATGACCTTGCGCAGGATGAAACCAAACATGTGGAGCTGGCCGAAGAGCTAGAGAAGAAGCAAGTCGAGTCGGGTGAACGCAAGGGAGAGGATATAGCCGCGCGCCGAACGTTCGTGCTCCGGGTTGTTCAACCCGGTTTGGCCGGGCTTATGGATGGCTCCGTCTCGACTTTGGCTCCGGTCTTTGCCGCTGCTTTCGCGACCAAGAACAGTTGGGACGCGTTTCTCGTCGGACTCGCGGCGTCAATTGGCGCCGGCATCAGTATGGGTTTTGCCGAGGCGTTATCCGACGACGGCGTGCTGAGCGGACGTGGGCAGCCCTGGCTGCGAGGTGCCGTTTGCGGCGCAATGACCACTCTGGGAGGAGTCGGACATACGCTGCCGTTCCTGATTCCAAGTTTTTACTACGCCACTATCGTGGCTGTTGTTGTGGTAGCCATAGAACTGTGCGTGATCTCCTGGATCCGGCATCACTACATGGATACGCCGCTTTTGGCGGCGGTTTTCCAGGTAGTTCTCGGCGGGGTGCTAGTATTTATCACTGGAATTCTGATCGGGTCGGCCTAGTGCAGCGTCTCGTGCCGCTCGTAGCCGCAAAAAAATCGTCCTCGTCCTCGAACTCGTCCTCGATCTTTGACGTTAGAAGCGATTGCAATGTGAGAAAACAGTTTGGAGGGCGTTGCGCGCAACGCGCGGGAGCGCGGCTTCCAAATGCCGACGACGGGACGAGCGGGCCCCTGCATGGAAAATCGTCGCAATCCACAGCAATACCGACAGATAGAAATCCTTAAAAATTTCTGAGCGATGCAGGCTTCCGCAATGAGCTCGTCGCTTCGGCTCTCTCGTGATTTTTTCCGCCCAGTCTTGCTTTGGGCCTTTTTTGCTGCCGCCTGCTCGAAGGCCCCGGAGGAAAGCGCACCAACTACCGACTTGGCCGCAGCGGCGGCCTTGCACACCGGCGAGACGATCTTTCAGACGCGTTGCTTTGTCTGTCATGGCCGCGGAGGAAAGGGCGACGGCCCTGCGTCGACCAACCTTGGTGCCCGCGTCCGTGATTTGACAAATTCGGCCTGGCAGAACTCGACCTCGGACGAAACGATTCGTAACGTTATTCGCAACGGAGCTACGGCCATCGGCGGGACCGCTGCCATGGCACCCAATCCCGATTTGTCAGATGCCCAAATTCAATCCTTGACGCTTTACATCCGCAGCCTTCGCAAGGATTGAGAGCATAGGCTATGATCATCCGGATTTTTCTTTCGTTGCTCTACGTTTCTTGTGCTTCACTCATCGCACGCGCGGACAGCCTGCCGATCAAAATTGAAGGCGCGTGGGTGCAGGCCGTTCCAGCAGTCGCGGATGCAACCGCCGCCTACATGAAGATAACAAATCTTGGTGACGCATCCTTGAAACTCGTGGGCGCTTCTTGTTCAGTCGCGTCCAGGGTCGAACCAATGATTACAACCAGGCAGGAACGGAATGGCCAGGAAATAATGGGCATGGAGGCGGTTCCAGACCTTGAAATTGTGCCCGGCGCCACGTTGGAGCTAAAACCAGGTGGAGACCATCTTATGATAATGGGATTGACTTCCCACCCGAGCGAAGGAGAACGCGTGAAATTGACTGTGCGATTTGCGCCTGGCGATCAACGGCTCGATCTTGAGGTGCCCGTCCTCAGACAGGAACCAAAATGAATAAGTCAGTCTCGGAACTCGAAGAAAATCCTACTCCGAACAATTCGCCGCCGGCTATTGGCCGCCGGATGTTGCTGGCGGCATTCGCCCTCGCGGTGGCTTTGCTCGTGAGCTTTCTCTTCGCCCGATATACCGCTTACCGAACTGTTCAGGCCAAATTCTACGGGCAACCGCTGGTCCCTGCCAAGGAGGCGTTTGATTTCCATCTAGTGGATCAGAACGGAAAGGCTTTTCAGCTGAGCCAACTGCGCGGTAAGGCTGTTTTGTTTTCGTTCGGATTTACCCATTGCCCAAACGTCTGCCCGACAACGCTCAGCGATCTGGCCAAGATTTATCGGGCGCTGCCGGAGCGGGATCGAGCCAGAGTCCAGGTGCTGTTTGTCAGTGTGGATCCCCGCCGCGACCAGCCTGAAACGATGAAAAACTACGTCCCCTACTTTGACGATTCTTTCATTGGATTGACCGGGACCGAGGACCAGATCGCCGAAGCAGCGAAAGCGTACGGGGCTTATTACGAGATCGTACATGATCCGGGACAGAATCCGGATAGCTACTCCGTGAACCATTCCGCCTTTACCTATCTGATCAGTCCGGACAGAAAATGGAAATTGCTCTACAACTTCGATCAACTGAGTGACACGAATAAAGTCATACGAGACATCGAGCAGGTCCTCGGCGGAGCCTAGCCTAGGTAGTGGCTGGTGGCGCTGGAGGGCTACGGTAGGGAAGCGCTCCCGCGCGATCCGGGCGTGCACGTTTCAAAAGCGTTTTTTCGCGTTCTGCCATCCGGTTTCGGCGCCTCCGGAGAGCTCGTGTTCACGTTTCTTAGACGCACCTACCCGGATCGCGCAGGAGCGCGCCCCTTACCGGCGCTTGCCCCTACCGGCCAAAGATTTCGCCGAAAAATACTTTCATCTGGTTCCAGGATCGGGCCGCCGCCTCGGCGTTGTAACCGACCCCATCCAAACCCGCTGCTCGAGCTTTGTCAGCGTTTGGATTCGTAAAGGCGTGCACGGCGCCGGAGTACTCGATGAATTGAAAATCAAATTTCCCCTCATTCATCGATTTTAAAAAATTGTCGACCGCCTCCTTGTTGACCCGCGGATCCAAAGCACCGTGCAGGATCAGAAACTTGGCCTTCACCTTTTGCGCGGCATCCGCAGGAGCCGGAATCAAACCGCCGTGAAAGGTCACAACCCCGGCGAGCGGAGCGCCGGTGTACGCCAGGGCAAGCGAAGTCGCACCTCCGAAACAGAACCCGATGGCCGCGACCTTACTCTGATCCACCAAACCGGTCTTTAACAGCTGATCCAAGGCCGCCTGAGCGCGCTCAGCCATTAAAGGTTTGCCGTACAACTGGCTGGCGAGTTCCTCGGCCTTAGCCGGCTGCGTGGTCGTTTGGCCATCACCGTACATATCGGCTGCAAACGCGACGTAACCCATCTTTGCCAATTGATCCGCGCGCCCTTTGATGTAGTCGTCGAGCCCCCACCATTCCGGAAAAACGACTACTCCAGGCTCTTTGCGTTTTCCGGTCACTTCATCATCATAGGCCAGGTACCCTGCCAACTTGGTTCCGTTTTGTTCGTAACTGACAGTTTTGGTCACCAGCTTTGCCTGGACCGATACTGACAATACCAGGGACAAGAGACCGCAAAATATCGCTTTCATAGAAGAGGAAGGAAGCAAAGGTGATGTAGCCGGCCGTTCCAGATGCCGGCGTCCATTTCAATCTAACACTTTCATTGGCCCGGAGAATCGTTCTTCTCGATTATTTCGTGAACAGCGAGGACGCTATAGGTCTCGTCATCGTCCCGCACGAGGATGGTGACATCCGAAATACCGTGAACTTCGCGGCCGTGATCTTTAAGGACGTACCCGATCCGATAGCCCACGTAGTATTGATGCTGGACGGGTCCCGCTCGTGCAACCGGTCGATTGAAAAGCTGATACTCCCGGCGCGGCCAGCGCTTACGAAACTCAGAAATATCCCTTCGAACAAACGCGTCGTCGACCAAGCCTTTGTCGTAGTAGTTCACTTTCGGCGCGTAAAACTGCATCGCGCTATCCAGCCGGTCCGATGCCCCTGACTGAATGAACGCCTCCACAAAGGCCTGTAATGTCGGCTTCATTGTGACAGGCTCGGTATTCGGCGCGGCAAATATTTCCGGGGAAGGCTCGTCGCGCGATGGAGGTGACTTGGCTGTTGCCTGGCCTGTAGCGTGTCCCTCTTTTGGCGCCAGAATGAGGACGGTGGCTTCTTTGGACTGAGCGAATATTTCCTGGTCCCGCAAAGAAGCAGTCCGATTTGAGGGGGTAAATCCGCTCGGATAAGCTATCAGAATCATCGGTCGAGCTTCGTCGACCGGAATTGCAAAATTGATTCGCTCGGGGATGGCTCCCATCGTCTTTGCAAGCTGCATCGCGTTGATCTTCGCAACGACGATTCCAATGACTTCACCCCGGTCGTTGAGCAGCGGGCCGCCGCTGTTGCCCGGATTGATATTAGCGTCAATCTGGAGCAGTGGAGCATGGTCAGATTGCCGGATGGCGTTAATCTTCCCATCGTAGGCCGACACGTCATAGCCGATCGTCGAGAACATCGGATACCCCATCGCGAGGACCGAATCCATAACAGACATCTTTCGCGACTCACCAATTGGAAGGACGGGAAAATTTGACCCGGCGATCTTGAGGAGCGCGAGGTCTTTTTTCGGATCGGTGGCTACCAGTTTCGCAGGTAGCCTGTTCCCGTTCGATAGAACAACAATCTGCTCAGTTGAACCGGCAACGACGTGATTATTGGTCAAAATGTACCCGTCGGGATGAAAAATAAAACCAGACCCCGATTTCACCTCCTGACCGGAGACAGGAAACCATCCGCCCACTAAGCCCAGTCCCAATAACAACAAAGGCCATCGTCTGCTCATTTTCGCTCAGCACTATCGCGCAAAATCACGCAAAAGTCGCTTGCCCTAGGTGTCCGTCGGATTTTGCCGCGAAGGAACCCTTCCTAGGCCTCGCAAGCTCAGCCTAGGCTGAAATCTGTTCACCGCTTCGCGGCGAAATCCGACGCGAAGCGAGGATTTTGGGTTACCTGACCACTGCGCGGATGGCCTCTTTCGCAGCCGGGGAATACAGCACACCCTGGTAAAGTACATAGCTGCGCCCCTCCGGTTCGTTGAATGTGAATCTAAAGACCCGCACCGTCCGATTCGGCTCAGAAAGCCACCCAGCATTTGTCGACGACAACTCCATGAGTCCGGCGTTTTCGGTCCATTTACCCCCGTCCTGCTGTGGCGCGACGTCGTTCACCAGGAGCAAAGGTGCAGGATCAGTGACGTCTTCAATGCGGATCATGCTGAGTTCAGCGGCTTGCTTCGGCCGTATCGAAAAGGCCCAGCGGAAGTAGTTGTTCCCGTTCAGATTGACGGTCTGCAAGCCGGCGCCACTAATCGCGAGTCGATCATTCTCAGCCTGTTTGAACCCGGATCCCTGCCGCGCCAGGCTGACTGTCTGCCCGCCGGCAATCGGTATCGAGACTTGCGGTGGCGAACTTGCGCACCCGCTACATAAGAGCACGGGCAAGGTCAGGATTGAAAGGGCGCTGAGCGACGTACGGCACATACTTGGCACCTTTAAACGGTAATTAGACAAAGGAAAGCCCGCGAAACACGCCAAGGACACGAAAAATTGAAATGGAGAGCTTTCGGGTTCTTTGGCCTGTTTGGGGCTCCCTTTGTCGGATTCCTTATTGCGAATTGGTTCGATGTAAGAATGCTGGGAATGTTACGGAATTGTAACTTAGCTTTGATTGTCTAGTCTTTCGGCACCTGATGTTGTCCGAGTACAGAAAACGGAAACCCTTTCTATGGAACTCTTCGGCGAAACCCTCGGCGTCGGTACTGCCATGTTTCTGCTGCTCGCCCTGCTAATGGCGCTCAGCTTCGAATTCGTAAACGGTTTTCATGACACAGCTAATGCGGTTGCAACGGTGATCTACACTCACACTCTCAAGCCATGGATCGCCGTGGTTTGGTCGGGATTGTGGAACCTGCTCGGGGTGCTAACCTCGACCGGGGCCGTCGCGTTCGGAGTGGTCGCGCTCCTCCCCGTCGAATTAGTGCTGAACGTTGGGTCAGGCGCGGGATTCGCCATGGTATTTGCATTGTTGATCTCTGCGATCGTATGGAACGTCGGAACCTGGTATCTAGGTCTGCCGGCTTCAAGTTCCCATACTTTGATTGGCTCGATTATGGGGGTCGGACTGGCCAACTCCCTGGTTTCCGGCCACGTGTTTGGCGAAGGTGTTAACTGGTCCAAGGCTTCCGAGGTATTCAGCTCTTTGATCGTCTCTCCGATCGTCGGCTTCGTTTGCTCAGCGATCTTGTTGCTGCTGCTCAAAGTTCTGATTCGTCGACCGGAGTTGTATCGACCGCCAGATTCGGTAAAACCGCCGCCGTGGTGGATCCGCATCATCCTGCTGCTGACCTGCACCGGGGTCAGTTTCGCTCACGGCTCGAATGACGGGCAAAAGGGAATGGGACTAATCATGTTGATCCTCATTGGAATTATTCCCGCAGTGTTCGCACTGAACCTCGATGCAGACCCGAAAGCAGTCGCAGACCTTGAGCTCAACGCCCGGAAGACGATGGCTATGCTCGACCTGGCCGGTAACGGCAGGAACATCGAAGATCAAGCTGCCGCCGGCGTGCTCTCGGCTTTTCTGAAAACGACCGGAAGTTTCAATGACGACATCTTCCCCGCGCTCGCGGCGAAAGATCGCGCCATTGTGAATCGCCTCAACGGCAAAAACACCTTCGCCGACGTCCCAAAAGAGGAGCGTCCTCAGCTCCGCAGCGACATTTACCTGGTCTCTGAATCCCTCAACAAACTCAACAGGTTAGGCAAGCTGACTGAGCCTGAGCAGCAGGCCGCTCTTACCGAGTTCCGGTCAAAGCTCCGGCCGATGACACAGTTTATCCCGGTATGGGTAAAGTTTGCCGTCGCGATTGCACTGGGCTTCGGGACGATGATCGGTTGGAAACGGATCGTCGTGACGGTTGGAGAAAAGATTGGAAAGTCGCATCTGACATACGCGCAAGGGGCTTCTGCCGAACTCGTCGCGATGGGGACCATCATGGCGGCTGATTCATTCGGGCTACCGGTCAGCACGACTCATGTTTTATCTTCTGGGATCGCCGGCACCATGGCGGCAAATAGATCGGGGCTGCAGGCAAAAACACTTCGAAATATCGTGCTGGCATGGGTCCTGACTTTACCGGCTTGCGTATTAATCGGAGCAGCGACCTTTTCCGGGGCCCTTTATGTTGTGTTAAACGTTCTCCACATGTAGCGAGGCGGCGCCTCAGACCGGCGAGGCGTATCCGGCAGTTTGATCGGGATGGGTGTAGAAGCGGGGTTCAGCCGCCTCGCTAGAATCCTTGAAAGGCAAGACCAACGCGAAGTCAACCGGAGAGACGCCGGAATAAAACTTGACCTGTCTGCAACATCTTTTGCCTTTCAAGGATTCTAGTGATATGGAGACCAGGCGCCAATCCAAAGACCGTTCAAGATTTGAATTTTTCTCGATGACTCACTCAGCCTTTCTCGAACAATTTCTCGGGAAACTTCAGACGCCGCGAGTCTCCTTGTCACAACCGGAGATCCAACCCGAACTCGTCGAAGAACTAAACCGCGTCAGTGACCTCGTTCTGGCAAACGGCTGCGGCCCGCGCGTTGATTGCATTCGCAGCCTGTTGTTGTTGCAGGCCGGAGATTTTGAGCGTTCCCACTCCATCGTGCAAGCAATGTCGGGGTCCGATGCGGCTTACATTCATGGTATGGTTCATCGGGTCCAGGGCGACTTTTGGAACGCAAAATACTGGTTCAGGCGTTCGAAGAAGCACCCGGCTTTTCTGGAAACGCCGATTGACCCGTTTCGCATCACCGATCTGGTGGAGGAAGCAAAGGGTAAGACCCCGTCTCCAAGCATCATCCAGGACCTTGAGACGGAATTTAGAACACTCTTGGACTTTCTATTAGTTGACGGTGGCTAGCCCGCAAAAATCACGCACAAGCCGAAGCCTGCATCGCTCAAAAATCTCTAAAGATTTGTAAGCAATGCAGGCTAGCCACTGGTTCTTCTGAGCGGGCGTTCTTCCATTACAACAAGACAGAGGAGCGAAACACAGAGACCGACGGCGGCCACGAGAAACACATAAACAAAAGCCTGGCTAAAGTCGCTCCGCAAACCGAATCCGTCTGCCGATTTCATAGGTTCCGCCATCGTTCTGCCGGCGCTGAAGACGACCGCGCCGAGCACCGCGACTCCAATCGCGCTGCCTAAGGATCGTAGAAATGTGAGCACGCCAGTAGCCACTCCGAGATTCCGCAGTTCAACCGCGTTTTGGACCGAGATTGTGGCAATTGGAAACAGGGTGCCGGTGCCAAAACCCGTGATCATAAGGAGCAACTCGAAAGGCAAATAGGAAATTCCTGAAACAGACCCTACCAAAATCAGGAGGCTCACTAAAGCGCCCAGCAAGCCGATGAGCGCAATGCGTTTATAGTGTTCGACTGCGACGGACATTCGCCCGGAAATCGCCGCACCCACAACAGTCGCGGTCGTCATGGGTACCAGGCTGAGCCCCGCCTGGCTCGAGCTCAGTCGCAAGACTCGCTCAAAGAAAATTGGAAGATAGACCGACAGGCCGAGGAAAGCACCCATTGCAAAGAATATGCTCGTTGTCGCGGCGCGCACGACGGAGTTTTTGAGCACCTCCAACGGCAAGAGCGGCTCGGCGCAGGTGCAGAGACGGACCGCGAACAACAACCATAAGAAAAGGGAACCGCTGCTCAGTCCAAGAATCTGAGCAGAGGTCCAGGCAAACCGCGAGCCTCCCCAGGTGAGGACTAAAAGCAGCATGGTGGTGGCCCCGACGATCAGCGCCGCGCCGAAGAGGTCAAGCCGATGAGGCTGGTTCAAACGAGGCAACCGGCTTAGCGGATCGCTTATCATCCAGATCGCAAAGAGTCCAAGCGGCAGATTGATCCAGAAGATCATAGACCAATGCAGATGTTCAGAGAAAAAACCGCCCAGGGTCGGTCCGGCCAGACTGGCCGTGGCCCAGACGCCCGAGATATATCCCTGGTACAGCCCGCGTTCCCGCGGGGGTACGATGTCGCCGATCACGGTCATCGCCAGAGCGATCAATCCTCCTCCGCCAATTCCCTGAACACCGCGTCCAAAAACCAGAAAAATCATCTTTGGAGCTGTTGCACAGACCACCGATCCGACTAAAAAGATCCCGATGCTGGAAAAGATAACCTGCCGGCGCCCATAGATATCCGCCAGCTTCCCGTAGAGTGGCGTGACGGCCGTAGCGGTCAAAAGGTAGCCGGTAATCACCCAGGGAAGATAACCAATGTCACCCAACTTTGTGCCGATCGTCGGTAAGGCGGGTGAAACAATTGTCTGATCGAGGGCTGCCAGTAACATAGCGAGCAGGACGCCGGCGATAATACTGCGTCTACCGGCCTCATCCAGAGGGGCCGAAACAGGCAAAGTCATGGACCGCTCTCTCATTGCTGCGCAAGCAGCTTCGACCACTCGGCGTCAGATTCAATCGAAACCGCGCCTCTTTGGATCGCCCAACGACTAAAATCCGGCGGCGCGTTCTTCACGCCAAATATGTTCGCCAACTTCAGGTCGGCAATCTCGGCCCATTTGGCGTTGCGCAGGTCCGCGTTGCGCAGGTCTGCCTTGCTCAAATCTGCTCCCTGAAAGTTCGTTTCACTCAGGTTTACACCTTGTAAATCGGCATCCTGCAGCGTCGCGTTTCGCAAGTTGGCATTCCGAAAACTGCCATTTCGGAAATTCCCTGAAGCCAGATTGGCATACTCCATCCGCGCGCCGACAAAGCTTCCTTCCCTGACATCAGCTGAACTAAAATTGGAACGAACCAAATCCGCGCCGTCGAGCTTGACACGTTGAAGAAACGCGTCGCTCAGATCAACGCCCACCAGCGCGACGCGGTCATCGTTTAACTCTTCGAGCGCATCGATTCTACCTCCGTTACCTCCTTTACCTTGGGCCGTGTTGATCACCTGCCAGGCCTGGTAATGTTTCTGTTTGATGCGGTCCCCGCTTTCGGCAAAATAGGAAATTACCGCCAACAAAATAGAAAGCGTCCCGATGTATTCGAGTACTTCGAGAAGAGCCCATCCGCTCAGCCAGTAGGCCAGCCATCGGGAGAACCATTCTAACCAGTGAAATGGAATGAGCACAGGGTTCTTCGCCTGCGCCTGATAATGTGACCATGCCGCGGGGCGCTTTCGCTCGGTGTGAATAACCATTTTCGGAAGTTTGTACGAAATACTCGCTGAGCGAAAGCCTCAGCTTTTTCATCCGATTCCGAAACCGGGGACCTCTACAAATTCCGCAGCAACATTTCGAGAGAGTGGTAGCTTTGAGGGAAAATGAGGTTTTCGGGCTTACTCGTGGCGTGGTGGTTCGCCGCATTAACGGCCAGTGCTAGCGCGGACAAAGTGTGTTTTATTGATATCGACGGCGCGATCGGCCCGGCCACGGCGAGTTATATTTCGCGCAGCGTAGATGAAGCAGAATCCCAACGCGCCGAGTGCCTGATCATTCAACTTAATACACCTGGCGGCTTGCTCGATTCCACCCGCGTGATCGTGCAGAAATTGCTCGCATCACCGGTTCCTGTGGTCGTTTATGTTGCGCCCACCGGGGCGACGGCCGCGAGCGCGGGTTGTTTTATTACACTCTCGGCGGACATCGCCGCAATGGCTCCTGCAACCACTATCGGTGCTGCGCATCCGGTCGCACTTGGCGGAGCCCCGGGCGGTGAAGAATCCAAGCCTGACGAGACCATGACAAAGAAGCTCGAGAATTTTGCGGTCAGTTACATGGAGGCCATCGCGAACCAGCGCAATCGAAATGTTGAATGGGCGAAGTCGGCCGTGCGGGAAAGCGCCTCGATTACGGCCGAAAAAGCCCGGGAAATGAAGGTCATCGAGATTATCGCAAAAGACCGCGATGATTTACTGAGCCAACTCAATGGCCGGACGGTGAAGGGCAAGCAGCTCAAGACTGCCGGCGCCAAGGTCGTGGAAATTAAAATGTCCGCGGCCGAGCAAGTCTTTCAACTGCTTTGGCGGCCCGAGGTTATGTTCGTACTGATGCTGATTGCAATTTACGGGCTGATCGGCGAGATGACCACACCCGGCGCAATCCTCCCGGGGGTCATCGGTGCGATCGCTCTTGTGCTCGCACTATATATGGCGGCCATCCTGCCGGTGAATATCGCCGGATTGCTCTTGATTGCCTTGTCGGTCGGGCTGTTTATCATCGACGTCTTCGCACCCACCCACGGCGTGCTCACAGCCGGCGGAATTGCAGCGTTCCTGATCGGTTCGCTGATGCTGTTCAATCGGCGCGACCCGCTCTTTCGACTTTCGCTGGCATATATCATCCCCAGCGTGGCTATCACAGCCGCGTTTTTCATTTTCGTGGTCGGTAAAGGACTCCGAGCACAGCGCCTGCCGGTCAAGGTCGGCCCACAGACTATGCTTGGAAAGATTGTGAGCGCCCTGACGCCGATCGATTCAAGCGGTGGAAGGGTTTTCGTAGAAGGTGAATACTGGACCGCGAAAAGCGATACACCGATAGACCAGGGCCGCGCGGTCCAAATCACCGCCGTGGAAGGATTGACTCTGAAAGTTATACCGAAAAGCTGAGGAACCGATTCATGATTGAAGAATCCGCGAGATTGCTAGGCTGGTTAGTCCCGATCATTATATTGGCGGCGTTAGTTCTCCCGCAGGCGATTCGAATCCTGCGTGAATACGAGCGCGGAGTGATTTTCCGACTTGGCAAGCTACACGGCACCAAGGGACCCGGATTAATTTTCCTGATTCCTATAGTCGATCGCATGGTTAAAATGGATCTTCGCGTGGTCACGATAGACGTTGCGCGCCAGGAAGTCATGACGCGCGATAACGTGCCTGTGACCGTCGACGCCGTCGTTTACTTTCGCGTGGTCGATCCGCAGGCTGCAGTCGTTCGGGTCGAAAACTACCTGAAAGCGACTTCGCTGATTTCCCAGACCACATTGCGCAGCGTGCTTGGACAAGCTGAACTCGACGAACTGTTATCACAGCGCGACAAGATCAATCTCACTTTGCAGGAGATCATCGATCGACAGACCGATCCTTGGGGAATAAAGGTGACTGCCGTCGAAGTAAAAGACGTTGTTTTACCAGATGGCATGAAGCGGGCGATGGCTCGTCAAGCCGAGACCGAACGAGAGCGCCGCGCGAAAATCATCAACGCCGAGGGCGAATTTCAAGCGGCAGAAAAGCTGGTGCAGGCGGCAGGGATGATTTCCGAGCAACCGATTGCACTCCAACTCCGGTTTCTGCAGACTATGAAAGAGATTTCCAGCGAGCATAACACCACCACGTTTTTGCCGGTACCAATGGATCTGTTCACGCCGTTCCTGGGACGGATCAGGCAATCGAGGGAAAAGGAAGAAAGGTAGCATCTGAGGTAGGGCGAGGCTCCGTCCGAGCCGTCGGGCGGGACGACCCAGAGGGCATGTTGGCGTCATGGCTCGGACGGAGCCTCGCCCTACCGGAGCCTCGAAGACACCAATCCCAAACGTCATCTTCATGGAACCGTCTCCATACGGATCCACATTGGCAACGACATCCATGTTTATGGTCTCGGTGGCCCGCCCGACCTCGATCGGAGCCAGCGAAGCCAGAAAGCAAATCGTCAAACCGAATATTGGCCTCATCATGAGGATTCTTCTCCGAGCCGAAGCGGGACGATGATTTCCTCCTGGGGTCCTCTGTCACCGCGAGAAACCTGGTAGGCGTTCGCATTCGGTTTCGCACTTACCGCGCGGGCCAATTTCGTTCCCATAAAGTGGAGTCCTACCCAGTCGTCGGCTGCGTATCCCCCGA
>JAFAMB010000096.1 GCA_019233825.1 Verrucomicrobiota bacterium | reverse complement strand
GGCAAGATGTTTTTGCCTCAAGTCGTCAAGAGTGCGCGCGTTATGAAGAAAGCGGTTGCGTACCTGACCCCTTTTATGGAGGCGGAACGGGCGAGCCGGCCAAACGCGCGGGCGCAAGGTAAGGTGCTGATTGCCACCGTAAAAGGTGACGTACACGACATCGGTAAAAATATCGTTTCAGTTGTGCTCGGCTGTAACAATTTCGAAGTCATCGACCTTGGCGTGATGGTGCCGGCAGAAAAGATTCTGCAGACGGCAAAGACTGAAGGGGTCGATGTAATCGGGCTCAGTGGGCTCATCACGCCGTCA
Organism: Verrucomicrobiota bacterium; assembly: GCA_019233825.1. Taxonomy (GTDB): domain Bacteria; phylum Verrucomicrobiota; class Verrucomicrobiia; order Chthoniobacterales; family JAFAMB01; genus JAFAMB01. Next base: position 28,249 of record JAFAMB010000096.1, on the reverse strand, counting down.
CTCGATGAAATGGTGCATGTCGCCCGGGAAATGGAGCGGCTCGAATTTGATTTGCCATTACTGATCGGGGGCGCAACCACAAGCCGGGCGCATACGGCGGTGAAGATAGCGCCGAACTACCACGGGCCCACAGTTCACGTGCTCGATGCCTCTCGGGCAGCCGGGGTAGTTGGTGCGCTGGTCCGCCAGGAACTCAAATCGAGCTTTGTCGGAGAGAATATCAAGGATCAGCAGCGTTTGCGTGAAGACTATGCAAACCGAAGTGCGGACAAGAAACTGATCTCGATAGAACAAGCTCGGGAACGCAGGACTCCGATTGATTGGGCAAACGCTCGGATCGATTTGCCGGAATTCATCGGCCGCCGGACGATCTCGGACCAGCCGCTCGATGAATTGATCCCGTACATCGATTGGTCGCCATTTTTCCACACGTGGGAATTGAGAGGGCGGTTCCCGAATATTTTCAAAGATCCGGAGGTGGGAGAACAGGCTCGACAGCTTTTTGAGGACGCCCAAAAGCTGCTGCAGGACATAGTGAACGGGAAGCTTATCACGGCGAGGGGTGTTTACGGATTCTGGCCGGCGAATAGCGTCGGCGACGATATTGAATTGTATACTGATGAGGCGCGCTCCGGAGTGCTGGCGACCTTTCACATGCTGCGTCAGCAAATGGACAAGCCGGCCAAGCAGCATAATCACTCGCTTGCCGACTATATCGCTCCGCGGGAATCAGGGCGGCTCGATTATATCGGCGCGTTCGCCGTAACCGGTGGCCATGGTGCCGATGAACTGGCCAGACAGTTCGAGGCCGACCATGACGATTACAATGCCATCATGGCGAAGGCGCTTGCAGATCGGCTCGCCGAAGCGTTTGCGGAATTTCTTCATGAACGGGTGCGCGTTGAGTGGGGTTATGGGAAACAGGAGCATCTCTCGAAAGAAGAGCTAATTCGCGAAGCTTATCGAGGAATTCGGCCAGCCGCAGGATACCCTGCGTGTCCGGACCATACGGAAAAGCGGATTCTATTCGATCTGCTGGCGGCGGAAGAAAATGCCGGGATACGGCTGACCGAGAGTTTCGCGATGTGGCCTGGCGCATCGGTCAGCGGACTCTATTTCGCTCATCCGGACGCAAAATATTTCGGAGTGGGAAAGATCGAGCGCGACCAGATTCTGGACTATCAGCAACGGAAGCAGTGGCCGCTCGAGGAAATCGAACGCTGGCTGGGGCCATACCTGAATTACGAACCGAGGCACACCGTGTCCATACGCTGAGGTTTCGGGTATCGGCGTGTCGGCGTATCGGCGTGTCGGCGTCAGCTGGTAGGGGCAAGCCTTCGGTAGTAAGCGAAGCGCGCCCCAATCTACAACGACCGTCGCATGAAAATGGAACGCCGCAGCTTTGATAAAAGCCGAGGATGCAAAACCAAACCGCACCGAGACCACACGTTCGACAAATCACAGCTGTTTTGAGCACATTCGATCGGATTAGATTTCGGGCAATGACGCCGATACGCCGATACGCCCGACACGCCGACACAGCGTAGCTTCTAGTTGCGGCTCCGCGCTACCCTTCTGTAATTTCCAAGTTGACTAAATCGGCATAACTCTGTCTTCGCCGGACGATCTTCGCCTCCGCACCGGAAATCAGCAACTCGGCTGGAAGCGGTCTGGAGTTATAGTTCGACGCCATGGTGAATCCGTAGGCGCCGGCGCTCATGAGGGCCAGAACTTCACCAGGCTCGACTTCAGTCAGCTCGCGATCGAGCGCGAAAAAATCGCCGCTTTCACAAACCGGACCCACCACGTCGAATCTTGTCACCGGTCGATCCTTGGATTCCCTGACCGGTACGATTTCGTGATAGCCCTGATACAGGGCGGGACGGATCAGGTCATTCATACCGGCGTCCACGATTACGAAAGTCTTGACCGGCGATCTTTTAACGTAGAGAACCCGGGTTAAGAGCACGCCGGCGTTGCCGACGAGAAACCTTCCCGGCTCGAGCAATACGCGTATCGGGAGACCCTTCAGCAATGGGACAATCGCACTGGCATATTCCTGAATCGTTAATGCGTGTTTGGGTTCGTCTTGCTTCCACCAAACCTCGTCTCCACTCTCCAAGGAGCCGCGGTAAACGATACCGATTCCACCGCCGATGCTGAAAAACTCGATACCGCAATCAGATTTCAATTGACGAACCAACGGCAGCATTTTTTCGATTGCCTGAACGAATGGCCTACTGTCTGTAATCTGCGATCCGATGTGCATTTGAACGCCTCGAATCTTGATGTTGGTGAACGTTCTCGCACGCCGGTAGACTTCTGTTACCCGATCGATCGCAATGCCGAATTTGTTCTCCGTTTTTCCTGTAGTGATGTATTTGTGAGTATTCGCCGAGACGTCCGGATTGACGCGGATGGCAATCGGTGCGCGCTTATTCAACGATTTGGCGATCTCGTTAATGGCGCTCAATTCCTGTTCGGATTCGACGTTGAAACTGAGTACCTCGCAACGCAACGCGTACTCGATCTCCTCCCGGCTTTTGCCGACACCGGCAAAGGTGCACTTTACCGGGTTTCCCCCCGCCTTAATGACGCGATAAAGCTCGCCGCCAGAAACAATGTCGAAGCCGGCGCCCTGCTCCGCCAGAAGGCGAATGACGGCAAGGTTGGAGTTCGCCTTGACTGCGTAACAGATCTCATGATGCAGCTCGTGCAACGCCTGGTCGAGCCGCTTGTAATGGTCCACAATCGTGTGCGAACTATAGACGTAAAGGGGCGTTCCGTACCGCTCAGCGGCTTTGTCGAGAGGATAAGATTCGCAGGTCAGCTTGCCCCGCTGGTAGTGAAAGGAGTGCATGGTTACACAAAATGTCCTATCTGAATTTGGCAGGCGGTTACTGTGTTGGCCATTAGCATAGCGACCGTCATTGGCCCGACCCCGCCGGGCACCGGCGTGATGGCCTTCGCCTTTGGTGAGACCTCCTCAAAGGCTACATCTCCGATGATCCGATATCCCTTCGGCTTTAAGGGATCTTCCACGCGATTGATTCCGACATCAATCACCACGACGCCCTCTTTTACGTGTTCAGCGCGCACAAATTCCGCCCTGCCGATCGCTGCCACCAGTATGTCTGCGGCTCGAGTGATCTCTGCCAGGTTTCGACTTTTAGAGTGAGCAATTGTCACGGTCGCATCGCCACCTTTTCGCTTTCGCAGCAGGAGCAGACCGAGCGGTTTGCCCACCAGCATGCTGCGCCCCAAGATCACAACGTGTGCGCCGGTCGTCTCAATTCCACTTTCAACCAGGAGACGTTGGCAACCCAGGGGAGTGCAAGGGACCAGCGCCATCGGATCATCCATCGCCAACTTCCCGACGTTCACCGGGTGTAGACCGTCGACATCTTTTGCCGGATCGATTGCGAGCACAATCTCTTTTTCGTTAATGTGCGGTGGAGGTGGGGACTGCACCAGAATACCGTGAATCCTTGCGTCTGCGTTTAACTCGTGCACGATCTTCAACAGATCGGATTGCGACGTCTCTTTCGGGAGCTCAATCTTGCGGGAAAAAAATCCGAGCTGTTGCGAAATCCTGTCTTTGTTCCGTACATAAGCCATCGACGCGGGATTATCGCCCACAAGCACGACCGCCAATCCCGGCGTGATGCTCTGGTGACTTAAGCGCTCGACCTTCTGACGAGTCTCCTCGTTGATCCGTTCCGCAACCGCCTTTCCGTCGATCAAATTCATTCGTTTTGAGTTTTGGGTTTGAGTTTTGGGTTTTGCGTACCCGGCTCATGATAACCAATTCTCGCGGACTCGATTCTGAAGTACAGCCGTGGCGCCACCGTTGCCGGGCGCTCCACTCAAAACCCAAAACCCAAAACTCAAAACCTGACATTCTCTACTTCAGCCACTCTGTATGGAACGTTCCCGGCTTGTCGATTCGTTCGTAGGTATGGGCGCCGAAGTAATCGCGTTGTGCCTGGAGCAGGTTCGCCGGTAACCGCTCCTGACGGTAGCTGTCAAAGTAAGCCAGAGACGCGTCGAATGCGGGGACGGCAACGCCAGCTTGGGTTGCGAGCGCTAAAGCAAGTCGCCAGTTTGCCTGGCTCCCTTCGAGGATTGAGCTGAAGAAAGGATCAAGCATCAGATTCTCGAGCTGCGGGCTCCGATCGAATGCTTCTTTGATCCGATTCAGAAATTTCGCACGAATAATGCAGCCGCCACGCCAGATGGTTGCGATGTCGCCGAAGTTCAGGTCCCAGTTGAAGTGTTTGCTGGCAGCGGCAAACAGGGTGAACCCTTGCGCGTAAGAGATAATTTTCGAAGCGTACAACGCGTCACGGACCGCATCGACCAGTTTCTGCCGATCCCCCTCATACCGATAGGGAATCGGAGCCGGGAGCTGTTTTGCTGCCCGGACGCGCTGCTCTTTCATTGAAGAGAGAACGCGAGCTTCCACCGCCGCGTTAATCGTGGATACCACCACACCTAGCTCAATGGCGGACTGCAATGTCCACTTACCAGTCCCTTTCTGACCCGCTTTGTCGAGAATCATGTCGATCAGGGGCTTGCCAGTTTCGGGGTCTTTTTTCAGGAAGATGTTTGCTGTAATCTCGATCAGGAAACTGTTCAGATCGCCCCGGTTCCAGGTGTCGAAGACGTCATGTAACTCGTCGGTATTCAGACCAAGCACATCTCGGAGGATGGCGTATGCTTCGCAGATTAGCTGCATATCGCCGTACTCGATGCCGTTGTGCACCATTTTAACGTAATGCCCGGCCCCGCCGCGTCCCATGTATCGGCAGCATGGCTCCCCGTCCACCTGGGCGGCGATCTTTCGATAGATCGGCGCCACAATTTGCCAAGCTTCCTTGGTGCCACCGGGCATCAGGGAGGGACCCTTGAGGGCTCCTTCTTCACCACCCGAAACCCCCATTCCCAGATAGTTAAGGACCTTTGCCGACAAGGCCCCTTCGCGACGCTCAGTGTCGCTGTACAACGAATTGCCACCATCAATGATGACATCGCCACGCTCTAAATGGGGCAACACTTGGTCGATGACCGCATCAACCGCCGCGCCGGCCTTAACCATAATCATGATCTTCCGCGGCTTTGCCAGGCTTGAAACGAACTCTTCGATCGATAGCGTCGGCAAAATCCGTTTTCCGGACGCACGGTTCGCGGCGAACTTCTGGGTTACCTCCGCTGTGCGGTTAAAAACCGAAACCGAGAAGCCTTTGCTCTCCATGTTGAGCACGAGATTTTCGCCCATGACAGCGAGGCCGATTAGTCCGATATCTGATGGATTCATGAGTTGGCAGCTGAAGGTTAAATTGACTCTTGTTGTTTCGCAGTATCTAACATCTCAAATGGTTGGCAATGGAGTTTTGTGAGATCAGAATAACCAGGGAGCCTCTCGAAGCGGTACGGCTGAACTTTGCGCAGACCGAAGGGGCTGTGGTCGACTTTTTCGGTGTCGTTCGGGCCATCGAAGAAGATCGCATGATTGACGGCATCGAGTATGAAGCCTTTGAAGCAATGGCGGAGCGCCAGCTTGTCCTGATTGGCGAAGAGGCAAGGGAACGGTTCCGGCTGGCTTCGGTGATCATTCATCATCGCATTGGATTTGTGCGGGCCGGCGAAGCTTCGTTGTTTGTGCGGGTGACCGCGCGTCACCGTCGTGCGGCCTTTGAGGGAAGCTCTCAGATTGTCGAGCGGCTCAAACAAGCTGTTCCGATCTGGAAACACCCCGTCTACGCAAACGCTCAGATGGCATGAATCTTCCCAACCAACTCACCGTGCTTCGCCTTTTTTTGACGTTGCCGTTCGTGGTTGCCCTAAGCATAAATTTTCCCGGCGCGAAACTGTTGGCCCTGGGGTTGTTTATCGCGAGTAGCGTCACCGACTATGCCGACGGATACATCGCTCGAAAGTTCAAGCTGATCACGGATTTCGGGAAACTGATGGACCCTCTGGTGGACAAAATTATGACGATTTCCGCTTTCATTTGTCTTGTCTCCCTGGGGAGCGTTCCGGCTTGGGCAGTGATTGTAATCGTCAGCCGTGAGTTCTTGATCACTGGACTTCGCCTGATCGCCGCCGCTCGCGGGCAGGTGCTGCCGGCCGAGCGGCTGGGAAAACACAAAACGGTCTGGCAAATTGTGACGATCCTCTATTGCCTGATACTCGCTGCTCTCAGCGACCAGTTCGGTCGCCTGCTCAGCCCGCCAACTCGAATGTCGCTCAACGCGATTGGCTTAACGCTGGTCTGCCTAACCGTGGGGCTCACCCTCTGGTCGGGAATCTCCTATTTCGCAAAGAATTGGGATCTCGTCAGGGATTGGTAAGGCGTTCGGGGTTCGGGGTTCGGGGTTCGGAGTTCGGAGTTCCTTCAGCGTTACAACATAAGAAAAGATCTCGGGTGGGCTCGAAAACGGCGAAACGGTAACGAACTCCACGAACCCCGAACTCCGAACGCCGAACTAAAAGAGGGACTGCGGTACTTCGACGCGGTCACCCGGCTCCAATTGAACGTCCCGAGACGGATTGGCACGGATCTTCTTGACGTCGATCACCGTAACCGCCTGGCCCCGTAGTAATCTGACCTTCCGCTCGTTTGCGAACGGTGAAAACCCCCCCGCCGCATTTATCGCTGAGAGCAACGTCAAGTCTGGTGTGAAAGGGACCCGCTGCGGAGCTTTAACTTCGCCTCCCACATTCACAAACCGCGACTGCGGTTGCATCGTAATGACAATGTTCGGATTGGTGTAAATCTGGCGAGCCTTGTAAACGCCCTCGATCACGGCTTGGGCCGCTCCAGGCGCGAGCCCGGCGATTTTTACTCGACTGATATATGGAAGGTTAACGTTACCTTCACCGTCAATGGTGTATTGGCCACTGACAGAAGAGATCTCCGTCGCCGGCACCCCGCCAATCTTCAGTTCAATCGTGTCGCCGGGACGGAGCGTGGCCTCGGCGCGGGCCGCGTTGGTCCAAAAAAGAAAACTCAGCAACCAGATGGTGCGTAATTTCAAGAGCCTTCGGGAGATGCGACCATGAGCGATCCGGCGGCTCGGTCCCACGATTTGAATTTCAAAATGGGAGCTAATACTCATCGCCGTTGTTCTCACCGCCAGCCTTGACGCCGACCTTGGCAGGCTGCTTTTTGCCACTTTTCGACTTTGGATAGTATTTGCTGTAACTCGTGTAATACTCGTAGCTTTGATCGTGGCGAATATTCACGTTATTGAGGACCACGCCCAGGGAGATGCCCCCAATATTGTGGACGGCCTTTTTCACGCGCAGCAACATTGATCGGGGGCACCGGCGGTGTTGGACCACAATAATCGAACAATCAACCAGGCTTGCAATGATCGAGGCGTCGCTGAGCCCCAGGATTGGGGGTGAATCGAAGATGACGACATCGAAGCGCTTCCGGGTCACTTCGACCAGCTGTTGCATAGTTTCTGAATTAAGAAGACGGACTACGTCGGTTGCAGCTGAACCAGCCGGCGTGAGAGACAGATTGTCGACCGACGTTGGTTGAATCACTTCTTCCAGGGTGACCTCCCCTTTCAGGAAGTTCCCGAGGCCCACCCGGTTATCCACTCCGAAGAGGCGATGTTGCGACGGTTGGCGCATGTCGGCGTCCACCAACAGGATCCGCTGACCGTCCATGGCCCAGGTCGTGGCAAGGTTGCAGGCGGTCGTCGATTTACCTTCCTGGGCGCAGCCGCTGACGACGCTGAGCGAGGAGGCGCCCAGCTTTTTACGGTTGAAATCAACATTTGTCTTGAGAATGCGGTACGCTTCGGCGTCGGCGCAATCATCGCCGGTGCTCGGCAGCAGCTTGATACGCTGGGGTATGACCGCCAGGACCGGCAGGTCAAGGTATTTCTCCACGTCATCCATCGTTTTTACGCTCGTGTCGAGATATTCAACGAAGAACGCTAACGAAATGCCCAGTACCAAGCCCGCGACGACGCCGAGAACCAAATTGAGCACCACGTTCGGCTTACTCGGAAAGAGCGCCGGCTCCGCCGGATCCCGCACGAACGCTGCCTGCCGCGGCATCGTACGTTCCATGGACTCGGTATTCAGCCGCGTTTTGGCCGTCTCTAAGAGCTTACGTTCCTGGATGTACTTATACTTCGCATTCAGGTATTGAGCGCTCGCTGTTTTCTTTTCCTGCTGCTCGGTCTGGCTGGCATTCAGGTTGGACTCCATGGCCTTCAAAGAGTCCTCGGCTATCGCGAGCTGTGTCGCGAGACCCGTGCGTATGCTGTCGATCTGTTTTCGCAACTGTCCCTCTATCGTGTCAATCTGGGCCTGCACTGCCTTTACTTCGGGGTGATTGACGCCAAGACCGGAATTGAGCATTCTGGCCTTGTCGGCCTCGGCTGACTGATAGAGCGGTAATTTTTGCTCGATGATCGGATCATTCAGGTTGAGCTGTCCGGCGGCTCGCATCAGGTCCTCTGATTTAAGTCGGTCCAGTTCTGCGACCCGGCTTTTCAGGGTTGCTCCCTGAGACCGGATATCATTCACCTTCTCTTGGTTGGAGAGTACGCTGGAGTCTTCAACTCTTCCCGAGCTATCCAGGCTGTCCGGGTTCGGATCTACGATATTCGCCGCGGTGCGCAAGCGCGAAGCTTCTACGTAAGCCTGGCTGACAGCCTCCTCCTGTTTCTTTACGTCATCCCGCATCTGATCGAGCCCCCTTGCGACGAGCTCTTGCTGTTCGGAGATTCTTTGCTCCATGTAAACATCGGCGATGGTGTTCGCCAGTGTCGCCGCTTCCTGGGGATCCGTGCTATAAACGTCTATTTGGATGAGGTTGGTGTTTCTGACCTCCTGGAGCGACAACATGCGGAGCAACCGGGAATTGGCCACTTCCTTCGGGATCGGTTCGCCGTTCGACCCCCATTTCTTTCGGAGATCCAATCGCTCGATGACCGGGTAAAGAACCCCTTTCCGCATGATAATCTGAAACTGGGTTTGGGTGAATTTCGGATCATTGAGCATCTGCTGCCGCGGGGTCTCGTTCTCAAAGATTCGGACAGGCGTCATGTCCGGTTCTACTTCGATCGTTGCGAAGGATTTGTATTTTCGAGGCATGAGATAGGTCGTAACCTCGGCCGCGATAACGACGAGTAGAAAGACCAGAATCACCAACCCCATACGGACCCGAATGACGCGCCAATAGTCCAGAAAATGCAGCTTAGAATCTTGGGGAGTCTCCATGCGTCCAGAAAATTTTTATCGACGATTTGAAGCTGAGTTTAAGTTTGGTCTCTGACATTCTCAAGTTTGCTAACCCGCAAATCTCACGTGGCATACTTGCGGTCCGCATTCTGTCAGAACGCGAACGATCCGCCCAGAAATATTCGGTTTCGGTAGTAGGAGTTGGAAGCGAGCTTAGAAGATACACGGCTGAAGATATATCCTGTCTGAACCGAGAGTGAGCGATAGATCTGGTAAGAGACCGTGGCGTTGGCGTCAATGGCGTTCTCTGCAAACGAAGATGGTTGCTGGTACTCGCTGTAGGAGTAGTAAACAGCTGCACCGATCTTCATTTTCCGCCCAAATGTGTGATCTAGCCTTATCCCTGTCCGGTAAACCTTTGCGTATGGTCCATTTTGCACACTTTCAATATCGGACTGCTCCAGGCCGAGACGATTGTACCATTGAACGAAGCTGGACGGCCTATATTCGTAGCTCAGGGTCGACTCGCCGTAGGGGAAAACCGTTTCCGATCCGCCCGCTTGCAGGTTGGTCCGGAATTCCGCACCGGCCCGGAACGTGGCAGAAAGCCGCGGACTCAACGTTGAATCGGCGCCCGCGAGCAGGAAATGGGAGTACGAATCGTTATTGGCCGTTTGGTAGGAGATGTACCCAAAGCGATATTCGGTCACCAATGTGACCGTCGGAAAAAGCATGTAGCGAAGCTGCTGACTGATCAGGTGCTCGAGTCGATTCTGTTGGGCAGCTTGGGTGCTGTTGTCATAAAAGTAAGTGCTTAAGTTGTATGCGGTGACGGTCGAAAATCGGTGCGTCCATGCATAACCAAGAGAGAGCTGGCTCGAACTGAAGAAATAGTTACCGACATTTTGGTTGCTGGCACCGGCAATGGCAAAAGTCGGTTGAGCCTGGAAACCCAGACTCGAGGACAGATTAAGTATGAGTCGTGGTGTAAATTGGTGCGAGGCTTTCAGGTTCAGCGCGATATTTGGATCCACTGATCTGCCGGGCCGATTCCAGTAGTACGCGAACCCGAGCAATAGATCGCCATCCAACCGGCTCCTTTGGCCAGCGATGTGTGACCCTATATCGAGACCGAGGTCGTTGTAGCCGCTGCCAATGCGGTCGGTGTGACTGGTAAACACGTTGTCGTCGTAGCCGATGTCGGTTGAAAGCGCGGCTTTGAATGGCAAATTCGTGAAAAACCCTTCACCGACAGGCGTCGCCGGCTGCACTGAATTGATCGGTGCCGGGCCGGTGACGGTCAAATTTTGTGCGGACGACCAGGACCCCGACGAGAAAATCGCAGCCGCAACGAACCACAGGGGACTGCAAAACCTGATCATCGATTTCGGGAGCAAACTGCGTTTGGCCTTTTGATTCATGCGTGCATTTAGAAATGGTGTGGGAATCCGGTGCTTAGCTTCCGAGGTCCGCATTTCGAGCGGTGTAGATGATGCCGGGGGCGAAAGCAATCCGAATTGCCGAGTTCGAGTGGGCGGCAAAAATCAAAAATCGTCATTAAACTGCCCGTGTACGCGCAACTTTCCATCGACGATCTCAAAAATCTCAGTGGAGATTGGCCATGGATCGTTGTGGTAGAGGCTATCTACCAAGGGAGCAAAGGATTGGATGTCGGTTGCCAGCCGGGGTAGGAAGAATATCGTTCGACGGTTTGGGACAGCAAAATAACAGTCGGGTCCGAGGAGGTTGGCATATCGGTTGCCCAACTCGGGCAAGAGGAGAATGGCCGAGAGCTTAGGGTCCGCGCTCTGGACGTGGAGCGCGGTGATCACTCCGTTTGAGTCTCTGATGATTTCCGGCCTGATCGCCGCGAGAAGTCGACGAGCGCGGTCGAGATTTTCCTGCGCGACTGCGGATTGCGCTTCTGCGGTCAGCTCGTGGGGTCTTGCGGGCGCCAGAGTTTCGGCGTCCAAGATCCGATAATAGGCCAGAACAGTTTGTGTCGTTCCCGGCAAAGGTGCTCTCACGGGTGATCGGTAAAAATAGGGATCCAAGATCAAACAAAATTGATCGGCGTTCGTTGAAAGCGGCAACCCAGCCAGCAAAAGCAAGAGCGCCAGTATTCGGCAGTTGGATTTGCAGTTTATTTTCCCGCGCGTACTTCTATTCAGCATCATGATATCCTTTCTAGACGGCGAACTTGTCGAGGCGCTCCCTACGCAGGTGGTCATCTCCGTCCAGGGCATTGGATACCTCGTCCAGATTCCACTCTCAAGCTTTGATCGTCTACCGGCTGTGGGAGGGCGGGTGAAATTATTGACTCATTTGGTCATTCGGGACGACGCGCATATGCTGTTCGGCTTTGTGACTGCCACGGAGCGGGATCTATTTCGCCTCCTCCTTCAACATGTCTCGGGAGTGGGTCCCAAGATTGCGCTGGCTGTGCTCAGTGGCATGAGCATCGGACAGTTTAAGACCGCCGTGGTCAACGGCGACGTCAATGCTATGGCGAAAGTCAGCGGCATCGGCAAGAAAACTGCCGAGAGAATAATCTTGGAGTTAAAGGACAAGGTTGGCGTGGCCGCAGCGTGGGAGCCGGCTGCTTCCAGTCGGGGTGATCAACAAGCGAAAATGACTGATGCAGTCCTGGCTCTCCTCTCTTTGGGCTTCAAGCAGGTCGAAGCGCAGAAGGCTGTTCGCGAGATCCTCGCTGGAGCAAAAAACGAGGATATCAATATGGAAGAACTCGTTCGCCGTGCGCTTAAGCTGCTGGCCTAGCACAGAAATGGATGACTCAGTCGCCTTAGAGCGTATCCAGCGCGTCCGCGAACGGTTTCCAGAAAAGGGCCTGTTCGCGCAGAAAGAGTGGCTGATCTCGCCTCAACCATTTTTGATCAAGGCGGAGTTCGCCGAAGAACTCGAACGGCTGGGCCATTGGCTGCTAAAATTCATCAGGGCTTCGAATCTGCTTTACCACCTGAGCGTAAAAGGCAAGGGACCGTCCTGGGTTTCCCGTTATTTGGATGCAGGAAAACCTCCCCGATTGGTGGAGCTTTCTCGGAGGTTTCGATACGAAATTCCGCAAGTGATCCGGCCCGATATAATCTTGACCGATGGCGGCTACGCGATTTCAGAGCTCGATTCTGTCCCCGGCGGTATCGGGCTCACCGGGTGGTTGAATCAGACTTACCGCGAACTCGGCTTTGATGTTCTCGGAGGCGGAGATGGAATGATCGAAGGATTTCGAGCCATTCTTCCCCGCGGAGTGATTGCCGTCTCGAATGAAGCCGAAACGTACCGTCCGGAGATGCAGTGGCTGTGCGATCAATTGACTGCAAAGTTCGGCCCGGGTTGGAGCATCGCGCAGGCGGAAATGTGGGACTTTCGATCTCTGGATCCGGTCTATCGGTTCTTCGAAATGTTTGATCTTGCGAATCTGCCGTCCAGGGATTCTCTGCTCGAGGCCGCCGATTCGGGCGCGTTCAGAATCACTCCGCCTCTCAAACCCTATCTCGAGGAGAAACTCTGGTTCGGTCTTTTCTGGTCGAAGCCGCTGCAGAAATTCTGGCGACGCGAGTTGCGAGCGAGTCATTGGTTGAAATTGAAGTCTCTGATTCCGCAGACCTGGGTGATCGATCCGGCCCCCGTTCCGCACCACGCGGTGATCCCAGGACTAGAGATTCAGGACTGGCGCGAGTTGAAGAAGTTCAGTCAAAGGCAGCGGGAATATGTATTAAAAGTGAGCGGGTTTTCGGAGTTGGCCTGGGGCGCTCGCGGAGTGTTTGTAGGACAGGATCTTCCCCAAAGGGAATGGTCGGATCGCATTGATCAAGCGATTGCCTCGTTCAACGAGGGTCCGTTTATTCTGCAGAAGTTTTTTAAAGGTCGACTGGTTAAACAGCCATTTTTCAACGCCGCCACCGGATCGATAGAAACCATGATCGGTCGCGTTCGGTTGTGCCCTTATTACTTTGTTCTGTCTGACAAGAAGGTTCGCCTCGGCGGAGCACTAGCCACAATTGCCCCGGCTGACAAAAAGATCGTCCACGGTATGCGCGACGCGATTATGGTTCCGACGGCAGTGGAGCTGCTTTAAGAGTTCGGGGTTTGGCGTTTGGAGTTCAGAGTTCCGTGACAGGGCGCGGGGAAAGCGAAACTCCAGCTCTTGAACTCAGAACCTTGAACCCCGAACTCCAAACCCCGAACTCCAAACTCCCGCCTGCTATCGCGCGATCGGCACCTCGCGCCTCTGCGCCACTGAGTCCGCGACGGCTTGAACGACGCGCATGTACTGAACTCCGAGCGCGAAACTGGGTTGCGGCTGGATGCTGGCGGGGGATCGAACCGCAGCGATGAAGTCTTCCTCAACCCGCCAACGCTGTTCTATTTCGGGCGGAATCTCGATTTCGCTGGGCTCTTTTTCTCCAAGCCGGCCCCCAATGATTCGATCCGAACTGAAGTCGTACGATAGCATGCCCTGATTTCCGAATACCTGCAGGCGATCTGAAGCCTCGAAAAGGGCCACGCCGCTAAACTCCATGACCCCTTCCATCCCATTCTCGAACTTGCAAAGAACGAGTACCATGTCCGGGATGCGGATTTCGTAACCGTAGCGAACCGGGTTGATAGTCTTTTGATGCGCAAAGACGTGCGTAATCGGGCCGAACCACCGTTGCACGACCTCGGCATAGATCCCGAGTGTAAGGACATTTAGCCCCGACAACTCATCGCGCTGTCTCCAATGCGGAGGAGCGTCCGGATTGGTGTATGCCCCGGAAAGGCTCTGCAGGCGGAGATGGTGGGGGAGTCCGAGAAAATCCTCGGCCAGCAACTTTTGCATGAAAAGGCTGCCTCGAAGGCCGTGTGGAGGCGGGCACACCATAGTCACCAGATGCGGATGGCGCTGGGCAGCCGCAAACATTTCCTCCGCCTCGGAGAGATTCATCGCCATGCGCGCTTGGGTGAAGACATGTTTGCCGGCTTCAAGCGCAGAAATCGCGATCGTTGAGTGCAGGTACGGCGGAGTTCCAATCCATACAATATCAATATCCGGATGGGCGACGAGTTCAGCCCAGTTTCCGTATGGTGTTGCCTCCGGAACGTATTCTGTGCAGCACTCCTCAGAGCTTTCGTATGAGGAATTGCAAATCGCGACGACCTCGACATCGGGAATTTTCCTGAGTGCCGGCAGATGGCGGGTCTTGACGACGGTTCCGGCGCCCACAATTCCTATTTTCAGTCTAGAATGGCGCGATGCCATGGCGAAGTCCTTCAGTCAGACAGTCTGAACGTCTATTGGTTGAAAGCGAAGACAAATCGACCCGCGCCAAAGTTTATTGGAAAAATTCCTCCGGCCCTATCATGGCTGGAGGCGTACAGATTCGCTGTACACATTGTTCCCAGGTTTCCTGCCCATTTAGAATCTCAATTTCGACGCGTAAATAATAAATCGGAACCTCCAGAGGATCAATTATCGGGAAACGGACGGCATCTTTTTCAGTCGTGATCACCGCGCTGACGTCGCGGCGGACGCATCGTTGCAGGAATGCGCTCAACTCCTTTTCCGCATAGCGATGGTGATCTGCGAAATGACGCGACAATTCGATCTTCGCGCCCAGATTGCGCAGACCCTCTTCGAAGCTTTCAGGCGCAGCAATACCGCACAACGATCCAATGTACAATCCCTTGAGATAATCGAGCGGCAACCGCTCATCCTTATAGACATGCCTGAGATAAAGCGGTTTGTGCGTGCACTCGATAATTTCCGCTGTTCGATTGTACTGCCGGATTCTCTGAATCAAACCATCGTTCGGCTCGCCGTTACATTTTGTGATGAAAATATAGCTTGCCCGTCGCAGGTTCCCGGGCGGCTCGCGCAACGTGCCGCGGGGAAGCAGATGCTCATTGCCGAACGGTGCCTGACGATCGACCAGGACGATGTCGAGCCGATGTTTCAGGTGAAGATATTGCAGACCGTCATCGAGTAAAAGAGTGTCAACGTCGAGTTTCTTCAGGGCGTGCAATCCCGACTTTACGCGATCCTTGTCGACGACTACTGCTACTCCCGTGAGGTTCGAGGCGAGCATATAAGGTTCGTCCCCGGAGGTCGCCGAGTCTAACAACACGTTCGTGCCGTCGGAAACCAATCTAGGCGGAACTTCCAAGCCCGGAGCGAGAAGTCTTTTCCACCAGTTTTTCTCCTGGCGCCGATCGACGCTCTTGTAACCGCGGCTGAGGATGGCTACGCGGCGGCCGCCGCCTTGGAGCGCTCGAGCAAATTTTTCGACCACCGGCGTCTTTCCGGTGCCTCCGACGGTCAGGTTCCCGATACTGATGACGAGGCATCCAAGTTGGCGTTCTTTCAGAATTCTGTTGCGGTATAGGTAAAGCCGGAACTGAACGATAGCCAGATAGATGAATGACAGAGCCCGTAGAACGATGCGCAGCAGGGTCGCGCGGAATCCGTGCCTCTTTTCGAGAATAACCTCGACCGCATATTGCTCAAGGTCATCCAACCTTCTTCGCATGCTCACTCTTCTAAAGGAAACGAGCGCCGTCGTTGTCGGCGCTTACAATTAAAGTTTTCGCGTGCGCCTCCGGCGCCGCCGCGGCAATGGCGGCGGCAACCTCCTTGCCGTCCGAAAGCGTAAGACAGGCCACGGTGGATCCCGAGCCGCTTAGAAATCCACCTAAAGCTCCTGCTTCCATCGCAGCCCTAAGGACCTTGGGTAGAAATGGCACAAATTGTTCGCGGAAAGGCTGATGAAGATGATCCAGAAAGGCGCCCCGCAGATATCCGTATTCTCTGGACGCGAACGCCGCGGCTATCAAGCTGGCATTCGCCAGATTTTCAACCACAGCTTGGCGTTGGAAAACGCCTGGTACAACCGTTCTTGCTTCGCTGGTCTTCACTTCAAAGTCCGGGACGAACAACACAAACTTTAACGTCGGATCGATGTCAAATCGTGCGACACGCCTGCTCGTGCTGGCGATGATAGTAAATCCGCCGAAGAGCGCGGCGGCGGCGTTGTCTGGATGGCCTTCCAGTTCCGCGCAGAGAGAGCAGAGTTCCTCCCGCGGGAGACGGCGGTTTGTAAGTCGATCCAGCGCCATCAGGACACCCAACCGGATGGTGACACTGCTGCCGAGGCCGCGCGCCTGCGGAACATCTCCCTCAACCGAGCACCTGATAGGGAATCGCTTCTCCCCGGTCCGACTAAAAAACAGTTCCGTCGCTTCCGACACAATTGCCGGAGCTGGCCTCTCGTTTACGTCTACCTCAATGATGATCCGATTGCAAAGGCGCAGAGCGGCTCCCAAGCAATCAAAACCGGGACCGAGATTGGTCGTCGACGCGGGAACCTCAATAGTCAGGGGCATAGTGAATAAAACTACGAAGCTGGACCACGGGGCGTGACGGATCAACTCCAGACTTTCATTGCCCATTGCGCGTTTTTCGTTTCTTGTTTCTCGTTTGTCGTTCGCGTTTCGGCTCGGGCGGCCCCGGCGTCGTTCCGCGGACGCGGAACTATGGCGCCCCTGCTGGCCCGACGTAGCAAGGGGCAATAGGGGCGGAGTCGGGAACCTCCCCCTACCCAAATGAGAAACAAGAAACAAGAAACGAAAAAGGAGAAACGTGACAGAGCCTGAAGTTTGCTCAGCGAGGAGGGATGGTCGCTCGAATGATGAGTTGCGACCTGTCCGCTTTACCCTTGGGGTCGCTCCCAATGCGCAAGGTTCCATCCTCATCGCCACCGGTGACACACAAGTGATCTGTGCAGCAACCGTGGAAGCGTCTGTGCCAAAATGGATGAAAGATCAGGGTGTCTCTGGAGGTTGGATAACGGCAGAGTACGCGATGCTGCCATATTCAACGCTGACACGCCGACCGCGCGATATCTCCAAAGGCAAACTGGATGGGCGCAGCGTTGAAATTCAGCGCCTGATCGGGCGGGCGCTCCGGGCAGCGGTCGATCTCAGTGCGCTCGGAGAGAAGACGCTCTGGATCGACTGCGACGTTTTACAGGCCGACGGTGGGACCAGAACTGCCTCGATTACCGGTGCCTCCATTGCGACCGCGTTGGCCTGCGCCAAGCTTCGGGCGCAAGGGGCCATCGAGCGTTGGCCGATGCATTGCTTAGTAGCCGCCGTCAGCGTCGGGTTGGTCGGTGGGCGGCTCCTCCTTGATCTTAACTATCACGAGGACAGGAATGCCGCCGTCGATATGAACCTTGTCATGACCAGTACCGGTCTTTTTGTGGAAGTTCAGGGGGCGGGGGAGGAGGCGGTCTTTTCAACGGCAGAGCTCAACCGGATGATCGAATTCGGGCAAACAGGAATCCAGCGTTTGATCGCCAGCCAACGTGAGTTGTTGCGCTCGGCTGTACCTGATATCCCGGACCTGTGAAAGCAGGTTCGGGTTACCTGGCCCTGGAACTTAACCCAAACAGCGCCTCAATCTCTCTTCGATCTGCGGTTGGTCCAGATCTTTACCGATAAAGACCAGCTGGCTCAACCTCGGCTCGTCCTTCTCCCAGAGCCGATCCCAATAGATCGTAAATCGATTGTTGACGCCGTGAAAAATCGCACGTCGCGGTGTTCCCTCGATCCAGAGAATGCCCTTTGAACGGTAGACTTTCGATTTCCTGGATAGTTCTTGCAGCTGCGCCTCCAGCTCCTCAACGGCGAACGGTCTGTCGAATTCGAAAGAAAACGAGCCGATGTCTGAATGAGTGTTTTTCTTTAACTCGTCCAGAAAATCGGGCGCATTTGAAAGCTTTAGATCCAGATTGAACGCGTTCAAATCCAGGAGCTCTTTCAAGGGCACGCGAGAGTGTTCCGTTTGAAATATTCGCGCATGCGGGTTCAACCCGAAGATCTGCTCTTTGATGATGCTAAGCTCCTCTGCTTTCACCAAATCGACTTTGTTCAAAAGAATAAAGTCTCCTAAGGCGATCTGTTCACGGGCAACCTCAGTTTCTCGAAGCTGAGCGATCACGTGCTCAGCGTCCACGACCGTGATGATCGAATCAAGTCGAGCATATTGTTGGAGCTGGGGGATATTTAAGAAGGTCTGCGCGATTGGGCCCGGATCTGCCACTCCGGTCGTTTCAATCAAAAGGTAGTCCACATGGTCTCTTTTCAGAAGCTTCTGCACGCCTTTGACGAGATCTTTGCGCACGGTGCAGCAAATGCAGCCATTACTCATTTCCACAATGTCTTCAGTTTGCTTTTCTACGAGTTTGCCATCGATCCCGATCTGGCCGATCTCATTGATGATCACCGCGAACCGGTAGTCGGTCTGTTCCTTTAAGATATAGTTTAGCAAGGTTGTCTTGCCCGCACCGAGAAAGCCGGTGAGGATGCTGACAGGGATCACTTTTCTCGGTATCATAAAAAAAAGAAAAAGAGCGATCCAGCTGGCGCCGGATCGCTCTTACACATAAACGAAAAAATTCATTTACCCAAAATTCATTTACACCAGACCCGCCTTTTTCAGCGTCTGAAAGGCTCCATTTTTTGTTATCGTCTTCAGGGCCCGCGCAGTTAGTTTTACCACTACGAATCGGTTCAATTCCGGAATCCAGATGCGTTTCGTCTGCAGATTGGGCAGGAACAATCTAGGGGTATTCGCGGTCACGTGCCGACCGACGCCCCCCTTTTTCTTAGCCATGCCACGCCTGTGAATCACGTGACCCTTTGCGGGCTTGGCTCCGGTGATGCTGCATTCTCTAGCCATAGTCAAATCCTCTCAGTGAAGAGCCCGGAAAATGCCCAGCTTCAAAGCCTGCGTCAAGTTGAAAGTAAATTCCGGGGAGGTCTTTTCCGGCAGCGGACCTGTGCTACGGTTTCATTTGAATGAAGCGCAAGGCTCTCTACGGCGTTCTGGCCGTCTCCGTTTTTCTGAATTTATTTATCGGTTTTAGGATCTTGACTTCCAGCGCAGCCGGCGACGACCACGGGATTGATTACGCTGCGATCGCGGCATTCACCAGAGCTATTCAGGTGATCAGGCAGGACTACGTCGACGGAAGCGCCGTATCTTACAAGAAGCTGACCTACGCCGCGCTGCATGCGATGCTGCCCCGGCTTGATCCTCATAGCCAGTTTCTGGAGCCGGACGACCTTAAAGACAGGGAGGACGAAACCAGGGGCGAGTTTGGTGGCTTTGGCTTTACTATTTCTCGCAAAGACCAAGCCATCACTATTCTGTCGACCATGGAAAACAGCCCGAGCGCTCGCGCCGGCATTTTAGCTGGGGACCAAATCGTCGCGGTCGAGGGAAAATCCACCCTGAATATGGCGATCGAGGAATTGAACCAGCTGCTCCGGGGTCAGCCAAATCAGCGGCTCAAGGTGACGATTTACCGTCCTTCGATCAAGGAGACAAAGAATTATGAAATGCGCCGCGAGATGATTAAAGTCGCGAGCGTAGTAGATTCAAGAATTCTGGATCCGGGGCAAACTGGTGGCATTAAGATTGGTTATGTCCGAATCACCGAATTCACGGAACCGACGGCGCGCGAGTTATCCGGCAAGCTTGATGCCCTTGATACGCAAGGGATGCAGGCTCTGATCATCGATCTGCGCTTTAATCCGGGCGGACTGCTTACGAGCGCAGTCGATGTCTGCGGACTTTTTCTGCCGCCAAGAACGCTGGTCGCCTATACCGAGGGCCGTGATCCAGCCCAGCGGCGCGAATACGTCACCGACAGCGGTGGCAAGCAGAGGCTCGATTTCCCGATGGCGGTACTCTCGAACGGCCTGAGCGCGAGCGGTGCGGAAATTGTCACGGGCGCACTCAAGGACTTGAAGCGGGCAGTCATCGTTGGCGAGACAACCTTTGGCAAAGGCGTTGTCCAGACCCCGATGTCTTTGCCCGACGGATCTGCGCTCTGGCTAACGACCGCGAAGTACTATACCCCCGGCAAACAGGTGATTCAGGAGAAAGGGATCACCCCCGATATCGAATCAGCCATTGACCCAGAGTCAGAGCGGGCCCTGCTGCTGAGGGAGCGGGGCGGGCTGTTAACTGCGGAGGAGCAGAAGCTTGTGCGGGAGACCCCGGATATCCAGCTCGAACGAGCGGTCGATGCCCTGCGTGGGCTGATCATCTATCGCCAATACGCCAAAGAGTAGTCGTGCGCAGTTTGGGTCTCGTCTTTGGGGGAGCCGCTTGCGGGTCCCGGCGTTGCGAGCAACGCCCCTCCAGGCCGTTTCTAGCTGAACAGCTCAAAGATCACGATTACGAACAGGGATTCTGGATTTTGCCGTCGCCTGCCCTACTGTTCGTTAGGGGATCGCCCTTAGACAATTTTTTCAGGCTTTAACGGCTTGTGTGCGTCAAAATATTTTAGCGAAGGCTTCGTAACTCAGGATTTGCTGCTGGTTCCTGACCGATGCGGTGGGATGCCGGGTGGCCAATGAGGTCACGTTAGTTTTCGACACATAAAAGATGCTATGAAAAAAATCACTACTCTGGGGCTCGCACTTGGCGCCGGCCTTTTCATCGGTTCGGCGGCGTTCGCGGACGAGATTGAGTTCACCACGCTGCCACAGCCTGTCCAGGCGACGGTTATCCGCGAGACCCACATCGCCAATCCTACCTATGTCACGCGAGTGGTGCGCGCAGACGATGGGATCTATGCCGTCACGGTCCGAGAAACCAGTGGCGAGCAGGTCGTATACGTCAACGGCGAGGGCGCAATCGTGCAGAGACCGGTGGCACCTGCAGAGGGCACGGTCATAACGTACGATCAGGTTCAGCAGGATTTGCCGAGATATCAACTCCTGGAAAAAAAAGGTAGAAAAGAGGTCTACTTCGACCGTCAGACCGGTCAAAAGGTTAAAGTCGAGCGAGAGAAAGACTAGAACCGTCTCGTAGACTTCCAATTTGAACAGAAGAAACGAAGAGGAAAGGCTGCAACGCGTGGTTGCAGCCTTTCTGTATCGGTGCCCTCCCGGCTACTCTTCCGCTTCAAGGTACCGGATGCGCTTGTTGACGTCCGTGTTAATTGAATGATATGGCTGGGCGAGGTTACCCGGCGCAAACAGGGTCCGCCGAATATGCTCTATGTCGTCGTCCCCAACGGCATCAGTGAAAATGGGCAGCAAATAGTCGATCCCTAGCCGTGAAGGCTTCATGAGTTTCGGGTCATACAGCTGCGGGTACATCCGTCGGGCATGAATATAACCCCAACGGTCCCGGAACCGGTTTGCATCGTAGCCGTCCACGTGAAATCCCTTGGTTGAACTGTACTGCAAGGTAGAGACCGCATTGTTGCGGCCCTCGAGCAGGAGTTCGACCGCCTTGGCGCCGAGTTGCGCACCGTAGAAACGATCGAACACGATCGGCCTGCCTCCTCTTTGCGTATGTCCGACCTTTCTAGTAAAGATCGCTTCCCGCGCTGAGTTTCCACGCCGGTAAAGCTGGAAGTACCGGTCGCCGATCAGCAGCATCAGCTTGTGTCGCAATGCTTCGGCCGCACCGGTCAACGCGATGTTGCCGGCTGGATCGGCCGTCTTGGTTTCGGCCCCGAGTTCGCGGCCCTTTTCATCCACGACTCCTTCACCGCAAACGATAACCACATTCTTCTGCAAATCGTAGAGATGTTTGACCCGCTCAACGAGGCGCTCAATATCAAGCGGATGTTCGGGTACGAGGATGATGTCAGGTCGTCCGTAAGCGGAGCCAAGCGCGATGTATCCGGAATGGCGGCCCATCACCTCGATGATGGCGATTCGACGATGGCTTTCGGCGGTCGTGCGAATCCGTTCGACGCCACCGGCCGAAACAAATACTGCCGTGGCATAGCCTGGCGTGACGTAATTCACGATGTAATCAAGATTGAACACCGCCTGGGACTCTCTATGCTCATAGCGGAACCCGTTCTTTGCATCGGGCGTGGACACGCGGATCCAATCGTTAGGTTCTCCCGGATAATTCAGTCCGAGGTCATTATCGATGGTCTTGGGGGCCAGCACGGTGGGTAGGCGCTCCGCGAGCGGTTGCAGGCCGTTGAGCGTACCGTCGCCACCCACACAAATCAGGCCTTCGATACCCAATCTTTTCAAGCGGTGAGCGATCAGATCAAGCTCTTCCTTCTTGCTGGGATCGACGAAATCACGTGAGGACCCTATCATCGTACCTCCCTTGGTCGGATCGCTCTCAGGAATCTCCTGATAGAGCGGGTTAAGATGAACGTGTGGAACGCGCGGGTTGAAGAGGCTGTTGAACCCTTTGATCAGTCCGAAAATTTCGATCTTCAACTCGTTCGCACGCACGACCGCACCGTGGATCGTGGCGTTCATCGCTGGTGTGTCACCGCCTGCGGTGAGGATTGCGATTCGTCTCATAGTTGGCCGGCAAAATTGCTCATGATTTGGAGTCTTCGCCCGTCATTTATTTATTCCAGCGGGCGTATGATTTCCAAAGCTTTATAGATTGGTGAAAGAGAAAAGCTCGGTTTTTTTGGTTTATCGGGGAATTTGAAGGGTCTATGTTACCTGCATCCTGTAGATCGCGCAGACAGGACGAGTTTTCAATTTCGAGAGGCGATTTAAATATGCGAGACCGCACCGTGATGTTGAAGATGGTAGTCTGTACGCTTGCCGGCTTGCTGGCCTTCGACTCGGCCATGTTCACGACTATGCTCGATTTGCCAATCTTCTGGCGTAACCTCTGGCTAGTGGTTTGCATCGCTTTCTTTCTGGTGACTTTGAGCGGCGTTTTTGTTCTTTGCGGCGATCTAAATGCGGAGCACAGCAAACCGGAAGATGCGACTCCAAAGGAGCAATGACCTTCTGGCTGTGCAAAAAATGGAATTCCTGGTTGCTGCCGGCGCCCTGCTGTGGGTGACCGTAATTCTTGTTCCATGGCGCCCGTGGAGTACCCGCGAACGATTGGAAACCGGCAACGTACCGGATGATGAGACTGATCTATCCGATGTCACGGTGCTGATTCCTGCGAGGAATGAGGGACCGGTCATTGAGCGCACGCTCATTGCTCTTCGTTGCCAAGGTAGAGGTTTGCGAGTGATGCTTGTCGACGATCAATCTTCCGACGCAACCGCTACCCTGGCGCGCTTAGCATGGCCGACCGGGTTAACCATTATCCAGGGGCAAATCCTCCCGAGTGGATGGACGGGAAAACTCTGGGCGCTCGAACAAGGCTGGTCGGCCATCGATTCCAACTTCGTCCTGCTGCTGGATGCTGATATCGAGCTCGAGCCCGGGACAGTTGTAGCACTGAAACGAAAGTTAATCGCCGAGGAGCTTGCGCTCGTGTCGGTCATGGCTGAGCTGCGGATGGATTCCCTTTGGGAAAAAATGCTTGTTCCTGCCTTCGTCTACTTCTTCAAGCTCCTGTATCCGTTTGCGGTGGGCAATAACCCGCAATCCGGTCTGGGGGTGGCCGCGGGCGGTTGTATCCTAGTCCGATCAAGTTCGCTCGAAATGATCGGTGCGTTTCACTCCCTCCGAAATGCTATTATTGACGACTGCAGACTGGCAGACAGGATAAAGAAATCCGGAGGCAGGACTTGGATTGGTCTAAGTCATTCGGTGCGAAGCCACCGTGCCTACGTACGTCTTGCAAGCTTCTGGGGGATGGTCGAACGGACCGCATTCACGCAACTGCGCTATTCGATCTGGCTGTTGCTGGCGACGACATTTCTAATGGTGCTCGGTTTCTGGCTTCCCTGGGCAGGCATTTTCTCTCGGCGTATGGCTGTGAGGTTCATCGCCCTGAGTGGAGTTTGCGCGATGACACTGCCATACGTCCCGACGCTGCGTTACTATCGAAGATCAATTCTTTGGGCTCCGCTGCTGCCGGTCATCAGTACCCTTTACCTCCTCATGACATGGTCATCCGCCCTGCGTTATTGGCGCGGGAAGCGATCCGAATGGAAAGGACGCGTCTACGCACGGGCGCCATAGCCTCTTTCTGACCTGGCCTCCTCCCCGTCAGCAAAATGCACGTCGACGCAAAGGGCGAAAAATGCTAGTTCTTACGTTGGCGGTAGAGGGTGCCGGTTTCGGGTTTACGATCGGTTCTAGCGAAAGAAAGGCGATTGACTGTGTCTGCCCTGGCGTTGAACGAAAAATTTTGGCAAACTGTTCTTGAATCTTTGGGTCCGCTAAAGATGGAAGCGTCATGTCAACTCTTTCTTAGGGCTTGGATCAACAACGGAGTGGAGCGAATGGAGGATGAGCGTCGTTTGACGCCGCAGGATGTCGCGACCGCTAACGATAATTTGAAGACTTTTGTTGAATCGATGAAGGCCGAGGCGCTTGCTCACGGAACGGACCGCCTCGATAACAAGTGTTTCCATGCCGCCCAGCATAAGCTCGAGCAGCGTTCTTTCATTACCGTGTTCTCCCTCTGGCCTTTCTGGCCGCACGCGGTTTCTGGATAAGTTACTTTTAATCAGCAACTTACAACGATTTACAAATCGTATTTGTTTCTCTCAACGATCTGACAGTGCTGGTTTTTTCTGATAAAAGCATCCGGCTCCTCCCGATGCCGGCTGAAAAGTGCCACAGCACTTTTCCTGCGGGGCGGGCGACCGCAAAGCGGGACGCTTCGCCAACATCGCCGTGTTCGCCGATACGCCGACACGCCGACACGCCGAGCTAACCGATTTCCGCGGCGGGTTCCTCTCCCTGGATGTAAGTCTTGCCGCGATAAAAGCGGGCGACGAAAATGAATAGAATCGCCGTGAAAAACATCAGCAGAGTGAAAAATCGGAAGTAAGCCGCGTGTTTGAGATCGATTCCGAGCTGGCTGAGGCTCGGTATCAGGAAATTCAAAATGGCAGTAAACTGGTTGCCTAGGGCGACCGTGAAAAGCCAGGCGGCCATAACGGCGCTTTTCATTTTCTTTGGTGCCTGGGTATAGGAGAATTCCAGCCCGGTGATGGACACCATAACTTCGCTTGACGTTAGCAGAGCGTAGGCCAGAAGTTGCCACGCCACGGCCGGCTTTGCTCCCGCATCGATCCGGGCCTGAAGCCACCAGATCACTAAAAAAGATGCTGACATCAGGAATAGCCCGATCCCGATCTTGCGCAACGGAGTGAGTGGGAGCATGCGGCTAATGGCCGGATAGATGGCGTAATTAAACAGCGGTACGAGCACCAAAATCAGTAAAGGGTTCGCGACCTGCACCTGCTCCGGCAAAAGCTTTAAACCTAGAAAATTGAGGTCCAGATCCCGTGCTTGCAGAGTCCATTCGCCGCCGGAACTCTGGTCCCAGAGCGACCAGAAAACGGCGACGAAAAGGTAAATTATAAATAGACGTCCAATCGCGCTCAGCCCTTCGCGGCTGAAAAATTCACGCACAAAACCACGGCCGCCCGGGGGGATGTGAACAAATTTTTTGCGTCCCAACCAGAATACGACTGTGGCAGTTACCATGAGCAATCCAGGCAACCCGAACGCAAAATGCGGACCGAAATTCTTATTCTCCAGCAGGATCGGGCAAAGGTAAGTGGAAATGGAAGAGCCTAAGTTGATCGAAAGATAAAACCAGCCAAAGGCCCGAGACAGCAGATGCCGGTTGGCGGTTCCAAACTGATCGCCTACATGCGCAGATACGCACGGCTTGATGCCACCGGAGCCGATTGCAATGAGGAGAAGGCCGGTAAAGAGGCCGACCCGGGTGTCATTTATCGCCAATGCCAGATGGCCAAAGCAATAGACGACGGATAAGGAGATGATCGTTCGGTATTTGCCAAGAAATCCATCTGAAATGATCGCGCCTAAAATCGGGAGGAAATAGACGCCAAAGACAAACTCGTGAAACCAGCCCGCAGCCTCGTTTTCGTTCATGACCGCGAGCCGGCCACTGGCATTCATGAGATAAGTCGTCATGAAAATGGCCAGAATTGAACGCATCCCATAAAAACTGAATCGTTCGGCTGCCTCATTCCCTATAATGTAGGGCACCCCCGGCGGCATCCCGGTGAGATACTTGTCGGGCGCGGTGCGATACCGTGAAACCCGCGCGCGAGTGGTATCAGCAGAGGTTTTGGCTGAAGAATACGGACCTGACATGAGTCCGGAATCGCGGCTCGCCAACGTGTCTACGCAATCTCCCGCCTGTGCCCTTTCTCGTCGTACTCGTAGATCTTGCCGTCTTCTTCATCCCTGGTTGTCTTGTGTGATCCATCGCAAAACGGTTGGTTTTTGGAGAGACCGCACATGCAAATCCAAACGGACTCTTCTTGTGGTTTGATCTCAAGAGGCCCCTGGGCGGCTTTAAGGACTCTGCGCATAGCCTAATGGTTAAAATAGAATCGAAAAAATGGCGAGCAACAAGTGCTCGCGGGCAGCTGTGAGGAATGCCATGAGCTGCGAGCTGGCGCTGGTCACAAAGGTTGGAACTTTCCCATCAGCGATAGGATTTCGGCTAAACAGACGCCGGCCACGATAGAGGCCCGTTGCAGCGCGTCTTCTGCTTCATTTGTTTGGCCGTTCTGAATGCCGGCTAGTCCAATGTTCAGGTGGCGCACCATCGAGTGAAACCACTGCACCGTGAGATTGAAACGCTCGCCTATCTCAGATTTTTCCCGGAGGCCTTCTCGTTCGTCGAGTTCGGCCAGGTATGCGCCCTGAAGGGAGATGAGGAAGCACCGGCAAAAGACGAGTAAAAAGTCCTGAGCCTCGGTTGAGGGGAGCAGCTTAGCGTTGGACAAGCCAAGGATGAGCCGGAGGATTGGCCGGCTGCAATATGTGAAATGAATCTGGATCGCAGCTCGACATCCTTTGTCCTCAAGAGCTTTCCGCGCCGCAGCGTCAGACTGTAGCGATTTCAGCGAACGATGCAGCGTCAGACGTAAGTCATCCTGTGAATCCGGGGACGTTTTACTCTGTAGAACCTGTGCCATTTCCTGCTCATGCAAGAGAACGTCACGTTCCAGAATGAGTCGAATCCGCTGATTACTCTGTTGGCCCGGGTGCCACAGGTAGCCGAGCAGTTGCTGAATCGGGATGAACTTCATCAGCGTAAGAATGAATGCCTCGACACATGTGTCGACGGTGAACCGCGGCATAGCGCGCTTTAGAAAGAGGTTAACCGCCTGGGGCAATTGACGCATTTCCGGCTTGAGGTCGCTTTGCTGTTCCTCGTTCATCGAAACAGATTCATATGCACTTGAAAGGTTTGAGCTAATTGCAATACGACAAGCCCGTGCGAAGTATTACCCACGAGCCACCTGCCGTCGGTTCGGCGTTCTGTATAGCAGTTACCAGAGGGAATCCTCTACCAATTTAATGGCAAAGCCTCGAGCGAAAAATACGAGGGCGCGTTTTACCAAAGAAGTATCGGTCATGGGTTGGATCGAAGATCCGGACAGAGGCGTTCTGCTGGTGCGCCAGGCTGCAGGCCCAAAGCATTGGACCTTGCCTGGCGGTAAGGTGAAACGCGGCGAGTCTTTGGTGAAGGCACTGAAGCGCGAGGTGTTCGAAGAGACCGGACTGCGAATTCAGGTTGGATCGTTACTTGGTGTGTTGGATCGTCACGATAAGGATGCTGTTACCTTGCTTTTCGCAGCGGTTCTCAATGGAAGATCAAGCGGCTCCGGGAGGAGACAGAATGAGATAACCAAGGCTGGGTACCAAGCGTCGCTCCCAAAAAAAGCGTCCCCGTCCGCGAAGTACTTCTGGTCTGCCCGGAAGGGTCCGTTGAAAAAGGCTCCAACTATCCCAGCCTCGACACATCAACTACCCGCGCTCACCGAATCGAGCTAACTGGCAAAAATCCACAAAAAGCCCAAGCACAAGCTCGGTGGACGCCCTGCTGTGCGTCGGGCGTGGTACATTTCCTGCTATGCAAAGGCTCACCAGGATTCAGGGACCACAGAGTAGCCGCCCAATTTGAAAAGCGCGTGCTCCCGTGGCACCTATCAGCCGGATCTCCGGCATAGTGCCCTGGAGACAAAAGAGCAGGTGCGATAAGATGGAATCACAACGCAGAGGAGCTGAAATACTTCTCGAAGTCCTTCGATCTGAGGGAGCAAAATTTATCTTCGGCAACCCG
>JAFAMB010000063.1 GCA_019233825.1 Verrucomicrobiota bacterium | reverse complement strand
AGTTTTATTCCGGCGTCTCTCCGTTGACTTCGCGTTGGTCTTGCCTTTCAAGGATTCTAGCGAGGCGGCTGAACCCCGCTGTTCTACACCCATCGCGATCAAACTGCCGGATACGCCTCGCCGGTCTGAGGCGCCGCCTCGCTAGGCGATTGGAGTTTCTCGCCTCGTGGACCTCAGACGAATCGTCTTGTGGGCAAGATCATGGTAAGCTTCGATCATTCGCACCGTCCGGCTCCGGGCGCGCATCAGGATCGAGTGAGTGACCGCAACATGTCCTCGTACACGCACCCCGCGCAAAAGAGCTGAGTCGCTCACGCCGGTCGCACAAAAGATGATGTTATTTCCTTGCGCAAGGTCTGCTGCGTAGAAAACTCGCTGCAACTCTTCTGCAAACCCTTGTTCAATCACCTGCTTTAATTCTTCATCGTCCCGAGGCCACATCTTGGCCTGAATATCGCCGCCCAGACATCGGATCGCGGCTGCAGCCAAAACAGCCTCAGGCGCTCCTCCGATGCCCACATAGAGGTCGACGCCGCTCTCGGGAATCGACGGTGCAATCGCGGCGGTAATATCTCCATCCGAGATCATTCGAACCATGGCTTGCAAGGACCGGATCGCCTCCACAAGTTTATGATGGCGCGGCCGGTCGAGCACAACAACCGATAGATCCCGGATCCGCTTGCGGAGTGCCTTGGCCACGATCGGAATGATCTCTTCGATCGGATTCCGGATCGACAGTATTTCAATCCCTGTTCTTTGCATGTAACGAACGACCTTTGCGCCATAAGCCAGTTTCATCATGTAAAAGGTCGGAATATTTTTCAGGGAAGCCCCGATGTCCGGTTCCGGGGACGCAGCAGCCAGGCAGCAGATCGAATTGGGCAATCCCTTTGACACATTTGTTGTCCCATCGATCGGATCCACGGCGAGATCAAATTTATGACTTCCCGGCAGCCAGGTGCCAAGATGCTCACCCTTGAAGATTCCGGGAGCATTATCCTTGATCCCCTCGCCAATCACCACCTCGCCGCAAATATTCATAAGGTCAAACATGCCCCGAATCGCGTCGCAGGCTGCGAAGTCTGCCTTTTCCTTTTCGCCCCGCCCGATCCATTCCAGGGTGTTCAGCGCCGCGGCTTCCGTGGCTCGAAGAAAATCGAACTCGATAATCCGTTCCAAGTCTTCGTAGGGTTGTTGCGAGCGCAAGTAAGTATCGTGATATCGGAGTGGCGGCCCCTCGGCTTTCATCGATATAAGTCTAACCGCGGTCTGAAACGCAAAAAAGATTTTTCGTACGATAGCACTCTGGAATTATTTCTCCCGCGGCAGGGCCGCGCTCCCGCGCGACCGGCGGCGATTCTTCGTACGCCTCTTCGTTTGCCTCTCTCAACGATTCGTGGTTTGGATCTGACATGAATAAGATCCGAGTCGTAGTCTGGGGCGAAAATGTCCACGAACAGCGGTCTGAGGCGGTTCGTAAAATTTACCCGGATGGTATGCACCTCTGCATCGCGAAGGGTCTGACGGTCGATGGTTCATTCGAAGTGGGCACCGCAACCCTCCAGGAACCGGACCATGGTCTGCCCGAGGCGCGTTTGTTGGAAACTGACGTTTTGATCTGGTGGGGCCATCTGGCCCACGCTCAGGTGAACGATCAGATTGTCGACCGGGTGCAGAAGCGCGTTCTCGAAGGGATGGGGCTGATTATACTTCATTCCGGACACTACTCAAAGGTCTTCAAGCGGTTGATGGGTACAACTTGCTCCCTGATCTGGCGTGAGGCCGGCGAAAAGGAACGGCTTTGGGTCTGCAACCCTGGCCATGCGATCGCCCAAAGCCTCAACCCTTATTTCGAAATCCCACACGAAGAGATGTACGGCGAACCGTTTGGAATCCCGGCCCCGGATGAGACGGTTTTTATCTCGTGGTTTCAGGGAGGGGAAGTGTTTCGATCGGGCTGTTGCTGGAAACGTGGTAACGGCAAAATCTTCTATTTCCGCCCGGGCCACGAATCCTTCCCGACCTATTATCAACCTGAAGTACAAACCGTTATTCGAAACGCTGTGAGATGGGCGGCGCCGGCGGGTTCCCGTTGGGTCGATTCGATTCCCAATATAAAAGTGTCGCCGGAAGGAATCAGGCAGAAGTAGGCGAAAGGCAGGAGTTCAGGAGTTGCGGGAGGCAGGAGTTCAGGAGTTGCAGGAGTTCAGGAGTTGCAGGAGTTCAGGAGTTACGGAGTTGCAGGAGTTGCAGGAGTTACGGGAGTTCAGGAGTTGCAGAATCCGTGGTGATCTGGTTGCTGTTAGTTCGACACGATGTTCCTGCCATCAAATTAGCGATGCGCTGTTTTTTATTCTGGAACTCCTGTAACTCCTGAACTCCTGTAACTTCTCTCCTCGCTTACCGCCTGAACAACCAACTCAGCAGGGTGAGAACGATGCTGATGAGAATGCATGTGACGACTGGGAAGTAGAACGAGAAGTTTTCCTTATGCACGGAGATATCACCAGGGAGTTTGCCAACCCAACGGAACAGACCCGGAAACCGCCAAAGGATTGCACCGGCGGCGGCAAGCATCAGCCCAACGATTAAGACTAACTTCCCGATCTCTTGCATGACAGAATAATTTAGCGTTTCAGGTTCGGAGTTCAATGGGTTGGCGTTCGGACTGCGCTCTTCAGCGTTCGCCGTTCAGCGTTCAACGTTTAGCGTTGAGTGGTGGGAAGGGTGTTGCTTGCTGGTTCGACTTCTCTGACGAATCGCTTGCCTCTGTTTCCGCCGAAGGCTACTGACTATCGGCTCACCAACTTCAAGAGCGCGCAACCACAAACTCCGAACCCCGAACGCCGAGCCTCAAACTCCAAACTACCGGCCCAATCCATGTTCTTCGCTTTCTACGTTCACCATCTCAGTCCGTTCCTCATTCGGTTTAACGATCAATTCGGCGTGAGATGGTACGGCCTTGCTTACATTGCCGGATTCATCGCCGGATTCTACATCATGAAATGGCTCGCCCGAAAAGGATATGGCTCACTCCGGGAGAACCAGGTCGGCGATTTCATTTTCTACGCCGCGCTCTTCGGCGTTCTCGTCGGCGGGCGTCTTGGGTACGTGCTTTTTTACCGGCCCTCAATGCTCACCGAAGATCCGCTCGGAATTTTCCGCGTCTGGGACGGCGGTATGGCCAGTCATGGAGGAATTCTCGGACTTGTCATTTTTAGCTGGATCTACGCTCGGCAACACCGGATTTCGTGGACCGGAATCGGGGACAACCTGGTTGCGGTAGCACCCGTTGGCCTGTTTTTCGGCCGGGTGGCGAACTTCATCAATGGCGAACTGTATGGTAGAGCCACGACGGTCCCGTGGGCGATGCAGTTCCCGGCAGAACTGCTTGATCACCAGGATGAAGCGACGCGCGCAATCGAGCAGACGATAAAAATCGACCCAAGCCTGAACAATGTTCCTGAGCTCATCACCGCAGCCCGACACAGCGCGCAAGTTCGTGAAATCCTTGCCGGCATTCTGACTCCGCGCCACCCAAGCCAGCTCTATGAGGCATTTCTGGAAGGTATTCTGCTGTTCGTTCTACTGATCACGATCCGTCTCAAGTTCAAAGAACCGAACGGGATGACGACCGGGTGCTTCTTTATTCTTTATCCTGTCATGCGCGTCACCGGCGAATTCTTTCGGGAACCAGACGCGCCGTTGACCGGTCCATTCACGAGAGGACAATTCCTTTCATTGTTCATGTTCCTGGTCGGTGCGGGATTTCTCTGGACCGCCTGGCGAAAGCATGCTGCGAATCACCGGTAGGGATGCCTCCTCTGGGTTGAGGTTAGCGTTCAAGCATGGCCCAAGTGAACCCGGCGCCCTTGCCGGTGACTCGGGCGATCTTGATCCACAGCATCGCTGCCGCTTCGAGATACCGAGAAATCGTGATATCGCCTGAATCGAACGGGCGGAATCCAAGGTCGCTCGCGAGCGACGCGACCACTGCTTTGGCACCGGAATCGTTTCCGCACAGAAACATGATCGGCCGAAGATCGCCATAGCCTGGATACCGTGCGTCGGCAAAATTCTCGTAGCCGTACGTGTTGAAGGCTTTTACGACATGGGCGGCAGGAGCCAGCCGGGAAACCTCTTCTCCGCCAGAGTTGTCCGGACCAAACAATAAGATAAATCCCGCGCCGACCGGGTTCGTGCAGTCAACCAGGACCTTCCCGGTCAAGTCACCGGCAGACCGGATTGCTTCGCCGACCGCTGCGTAGGGGGTCGCGAGAAAAATTGTATCTGCAGCACTGCAAGCCGCTGGCGGCGGCTTTGCCGAAAGAGACGTATTCTTACTCAGCGCCTGCTGCAGCGATTCAGAAGCCAGATTGCGGGCCGCGAAAACAACCTGATGCCCGGCCCGAGAAAAGGAGTTCGCCAAAGCAGTCCCTACGCTGCCACTTCCGATAATTGCTGTTTTCATTCTAGCAGTCTATCAGGGTTCGGAAATATAACTTTTATCTCAGATTAGGTGGGCGTGTAAAATATGGACCAGCCAGTGCCTGCAGCTATCGCGGTGT
>JAFAMB010000008.1 GCA_019233825.1 Verrucomicrobiota bacterium | reverse complement strand
TACCCTTTACCGGAACGAAATGTCTCCGTAGACTTCAAGTGTAAACGGGGCTTTCTCAGGTACAAAGACATACCGGCCCTCGCGCAGAACTGCGGCTCTTCGAAGGGCTTCATCTTCATTCGAGGTTTCCTGACCTAAGATTCCCGGCATACCCGCGGGACCGTCCATAAGGCGAGCCTGAACTTTTATTTCAGTGTTATCGATAAATAGCGACCAGGTGCCTTCTGATTTGAGCCTCCCGTTCTCAGGATCCACAAATGCCCCACCAGTCACGCTGCTGCCCGCCAGGATTAAGATCTTTCCTGAGGGTGATACCACGTCTTCCGTGACAACCCCGTGAATCGTGACATTTCTCCGTCGGGAATTGCTGATCGCCACGTAGGTCCGGCACTGAATCAACAGCGTCTTCGCTGCGTTCGCTTCGGATGGAACTGTGTCGGCGCGGATAGATAGCATGGTAATCGGAGGGGTCTCCAAAGGTTGTACCTCCCTGGACGTGAGTATCTCATTCTTTGCGACTTCCCTCTGGGACCTCGGCAGAGACAATTCAGGTAGCCGCAAGACGGAAATTCCGGGGTACCAATAGTTTGGCAGTCTCGATATGGCCGGAGTTATCGGGGCATCGGGACGCACTTGAGCGATCGAGGAGGTCAGGTCGACGCGTGCCGGCGTGCGAGCCGGAGTGCTCACAACTGTCTTTGGATTGTGCTTGCCGCGGATCAATTTCAGGGATTTGTGGTGGGCGACCACCGTGACAGCGACAAGGGTGGCAACCCAGTACGAAAGCGGAAACCAGGGCGAAGCCAGTACTGTCCTGATCATG
Source organism: Verrucomicrobiota bacterium (assembly GCA_019233825.1). Taxonomy (GTDB): domain Bacteria; phylum Verrucomicrobiota; class Verrucomicrobiia; order Chthoniobacterales; family JAFAMB01; genus JAFAMB01. The sequence continues at coordinate 8,565 of JAFAMB010000008.1, read as the reverse complement.
ACGCCGGCCGGTTCGCGGGATTGAGGCAGTTTAAAATTCTGGGTACCATGGCTCGCGCCTGGTGCTCCATGAGCCCCCTTGCAAGAAGCGTTCTGGAAAATGTCACCAGAGCTACCGTTGAAGTGATACCCATGATTAGAAGATGGCTGTCGGCCCCGAATTCCATGTGGCCCATAATCTCACCTTCCGTTCCGAGCGTTTGAAGAAGCATTCGGGAAGTCGCGAAAATCATCGATGAGAAAGTCCCCAGGGCATCGACGTCGAGTTTGGCGTCTGCCACAACTTTAGCCAGAACCGCTGCATCGTCCCTGACAATGAGTGCGCAGATCACTTCCGTATCCCGAAGAAGATCGTGCAAACATCCGATTAACGTTCGGGATTCCCAGGCTGCCAATTCTCTTGCATTCTGCCCTACCACTTCTATTTCTCGCGCTGAGAACCATAAATGATGTTCAGCGCCTCCGTCGTCGCTATGAGCCGTTCGCGGAGACCCGGAGGAAGATTCTTACCCTCGTGCGCCGTCAGCATTAGTACGTCACCGGCAATTGCCAGGCTGATCTGCAAAGCATGGCCGAAGAATGTGATGAACCTTGTCGGGCCTCCAGGTAAATTCTCGGTGAAACCCAAGACATGCGTGACAAAATCGGTCGCCAAGTGAAGTATCTTTGCACTGATTACTGCGCCTACTTCTCCTCCAAGCACAGCGCCGTCTGATAGCATGATAACCACGCCCGTGACGCGAGGAAGCCGCAAAACGAAATCTGCGATTATCGACCCATCGACAGGTTCGTCCGTCAGATACAGTTCCTGCAGGCGCTCATAGCCTGCGCGACGAAGGTTGGTGCTCCGCGGGTGCGGAACTTCGGTTGGAGGCGATGGAACTCTTGCAGGCGGATTGCGAAATTCATGCGCAGGCCGCAAATGAGCCGCCGTAACCACGTCATCCCGAACGATACGACCCGACGGGCCGGTCCCCTGTTGTTCGCTCGGCGCTTTCGTTTTCTCCGTATGAGTTGGCCCGCCTTCCGAATCTGCATCAGCCCCATTTCTTGGCTGATCTGCCAGGCGAATTTCCAAATCCTTGTCTTCACTATTGGACGTGGCTCCTGTCGCCGGAGCGCTACCGATCGGAAGCGTCCCATCTCGCAGCTCAGCTTTAAATCTCGCGTCATCCTCGCGGGCTAGCTCCGCAAATGGCGTATCGAATCCCTCGAGTGCGCTGTCCATTGAAGATGTGCTGGAGAAAATGTGCTGGATCTGCGTGACCACGACGTGGAGGGGAATGTTAAATTCCGCGTCCGGATTCACAGGTCCGCTAAACAGGGACGGGTGCAATTCCTGGAGAACTCCCGCCTTTATCCGGGTTCGCCCTTCCATAATGCCCAGGATCTTCCCCGCTTTCACAGTAATGCTTTCGCCAACACTATTCCAAAGCAGGGAAGCCGGGAAGTTGCCTTCCAACAACTCGCCTTCACGGATAATGACATCCATGTTCTTTAAAGCGTCCCCTGCGTCATCGGTTTCGCCGGGAGGTGCAGAACCCTCCGCTTTTCGTTTGAATAGTCTTTGGAAATCCATAGGTCGGATTATTAATCGGATTTCGGCCGTACTCGGCCCTCAGAGAATTTTAAGACGGAGGATAACGAACACGACCAGTAATGTAATAAGCGCCCCGAAAATACCGTAAATGAATGGCGTGAGATGATTGAGCACTATATCGAAATTGCTCCGCTCCCGGATCCTATTCGTGGCCGACGTGAAGTCCTTCTGCATTTTATCCAGAGTCTTGATGAGCGCCTCGACTCGTTTTTGGGTTTCCTCGGCCTTCCCAAGCGCCAGATCGATGCGGCCGAACTCGACGCCGGCAAGGGCGGTTGCGGCCTCAAACTGCGAAACCGCCTCACGTTGACTAGCGTTCATCTGATCGGCTATCGCAATGAAAGTCGCCATCGGATCGTTGGCGTTATCGATGCCATACCGGTCGATCAGGGACAAAGCAGTTTCGGAAAACTCCTTGCGATCGATTGGCCTGAACGACTCGGCATATTCTGTTAGCCGCCCAACCTGCTTATCGGTGTTTTCTGAAGAAACAATCATTTCACAGCGGGACTTTTCATTCGGTTTCGACGGAAACATCCTGGTTCTCCGGTCCATAGATTCTTCCTTCCAATTTCTTTAGCGCAAGCGCGGCAGCAAAATTTGCGGTCTGCACTACATTTCTTCCGGTCGTGGCCTCTCCGGAAAACCGCGGCGTCTGCCACGATTGCAATCCGAACATCGCGTCCATGTACTGGACAGGCATAATATCGGTCAAATCCCTTTTATTATAGAAAAAGACGATTGGGATATGCTGAAGCGCGAGATTCTTCCTTCCCTCGAGGCACATACCACGGTCGGAGAGGATCTCTTCGAGGTCATGGAGCATTTCCAGATTCTTCGAGGCCGCTTCGTATTGGCTGTCTGCCACAAATACAACGGCATCGGTCGCGGCCAGAACAAGGTGTCGAGTCCTTCGATATTTTTGCTGGCCCGGTAACGTCCAATAGAGAAATTTTGCCTTTAGATTATTCACGTCAAGTTTTTGCGACTGCGCGTACTCGAAGAAGACCGACCGATCATCAGTGGTTGGCAATTCCTTAACCTCCGTTGCAAGCCGCAAAGACAGATATCTCAGAGAGGTCGTTTTACCGGCGTATGCGGGCCCATAGTAAACCACTTTTAATTGCGCCTCGTATGTGACCCAATTTACGTATGCCATACGTGTTCTACTCCTCGTCCCAACGCTTCTGCTCTATCCGCGGTCGCCGCTCCGGGCTTTGTCGCCGGCGGTGGCCTTTAAAATGAATGTTTTAGCGACCTCAGATTGATTACGCAAGTTATAAAACGTTTTTTCTCATCAGGTGCAAGACGGAAAAATCGACGTCATCGGTCTCCCACCGTCCGGAAACCGATGCGATCGCTAAGGGTTAAGCTCCGTTGATTCGTTACGCGCCGGGTGACATCGGCGCTGAAATTGCCGAAGTTTCCCCCGCGGATAACTGGATTCCCCGACGGATCAACTGAGATTGTCCATTCGGAAACGTTCCCGGCCATATCGAAAACGCGGTAAGGACTTTGGTCATCCGAGTAGCTGCCAGGCTCGACCCACTTCTGCGTTGGATCGCCTCTGTAGACGTTCGCCGCGCCGGCGCGTTCATCCGATCCCCACGGATAACGCCGTCCATCCGTGCCTCTCGCGGCCTTTTCCCATTCTTGCTCGGTTGGGAGACGACGTCCTTTCCATTTCGCATAAGCATAGGCATCAAACCAATCAAGGAATACCGCGGGAAAATTGATGTTGACGCCCACTCCCTCGATCTCACCTTGGGCAACAGCGGCTCGGTACAACCGATCCCATTGCTGATTGCGGTGAGTTTTTTCGATCGGCTGTTCCGGATGATCGTACTCGCGACTCTCCCCTACCGCAGCCAGGAACTCCGCATATTGCCATATCGTGACCTCAGTTGGATCGATATTAAATTGCGGTAACGAGATTAGTTGACCGTCCTGATAATAGAATTGGCCGGCCGGAATGTTTATTGCGCCCTGGTACTCCCGGCGCGCCACCGGCTTCCTTCCAAAGCTCTGAACCAAAGATTGAATTTTCTCTCGATTACCGAAGCAAAGATAGCCCACTAAGGCGACCAACAGCACCATCAGAGAGACCTGCGTGAATCTCCCAACCCTCGATCTCCACTCGTTACGCTTCCGATTCTCAATGATCAGCCTCAAGATCTCAGCGGCGCCACCCTGACTAATGTGCAATGATTTCGAGCCTTTCTGTCTCGGTTCACTTTGAGCAACCTGGGGCTCAGCTTCAGCAAGACGTTCGTCCAGCACGCGAGTGGCCTCCAGGATTACTCCGGTGAAATTCGTTGCCAGAGTTCGCGGAATGCTTTTCGGAACCCCGTGCGTTAATTCGAACCGTCCCACTCTCCAGGCGACCATTTCGTTTACGGCTTCCTGGCCGGTAAGACGGCCGACGACTGCATGCAAGATCTGGCCGCTCCGCACATACATGTATCCCTTTTGGTTCCCCTGTCGCACGAGTATGGTAGCCGTTATACCGGCCAGGCAGGCAATCTGTATGATGTGCTGCAGCTCGAGATGGTCGACTTTCCCGGTAAAACCAGTGATCTGCTCTTTTCGCATACCCTGTGGCCGCTAGCCTGCAAAAAAATCACGCAAAAGCCGAAGCGACGAGCTCAATGCGGGTTAGAAATTCGGCTTAGTTTTAAAGCCAGCCAAATAACTTTCTCGGAGGCGGCTTTTGATTTTTGGCCACACTATCTTTCCCTTTGTTTTGCGGTTTCAGATCTGTTTTTTTCACGGCTTTCTTTGAGACGGCCTGGTTGAGAGCCACCTTCGGAGCCTCCTGTTTCGTTAAGCCATGTTCTTTTGATAAAAGGGGTTCACTCTGCTGCCCGGCCCGGTCCCTGGTCATTTCCGTCGGCAGGAAATCATCAGGCGGCTCGTTAAATGTCATCTCATTGGTTCTCGACCCGGCCACTTCTCTGACTGAAAGGTCGAAATCGTTCTCCGGAGTAAGATCGTTGCGCCGGCCCATCGCGGTACCCGTGACAGCAAAGAAAATGGTGTCGTTCGTTTGCGCCTTAACTATCCCCCTCGCGTCTACTGTACACACTGCATAAACCTGATCGTTTGCCCGGACCTGAAATCCTTGGGGGTCATAGAGAAAGTCTTTCGACGATCTGTTATCGATCTCGACGTCAAAAACGACTGAATCCAACGAATCATCTCGCATAATGCGATGAATAATTGCCTCGACGCCGTTGCCAATACTGTTCCTCTTCTCTGGTTCAGCAATCTGCAAACCTGCAAACAGCTCAGGGGAAGTGCTTCTGAGTGCTGAATAGCTCTTGGCCTTATCGATCAGACCGGCAAGCGCCGCCGGGGTAGCAGCCTCGATGCGTTTTGAATCATTCCGAGTCTCCGCCCGGCCGATGCCAGCGGGCTCGAAGATGGCGACAAAACTCGGCTCGCTGCTCTCCTGGAAAAAAAGCGAGTATACCTTCTGATCCAAGACGACCGTCAGATTACCCGTGACCCCCGGTTTCAGGGCACGAACGCTGAAGAAGTTGGTCCCTTTGGTGTACGAGAGTTGAAATCCGTCTCCCGCACTTGGCAGCGGCGAAAACCCGTAACCGTCAATTGCTTCGATTTTATACGGGAACTCCAGCGAGGTTACGCCGTTAGTGCCGACTTTGATCAACGCGGGCGCGTTTTGATTCAGGGTTGCGCGAGCAATCCTGTTCTTCATCGAGTCGTCTTGGGCGTAAGCACGCATCTGTAAACAGGCCATCGAAACGGCAAGTTCTAGCAAAATGACCAGGAACGTTCTCATACATTTCGCGTATAACGTTATTCTTTTCCGCCGTCACGCTTAATGTTTCAACCGGTTCTCTGCAGGCCTTGCCTCCTCCGGTGCAGGTTCTGCGACAACGTCTGACCAAAGCTTGAGATTAAAGCCCCACCAGCCGGCCGCCCGGTTCGCTCATGCCCCATCGATTGATGGCAGCGTAGGACACGCCCTTTCCAACGATCGGATGTTTAAGCGCAGCTAAAAGTTGTGTCGTGTGATCGTACTCAGGAATGTTATCTCTATCCTTGTACTGATTCACTTTGGCCGCGATGGCGTTGGCTATATCCTGGGCATCCGGCATACTGGTTACACCTCTATCAATCCGTTGCCACAGAATCAATTCCGCTTCGCTCTCGAGGATCAGCAGACAGTACTGGATCATTTTCGCCACCGTGACCGCGCTCAGGTATCCGGGCGTCGCAAGCAAATTTCTGTCGATATGCAGATCGAACGATTCTGCGCCGAAAGAGTCGAGCTCCAGTTTGTCAATCAGATCCAGGGCCGCATAGGGATACTCGGCTTCCTGATCTCTGATGAACTCGGCAAGTGTTGTTTTCGTCTCAGGATTAGGTGCCGGACTGAAATTATACGGATAATTAAAGTGAATGCGGCTAATCTCTGTCGCCTGTTCGGTAGTAACAGCGGTCAACTTCGGCAGCGATCTCTTTTTCTTTGCCACGATTCTTCCAGACTATCGGGACCATCGTTCAATGCTCAATGCCAAGCCTCGGTTTTTGCCCTTTTTCGTGACCATTCGGGATTGGTTGTGCTTTGATATCAAATGTAAGGGTCGTTATCCGCCGGTGGCTCGAACGCCCCAACTCTTCGAGGGAGATTTTCAAATCAGTTTTCCTGTTTATCTCCGCAATGGCAGTGTCCAAGGCTCTCTGACGCAGGTTCGCCCAAACCGGCAAGGGCGCTTCCTGGATCAGGTTTCCATCCGCATCTCTTACGGATTGCAGGCCGAGCACTTTTCGAAGTCGCTCCAAAGAAATGCGCTTACTCCCAACCGTGGCATATTTTTTAGCCCAATTATAAAGGCGCAGCGAGTACCGGCTCCGGAGTCGAATCCTGGTTGGCTTTTCGGCGAGATACTCTGGCAGCTGCTTTTTCAAATCCAGCCAGACGTGTTCAAAGCGGGGACTTAACGCCAGGTAAATCTCTTGGTTCTCCGTTCCGCGCACCTGTACAGCATCCACCCAGCGGGTATAGCTGGTGACGGCTTCCGAACCTTTGACTTCCTCGATGACCAGCCGATAATTAGTGGCCAGCCGCAAAGCCGGCTTCAAGGCCTTTCTGCCTCCCACCGAAACGGGTTCAACTTGTCCGGGCCGATATTTCTCGAGAGCAATGTTGAGGATTTCGCGCTCGGCATCGGAGAGCATGAAATAGCTTTTCTGCACACCGATCGGCAGGGATTCTTCGAGACCCTTATCAATCACGCTGTCTGGGAGCCGTCGCTGAATTGAATTTTTCGCAGTCGCCATGGTGAGTTTCTGAAAGTGGAAGCTCTCGATTGCCATGAATCCCCGTCAAGAGCGCTATTTATCTTTACATAACTGAAAAAACGTTTTCAATAATGGATTGTACATAACAGCAGAGAAATGGTCGCCACCGTCGAAGCAAAGACTAGAGACACAAGGAACTGGAATTTCGGGACGCGCGTTAACCCTCTGCCCCTGCACGAGTTCATCGCGCGGAAATCCACGAGCTTTCAGTTCTTCGACGGCCCCGAGCCGTGGGTGCGCGACCATGACCGCGTCACCTGGGAAAATTTCTTCCGGTTTTGCACCGAAGAGATGGACGACCTGTCAATATCGACCTGTGGTATGGTCATCGCGTACTGCCTGTCAATTATCGAACAGACAGCTTCCGAGATCAAACGGCCCGTGACCAGAGCCAAAATCCAGGATGCGCTGGCGGCGAGATACGAGGAGGCTTACGAAAACCCCATCTTTCAATACCGATGGGCGATGCGTCACCCGATCGTGGTAGAAGCGGTCAATACCGCGGTCCGAAACCTTTGCGACCGCGATTAGCCCGCAAAAATTACACAGGCTTTATTGGGAAATAGTCTCGCAGGTTACATCGCGCCCAAATCCCTACGCTATGGAGACGTGTCTGATGGTGTTAACTAAGTAATAGCCTAGGCTGAGCTTGCGAGGCCTAGGAGAGGTGAGTTGAAAGAACCCAAGCGCTCGTAAGGAACACGGTGTTCGCTCGCTGAAAAGCACCCGCGCAGCGGGTTGGAGGGGCTGAAGGCGCGACAGATGCGATTCGGCGGGTGATTAACGGATTGCATGCCACAACCAAACAGCCTCGCAGGGTGGTGCAGCCGGTCCAATCTTTCGCGCCTTCAGCGCTCGACGGCTTGGGCTACCTGTTCCTAGGCCTCGCAAGCTCAGCCTAGGCTCAGAGCTTGGCTAGGCTAGGCTATGCTCAATCTCGGCTTCGCCGCTGTTTCCCGGCTAACAGATCGCGGTGGATTTTTGAAGAGCGTACCAGGTCAATCTTGCGAGAGCAATCCATTTCGCAACGGGCTCGAGCCAGGCTCCCGGCTCGAGCGGAGCCCCGCCCTACCGGGGGGCCTCGCCCTACCGGTTAGAACGCTATAATATGCCCCGTAATATACAATAAAAGGTCGGCGAACTGACCCGCGACGCCAGATTGCCGTACGGCACGGCGAAAAAACCTCCAGCGCAAATCGGCCAAAGGTGATGCGCAGCCCCGCCCCGACCGATCCCAGAAAATGATGGAATTGTTGCACTTTGGAATCCGCATATCCCAGGTCGTTAAAAATATAAGGAACCAGGACGCGGCCGAGAGTTAACCAGGATAATCTCATGTCTGTTTCCAGCGGGAAATCGAGGCGCAGGAAAAAGTCGTGAGCGTCGAGTCCATTGCGGGTTCCAGGCAAAGAACGGCCTTTCGACAAACTGCCAGACCAGTTGATTGTTCTGGATGGCTTGATGCGGCTGGGCAGCGAGAACGAAATTTTCCCAGGCGCGGTTTTCGAGCCCGGTAGTGGATCCGGGACCGGGCGATCCTGGAAACCTTTTACTCGACCGGGATGCGCCGTCTGGAGCTGCTTGGACTCAAGCTTTACGACCTGGATGTGGAGCGCGAAACAGTGATCGTGCGTC
>JAFAMB010000068.1 GCA_019233825.1 Verrucomicrobiota bacterium | reverse complement strand
GGTTTACGAAATTTCCGATCTGATCACGGTGTTACGCAACGGCCGGCGAGTCGGTTGTTTCGCAACAAAGGAGCTTCCTCGCATCAAACTCGTTTCCCATATGATCGGGAAGGATGTTCGCGAGGTCGAAGCTTTGGAGCAGAAGCGGGCGAGCACCGCGACGATTCGCTCTGCTCTGCCGCTGCTTGAAGCGAAGCGCCTGGGGCGGAAAGGATCTATTCATCCGTTCGATCTCGAAATCAGGCCAGGAGAGGTGCTCGGCCTGGCAGGTCTGCTTGGTTCCGGAAGGACCGAAATGGCGCGTCTCCTCTTCGGAGTGGACCCGCCGGATCAAGGCACACTCCTGTTCAACCGTCGAGCGGTCAGGTTCAATTCGCCGCGATCGGCAATCCGCTACCGCATTGCGTTGACTCCGGAAGACCGGAAAGTTGCCGGGATCGTGCCGAACCTGACAGTGCGCGAAAATATAATGTTAGCATTGCAGGCCAGCCGGGGAGTCTGGCGCCGGTTACCGGTTCCTGAGCAGGAAAAACTCGCCGACCGCTTTATTCAATCCCTCGATATAAAGACTCCAACTCGAGAGCAGATAGTTCGAAATCTCAGTGGCGGAAATCAGCAAAAGGTTTTGCTTGCCAGGTGGCTGGCAACCGAACCGAGGTTGTTTATTCTCGACGAACCTACTCGCGGAATCGATGTGGGGGCGAAAGCCGAGGTCGAGAAACTGATCCAGTCGCTTCGGCAGGAAGGCTTAGCCGTGCTCTTTATCAGCTCGGAACTAGAAGAAATTGTCCGCCAAAGCCAGCGTGTCGTAGTTTTACGTGATCGTCGAAAGGTTGGCGAATTGACAGAGGCAGAGATTTCTGAAGAAGCTATTATGCAGTCCATCGCAACTTCAGATATGGAGCGGCCGGGTGCATGATCGACTGGGTTTCTGACCTGTTTTTTTGGATCGTTTTTGGCGCAATTCTGTTCTCCTTACGCCGCCAAAGAATCTTCTGGACGGTTGGTGCGCTGGCGCTGCTCCTCCTTTTCAATCAGTTTTTTACCCCGGGCTTCTTTCACATCCAACTGCTGGATGGGCATTTTTACGGTTCCAGGATCGATGTGCTCAACCAGGGAGCGAAGGTGATGCTCCTGTCGCTTGGCATGGTCTTAGTGATTGCTACGGGCGGCGTTGATCTTTCGGTGGGCGCGGTCATGGCGATCTCCGCAGCGGTATCGTCCCGAATGCTGGTGACAGAGCATCAGCCCGCGGGCTTAGCAATTGCCATTGCTTTGGTCATTTCGGTTTTGGCCGGCGCGTGGAACGGGCTGCTGGTCGCCGGGGTCGGAATCCAGCCGATCATTGCGACCCTTGTTTTGATGGTTGCAGGGCGCGGCGTAGCCCAGCTGGTCACGGAAGGCCAGATCATCAACTTCCTCGATCCGACGATGGTCTATCTCGGCAACGGGCACCTGTTCGCATTGCCATTTACTCTGACGCTCGTCCTCGTGATGCTCATGCTGACCCTTTTCCTGGTCCGGCGTACCGCCCTCGGACTGTTTATCGAGTCAGTGGGCGACAACGATGAGGCCAGTCGTTACTCCGGGATTAACGCCAAACGGGTGAAGTTTTTTGTCTACACTTTTTCCGGGCTCTGTGCCGGGCTTGCCGGGCTGGTGGCATGCTCAAATATCAAGAGCGCCGATGCAAACAATATCGGTCTGTATTTGGAGTTGGATGCGATCCTCGCCGTCGTCGTCGGCGGCACGGCGTTACAGGGAGGTCGTTTCTATCTCGTGGGCGCGGTTGTTGGTGCACTCTTTATTCAGACACTTACGACGACCCTATACGCCAGAAATGTGAGCTCAGATATCTCTCCGGTACCGAAGGCGCTGGTGATTATAGCAGTATGCCTCTTCGAAAGTGAACTGTTCCGCGGCCGAGTGGCGCAGGTCTTTCGGTCGCTAGGCAGGATTCTGAAACCGCTTAGCTCCCGAATACCGCAAAAATTCTTCGCGGCTGCGCGGCATGATGCGCCTAAACCCTAAGTATATTCCGCTTCTTGCGACGGCCGTGGTCCTGCTTGCCGTGTTTTTTACCGGTTCTTTGCTTTACCCTAATTTCGGCACACCACGGGTAATTGTAAATCTGCTGGGCGATAATGCATTTGTGGGTGTGGCGGCTGTAGGAGAATCATTCGTGATTTTGTCGGGTGGCATCGACCTTTCGGTGGGCTCAATGGTGGCGTTCGTTGGCATACTCATCGCCAGATTGTTGCAGGCCGGGTGTGACCCGTTCCTGGCGATGGGGATCGCGGTTTGCATTGGAACGGCTGCCGGTGCTGTCATGGGCTGTCTGATTCAATTCTTCGAAATGCCACCCTTTCTGGTCACACTAGCCGGCCTCTTTTGCCTGCGTGGCCTTGGCTTTGTAATCCGTCCTGAATCAATCGGGATCGATCATCCTTTCTACGCCGAAGTCCTGCCACAGCTTTCGATCCTGGTCGCGCCTAAGGCAGTGCTGCCTTTCACTGCCATGTGTTTCCTGGGGTCGGTCGTGATCGGATCTTTCGTCGCCGGTTTCACTCGATTCGGACGATATGTCTACGCGATCGGATCGAACGAAAACTCCGCTCGCTTAATGGGTGTGCCGATTGCGCGAACGAAAATCACGACCTATGCACTCGCAGGATTCTTCTCGGCATTTGGAGGAGTGGTTTCGACGTTCTATATGCAGTCTGGAAATCCTGCGTCATTCGTGGGGCTGGAACTGGACGCCATTGCTGCCGTCGTCATCGGCGGAACACAGCTCACTGGGGGGGTTGGCTACGTACCAGGAACTCTGATGGGTATCCTCATTCTCGGCCTGATACAAACCATCATCACGTTCAATGGCACGTTGAACAGCTGGTGGACAAAGATTGTCATCGGAGGCCTGCTATTGGTTTTCATTGTGTTGCAAAAACTGATTTCCAGGCGTGCGGCGCAACCGGTGTAAGCGCTTGGGGACGCGCTCCAGCGCCATCACGTTTCCTGGGGAAAAACTGAATATACGCGACGGGATTGGTGCGGGACTGATCGTTCTCGGCGCCATTGTACTCCTCTTTCAGATTGTCTGCGCATCTAAGGCCCGCGAACGCGCGTACTATCGGAAGGGGGCCGCGTTGTGTGCAGAGGGCGTGCTCCGATTTTCGGAATTCGCTTGATTGTAACTCTGTTCGTGGTCCTTGATCTATGACCGCGACTGGACCGCTACGACCCACGTTTGTTTGGGGTGATTTCTTAACCTTTGCTTCAATAACCGCGGAAGGTCGCGTTCGGAACCGTTCATACCATATGACCAGGCCGACGCAGGAACCCGAGAGCGAGCTTGAGGCAAGGCTGATCAGCCGGATTGCCGGAGGAGACGATGCTGCCTTCAGCACGCTGTACGAGCGTTTTTCTGCGTCGCTTTACGGAATGGCGTTTCGAATGATGAATGACGCCAGAGAGGCCGAGGATGTTCTGCAGGAGGGGTTCACTTACATCTGGCGCAAGGCGGCCTCGTACGACTCGAGCCGGAGTACACCTTTTGCCTGGGCCGTGATGATCGTCCGTAATAAGGCGATCGATCGGTTGCGTGTTCGCCAGCGTCAGGAACGCCTCCATGACAAGGTCACTACTGAAAGCTCTTTCTTTCAGGAAACGGATGAGACCTCAGCCGATCAACCGGCGCTGCGCGAACGCGGTGCACTCGTTCGCTCCGCTCTACGACAGATCCC
>JAFAMB010000058.1 GCA_019233825.1 Verrucomicrobiota bacterium | reverse complement strand
GTTCGATCGCGACGACTCAGAACCGCCTCGCAATATTACCGCATTACCTGCCTTAAGGCAGAGTGACGCTGCATCACTGGTGACATTCGGGCGAGATTCGTAGATTATTCCGATCACTCCAATCGGAACGCGAATTCTCGAAATCTGGAGGCCGTTAGGGCGGGACCACTGCTTCAACACTTCACCCACCGGATCCGTAATATTTACGACCTCCCGGACGCTGTCGGCGATTGCTTTAATTCTTTTGGCATCCAGGCGCGCCCGGTCGAGCATCGCCGAACTCAAACCTCGCTCAGAGCCCGCTTTTAGATCGGCCTGGTTTGCGGCCAGAAGCGCCTCCGTGTCTTGCTCGATCCGACGCGCTATGGCCAGTAATGCCTCATTTTTTGTTGCAGTCGTCGCTCGAGCGAGGATCCGGCTCGCCGCTTCGGCTCGCTGCCCGATCTGCTCCAGAGCTTGTGATAGGGTGGTTGTCATTTGTTTACCGGAAATTGTGTGCCTGCAGGTTCACCGGCGACGGCAGCAGCGAGGACCCCCGGGTCCCATCCGCTGGCGATCACACTGGCGATCCCGGATTGAAAAGCCATTTTTGCCGCTTGCAGCTTGGTGACCATGCCGCCTGTAGAATGAATTCCAGTCTCGCTGCTTGCCAGATGAGCAACCGCATCTATGTCCGTCACTTTCGATATTAGATTCCTCTGGTCGTCCAACAAACCTTCCACACTGGTTAGGATCACAAGTAAATCCGCTTGAGCCAGGATGGCCACCTCCGCAGAAAGACGATCGTTATCCCCAAATTTGAGCTCTTCGACCGCCACAGAATCATTTTCGTTGATGACCGGGATGACATTCCCGAACCGCAGCAGGCGCTCCAGGGTGTTCCTTGCGTTCTGGTACCGGGTCCGACTGTCTATATCCTGATGGCTTAACAGTAACTGAGCCGCATGAAGTCCGTGGCGTTGAAACGATGTCTCATACAGGCGCATCAGGCGAGATTGTCCGATGGCCGCGCAGGCTTGGATAGATGGCAAATCTTTAGGGCGCTCCGTCATGCCCATCAACATCAATCCGGCTCCGACCGCTCCGCTGCTCACCAGGAGACACTGGTGACCGGCCCGCACCAGTTCTGCAACTTCTGTAGTAAGTCGTCGAAGTTGCTTGGGATTCAATGAGTTTCCGGGTGATTTCGTAAGAATTCCCGTTCCAAACTTGATAACGATCCGTTTCCGTTTATCCGACATACAGAGCCCGTATATATCGCCACGGGTTGACCGGAATGCTAGTACCGGCTGATAGATAAGCGAAGGAAACCGCGTGGATATTCTCACCATAATTCGGAGAAAGGCCGAAACACAGCCTGACCGATTGGCCTTCGCAAGGCTTGAGGGAGGCGAATCCGTAACCTACCAACAACTCATCGAGCGGGTGGATAGCACGGTTCAGTGGCTAACTGAACGCGGCTGTCGCCCCGGCGAAAGATGCGGGCTGATGCTGGCCGATGGAGCGGATTTTCTTGGATCCGCCCTGGGAATCCTCGGAGCAGGTCTCTGTCTTGTCCCGATCGGGACGTTTCTTCCTGAAAAAGACAAGGATTTCGTAATCAAGGCAGCAGGGGTGCATTGGCTTCTCCGGGAAAACTATCGTTTGTTCCGTATGCCATTTGCCGGGCCGGTCGATGATCGGAATGACGAAGAGTTTCGGGCTTGCAAACCGGCGTATCTTCGTTTCACCTCAGGGACAACCGGGCTGCGCAAAGGCATTCTGCTAGGGCACCGGACGATCCTCGATCGCTTAGACTCCGCAAATGCCCGGTTGCGGATCACCTCCGAAGACAAGATCTGGTTTGCGTTGCCGATGGCCGATCATTTTGTCGTTTCCATACTGCTTTATCTATCGCGCGGCGCTACCGTCCTAGCTGTGTCGACCCACGCTAATCGGCGGCAGATTGCATACCATCAGCGCCCTACTGTTATTTACGGTTCGCCCGACTTTTACGATGGTCTTATCCGATCTGATATCGAAGCGCTTGATTCCGTGCGCCTGGCCATCTCCACTGCTGCGCCTCTGCCGGAGCAGGTCGCGGAGAGATTTATGAGACGCTTCGGTAAGAGTCTCAATCCCGCTCTTGGAATCATAGAAGTCGGCCTCCTGACGCTCAACTCCAGGCCTGACAAATTGGGCTCAGTCGGGCTCGCGATGCCAGCGTATGCTATCACCTTGGTTGGCGCAAATGGTAAACCAATCAAGGCGGATGAGATCGGCGAACTGCATGTCAATGGCCCGGGACTTCTCGATGCCTATCTGGCTCCCTGGCGCCCGGTCCGACGGCTTTTGGGCCGGTACGGCTATCCAACCGGCGATTTTGCCCGAATCGATCCGGATGGCTACCTGTTTCTCGCCGGACGCGATAAAAGCCGGCTGCAGATAGATGGCATTCAGTTCTTTTGCGAAGAAGTAGAGACCGTTATCAACACCTTGCCGGGAATTGAGGAAAGTCGCGTCTTTTTCGATTCGAACTCACAAACGCTCTCTGCTGAGGTCGTGGGCTCGCCCGGACCGACCGACCGACTCTCTGAATTGCTTCTCCAAAAGATCGACCCGAGGAAGGTGCCGAGACGCTTCCACGTTGTAGAATGCCTTCCGCGCACTCCGAACGGAAAATTGCGTCGAACCTGACGGGGGGAAGAGTTTTGAGTTTAGAGTTTTGGGTTTTGGGTTTTGGGTTTTGAGTTGGGGACGTTATTCCTTAGCCATCTTGGGCTACGCAAAACGCAAAACTCAAAACCCAAAACTCAAAACTCAAAACTCAAAACCCAAAACTCTAAACTCTCCTCCCCATGTCGATTGTCGTTCAGAAGTATGGCGGCAGCAGTGTCGCGGACACGCAAAAACTAAAAAGAGTTGCGGAGCGCGTCATGCAGACGAGGGCCTCCGGCCATGGTGTGGTGGTCGTCGTTTCGGCAATGGGAGACACAACTGACGAGTTGTTGACGCTGGCGAAAACGATTTCGCCAAATCCGGACCGACGCGAACTGGACATGTTGCTCTCGGCCGGCGAACGGATTTCGATGGCTCTGCTGTCCATGGCGATCCGAGAGCTCGGCGGAGACGCGATCAGTTTTACCGGAAGCCAATCAGGCATCATCACAAACGACCGCCATGTTGATGCTCGGATTATCGAAGTCCGCCCCTACCGTGTCGAAGACGAGCTGGCGCGGGGAAAGATTGTCGTCGTCGCGGGTTATCAAGGTGTTTCGTACCGAAAGGAAATCACCACCCTTGGCCGAGGAGGAAGTGACACGACGGCTGTGGCGATGGCTGCGGCGTTGGGAGCGGAATGGTGCGAGATCTGCTCTGATGTCGACGGCATCTACACGGCTGACCCCCGGATTGTTTCGCAGGCGAGGCGGATTCCCGTATTGTCCTATGAGGAGAGCCAGGAGCTCGCTGAGTCAGGGGCAAAGGTTCTGAATGCACAAGCAGTCGAGTTCGCAAAAGAAAAAGGGATCTCGATCTATGCGAGAGCTACGGCCAGTCTGTTGCCCGGAGAAGATCCTTCCGCAGACGGCACAGTGGTTCGGAGGTATGGTCCTCGCTTGCCGGGTTCTGTCATTGGGATAGCGAGCGAAAAAGAGGTGCTAATGATTCAGAGCCGCGACGTAGATCGGTTACTGATTGTGCTGGACGATTTCGGCGTCCCCGGGAAGCAGCTCCACGTGACCACCACGGGAACCGAACAGGATGGGCTTACGATAGTTGTGTCGAAAGAGAATCTTCATCAGGCAGCCAAGTTGCAGATGGCACTAAAAACTATCCCCATGCGCTGGAATGATTCCGCCGCGGCTGTGAGCATCATCGGCGCCGGGATCACAGCCTCAAATCACAAGGTCCTCCAAGGCTCAAAAGCTCTGCGCGAACTAAACGTTCGTTGTCTTGGGATCGCTACTTCTTCGTTCCGGGTCACTTGGCTGGTCGATCGAAAGAAGGTGGACGAAGTCGTTAGACTGTTTCACTCCATGTTCATCGAGGGTCCGCAACCAGCGGTTCCTTAATTAGGAGAATAAAAAATTAGGACAATAAAAAAATAACCAGCTCGATCAGAGGGGGAACACGTTCTGGGGGCCAATCGAGCTGGTAAAAAGGACCATATTCAGCGGTTGACTCTTCATCAACTGATTTTTTTAGCATTTTTAAACAATTCATGCATCGGTGAGGCCGATTGGGCGAAAACTTCATAGTCTCCAGAACTCTTGGAGATCGCGCAACAATGCAACTTTTGTGTTGCTCTCATTCCAGCGCCGATGAACCGTGATCAGCATCTAAGAAGATGCTCCATCCCCAGAGCTACCTAGCCACGAAGGAACTCACCGATCGGATTTTCCAGGAAACTTTCGGCGATGAAAAACCAAGCCCGGTCAAAGATTTGATCCCATTTTCATTTGACCTTTTCTACGGACGGAACCCGGGATTTCAGGCATGCGATACGGCATTTCATGACTTTGACCACACCATGCAAGCCGCAGCCGCTGTCGCTGACCTGCTTGCCGCGCACTGGCACAATCCCGTGATTACCACCCTGATGCAACGCGACTGGGAACTTGCACTCGCAGCTATTATTTTCCACGACACGGGTTACCTGAAGTTTCGCAATGATCTGGACGGCTCAGGTGCAAAGTATTCCGCGATTCACGTCGGACGCAGCTGTTTCTTTGCTTGGGATCTGTTGCCTGCGTTTGGGTTCAATCGCGATGAGCTACGTCAAATCCAGAATGCAATCAGTGCCACTGCAATATCCGTATGCATGGGTGACATCCCGTTTCGGGATTCCCGCGAGTGGTTGATCGGAGCGATCGTTGCCAGCGGCGACATGCTCGGACAGATGGCGGCCGAGGATTACCCGGAACGCCTGGCTGGTTTGTACTTGGAATTCCGGGAAGCAACACACTTTTCTCGATTTCAAAAGACGAGCTTTGCCGTGCACAAAAATCTTCTGGACCTGCTGGAAAGCACCGAAAAGTTCTTCCACGGATACGTCATGCATATGCTCGGCAAGGAGTGGAAGGCAGTGTACCGGGTGCTCGACGATCGGAAAGGCCACAATCGTTACATCGAACGAATTCGCGCCAACATCGCTCGAGTAAACCTCATGGCCCGTTCTTTAGCTGCAAGCCGGCGCGAAGTAGTCAACCGAAAATCCCTCGGGTAAGCAAACGCTCAGGGCTTGCTCGTGCTCCTGCTCGTGCTCGTGCTCGAAAAGGCAAGGCACCACCCCTGAGCCAAGACTCTGACGAGCCAGG
>JAFAMB010000072.1 GCA_019233825.1 Verrucomicrobiota bacterium | reverse complement strand
GCCGCACCCGCAGTCATTGTTCCATCATTGCCGTCCGCTACCAAACGAACGATGTAGGCCTGCTGACCGCCATTGTTGAAAAATTGATTGACTGCGTAACCCAGATAATTAGGCAAGCCATTGCTTTGGCTAAAGCCTCCGAAGTGGCTTTGGAAGTCCGACCAGCTCTGCACGAGCGTCGCTTCGCTGATTGGACCTTTCGGCGCCCAACCGACAAAGGCGGCAATCGATGTGGCGACACCGGTAATGGTGTGTACACCGCTCGAGATCTCTTCGATATAGACGCCGGGATAGGTTAACGTTGCAGGCATATAGATCCTCTCTTTTCAAGTGCAGGCCTTTTTTGTGTGATCACGGCCAATTTCTCTAAGGGGCAGGCGTACCGGCACAAGCTATCAGCGGCACTCGGGTTTAAGCTGAATCTGGGCAGGCTCCGCACAACGGCTCTAGAGCCGTTGTCATCCTGGAAATTCTTCGGTGGGAGCGGCTATGCCGCCTCGACCTCAATCCACCGTCTTTCGATCAGCACCCGTGCGTTAAAAAGAGTTTCAAGGAAGATCGCTACGCGCTTTCGGTCGTCTAACTCCCTCTGGACTCTGCCCATCATTCCTTCAAAGGGGCCGCTCTGAATTTTTACCAGGGTTCCCGGCGCAAAAGATTGTGGACGGATTTGGATGAGACCGTCTTCCTGGATCCGATCCCGAATTTCTTGGACGACCCCCTCGGGTACCGGGATTGGTATTCGCCCGGAACTCAGAACTTGCAAAACGCCGGGTGTGGCCTTGACTGATTCAAAAGAGTTTTCAGGACAAAATCGGACGAAAAAGTAACCTGGAAATAGCGCCTTGATCCTCTGCTGAGCTGCCCCGCGTACCAGGCGTTCAGCTTTGACCCGAGGGAACAAAATCTCGATGCCAAGTGCACCGACGTTCATAGAAGCAAAACCCTCTCGGCGCGGCTTTACATGGATTGCAAACCAATTGGTTTCTCTCCAAATATCGAGAGGCCCATGTATTGGCTCGGTAGGAATGCGACCGAAAGGATTCATCGTCAGTTTTGCTCGGTCATCTCCGGGACGCGATTCGCGACCGTTGGGAAGGGGGAAGGCGATAAAAGACATTTCCGCCGGCCGCGGTATGCTTTTCGAGATACCCATGTGTGACTAACACCGCTAGAGCCTTGCGCACTTGAGGTAGCCATTTTTTGATGGCCCGCTCTGACACCCACCACACCGCAATACCTTCGATCGTATCCTGCGCTTTGGGATGCTGCTGAAGGTATCGCAGAATCTGTCGAGCAAGCTCCGGTAATTTCGCACTGAGCGGGGAACATTGGTTGGCCAATTCACTAACGTTCGCAGCATCAAACATGCCTAACCCGAAAATCTCACAGGCCAAAGCGCTCGTGAGATTTTCGCGCTATAAAGCCGCTCAGGAAACGGCTCGGGAGAAAGATTGGATTTGAATATCGACGCGGTGTGGGTTTTTTCCCAAAATTTTTCCGCCGGGCGTGCGTGCACCGCTCACTCCGGTTAGCAGGATCTTTTTGTCTTTGCCGATAGGAATGCTTTCCTGGGCAATCGCCGACTCTTACGAGGTGATTTAATAGCTTGGACAAAAATGTCCCGACCCTTGTCGCATATATCCAGTTCGAAGGTCTCGGACGGTTCATCGCTCTGAAAAGCAGGAGAATTGTACTCCGGCGACGCGCTTGCAGCGGATTTATTCACGATCCGGGATCACACCCACACGAGCGCTAACGTAGGCGATCCAAAGCTCACAGAGGCGTCAAAATGTAGGCGAACCGTCTCGGTTTGCATGGCTTTGAAGGGATGCAAAGCGGGGACGCTTCGCCTACTCCAGCCTTAAGCGACGCGCCACCAGGCTGGCTACGCTATTACCAACGGATTTTGACAGCGACGCGAACTCTCAAAATAACGCGTAAACCTTCGCTTCCCAAGGAAAAATCGGTTCGCGTCCAATTTGACCCGGCGGCACATCGCGGTCCTGTGGCACTTCATGCCACCGTTTGCTCGGCGGCGTAGCCGGCCATCCCGGGACGACATATTCTGAGCTGGCGTTCAATGGATCCGGGGTACCGAAGTCGGAGAAGTTTGCGAGAACAACGACCTGCTGATCCGACCCCGGTTGACCGCGGCGCCAGACAAGGACGCGCTTACCATCGTCGAAATCGGTATGGATGAACTCGGTGTCATCGACTGCGAGGGCGTCGTAGGTAGTACGAAGATGAATGAGAGGGGACACATATTCCTTTATACGTGTTCGCCAGTCGTCGCCAAGACGTGAGAAGTTGACCGGATCGACCTGCTTACCGCCGGCCTGGGTAACCTGACCGTTTGCATCAAAGAGATTGTGTTGGTCGGCGAATTCGTCACCGGCGAGGATCATGGGTATGCCGACGGCGGTGAGGAGGCACGCGAAGGCCAGCTTGACGCGCTTCTCGATATCTCCAACTCTGTTATTGAGGAAGAAGTTATAAATCCGCTCATTGCGGAACCCTTCGACATCATGTGAGGTGAGATAAATGACGGCTTGGGCAAGGTGAGAATAACCGAACTCGCGACAATCAATTGCTTTTCGAACGGTTGCTTCAAACGTTGACTCGTTCTCGTGGTTGCGCCCGATGAGGGCCATGCGGATGTAATCTTTGAAGCTCTGATGCCAAAGACCGTCCAACCGCTGCTGGCGCAAGAGATCATGAGGTTCGCTCAGTTCTTCCCCTACCACGAGGAAACGTTCATCTGCGCCAGCCGCACCCTGCGCGTTGAACCGCTCCCTGTTCAGGTTGTGGGCAAGATCTTTGTACTCTTGTATAAAATCCCAGTTAGCGACGTTCTCGACACTGTCCATCCGGATCCCGTCGATGTGAAAATCGGCCATCCAGCGGGCGAGAGAAGTCTTCATGAGCTGACGCGCGGGTGAAATAGTCTGGTTCTGGTCCGGGCTCTGGTGTGGGCTCTGGTCCGGGAAGGGATCAAAGCCTTGAACCTGTTTCGCGTACCGAAACAGCGTTGCGCCGTAAGCGTTACGAAGATTGTTATCGTCTTGCCCGCGAGAATTGTGAGCATCCGGATCGGACTTGGCCTCGGACGGGTCAAGGATAAAAAAGTCGTCGCAGCTTGCCGCCAAGTAGGAGTTATTTTTTGAAAAGGCCATTACGGAATCGATGAAAAAGCGGATTTGATGTCCATGGCAGGCGCCGACTAGTTCGGCCAGCAGGCAGTTGGGCATCGGATCCGAAAAGGTGTCGGGATAACCGAGTTCAAAATCGGGCGCGAGGTAGCTGGTTGTGCCGTACCCCCAATCGCGGTTGTATACCGAGTCTGCCGGCGGGAGGAGTTCTAGTGCGTTGATCCCGATCTCTGTGAGATATGAGCGGCCGAGGCGTGTCACGTCCAGATCGTCAAAATTCGCGCCGTCGACATCTGCATCGATGAGAGCAGTCACGTCCCGGTATGTTCCGACCCCCATGTCGCGTCCGCCGACTTCTGCGGACCGAGTCCATGTGGTGGGTAGCTCGTAAATGACGAGCCGGTTATTGGTCGGTAGCGTGTCCAGGGAAGGTTCATTAACGATACGGGCGATTGCGCCGTTCGGATCAGCGGTCAGGAGCTTTCCGCCACTGAATTTTATCACGGAGGCGGGATAACGATCGTCAGCGCCAAAGGGAGCGTCAAGGCGTGGCCCGCGCAGGCGCCAGTCCACCGTGGTTGCCGTAGGATCGGTGATCCGCACCCTGGCATCGGTCGGACGATCCGGATGACTCACCGACACTTCGAACCAGTAATGGTAGACTTGGCCGTCAACCAGGTCGCACTGCGCCGCCGCGATCTGCCAAAGGTCCGCGAAGCCTGGTACGAGTTGAAGTGGGAAAGGTTGCTCGCCCGTGAATTGAAAGGGGTTGCCAGGTTGCAGTTGCCCGATAATCAGGGTTGGCGGTTGGTTAGTATTCCCTACCCGCCATAGAACGAAGGCGTTTACTTTTCTTGTCAAGAGGTTTGCGGCCATAGGATCTCCTGGCGATATGCAACCATCAGTTGAGTGTTGTAAGAGTTGCGAGAGCATGATGCATGCCTCAGTTAAAAGGGCGCACGCAGAGTCGGCGACTCTGCGGCTTAGCTGCGACTGTCCTTACCCGTTTGGAGTAGAAATGGCATTTTGCAGGCTTAACGAGACGAATGCGCTTAACATTTCCAAGCGCCCATCGTAATCTGTCGTAACATTTGGATTTTTACGCAGTCAGGGAGAGCTCCGCCAGTCGATGCATGGAGGCGCATACGGTCAGAACAAGATGGAACCAAAACAGGTATGGCGCACGGATCAGAGCATCGCGAGCTGTTACCATTACACGCCAAAAGGCGTCGCTCCGGCCGTGCGCCTACTACTTCCCGATCTTCCGGAGACACGGTTTGTCTGATCGGATTTTTTTCATTCGACCAGATTGATTCAGAGGAGCCCAGTTTGCGTGCCGCAGTCGAGCAGGCAGGCGATTTCGCATGGAACCGCCTTCAGCTCGAGGTTTGCTCTCAGGGTCCGATGCCGATCGCATCGGAAATCAAGGCTCTCCGGCCGGCGGCGGTAATAGTACTGCTCAGCACCACCGACACAGCGGTTGTCAAGCCGCTGTTCGCCCGCCTCCGGCTGGATAATCCGCAGCGGCCGATCCTGGTGGCACCGCGCGGTCTCAGCGCGGACGGGATTTTGGAACTGCTCTCGCAAGGCGCGACTGATTTTCTCCTTCCTCCATATCGTGCTGATGATCTTTTGCCACGGCTCCGGCGAATGATTGTTCCTTTGAGTTCCAGGTGTTCTCTGATCGCGCGCATTAAGGCGGGCGTTGGCATTCGCAGCATCGTTGGGGAGAGCCCCGCTTTTGTTGCAGAGGTGAACAGGCTTCCACGGATTGCGGCATGCGACGTCCCAGTTCTTATTCGGGGAGAATCGGGCACCGGAAAAGACGTCTTTGCCCGAGCGATCCATTACCTGGGCGCTCGAGCTGGACAGCCGTTTGTGCCGGTTAACTGCGGCGCAATCCCCGAAACACTCATGGAGAGCGAACTCTTTGGTCATCAGCGCGGTGCGTTTACGGGAGCCGTTAAGGACCGGATCGGAATGGTCGAAGAAGCTGACGGTGGCACCATGTTCCTCGATGAAGTCGACGCCCTACCATTCGCATCGCAAGTGAAACTGCTGCGCTTCCTGCAGGACGGCGAGTTCAGGCCACTTGGCGCATTTAAACCTTCCCGGGCCAGCGTGCGCGTAATCGCCGCCGCTAACACGGACTTCGAACGCATTATCCAGGAACGTAAATTCCGCGAGGACCTTTACTATCGACTCAACGTGCTTCGCATCGCGCTTCCTCCACTACGCGAGAGGCAAGGCGATTTGCCCCTGCTCGCAAATCACCTCCTCGAGAAACAAGCGCTGCT
>JAFAMB010000101.1 GCA_019233825.1 Verrucomicrobiota bacterium | reverse complement strand
AGGTGGAACTGCCGGACGACCGGGCAACGTAGCGTCCGCAGCCTGCCAGTGTCCTGGGTCTTCCGCGATCTGCGAATCCGACCGATCGGCTCGAACTTAACGAAGTGAACAAAACCTTTGAAGCAAATACACTTCGCCGGTACCCCCTTCCCCACTGTAGCGATAGTCAAGGCTTTCCGTGGCCCAAATCGCAGTCCCGCGTCCAAAAAACCCCCTTCCCTGTTTGCGCTACGCCGTCAGGTTCGCCTTACCGCTCGTGAGGGGCATGTTGTCCGCAGGCCACACCCAATTTTCGATTTGTCATGCCACCGCTCTGTAGGACTTCGCCAGCACAAGTGGGGACGTTTCTGATCCAGTACCGATTGGGAGACCCACAAAGCAAGAGCAATTCGGCTCCCGAATGGAATCTTCGAGATTTGACCTGTCCCTCTCTTACTCTTCGATCGCTTGCCCCAGGAAGTCTGGCGGCGCTTGAGCTCCTGCAGGCTCAAGCAGCAGAATCCCGCCGTCGCTTCGCTATGGCGCGGCCTTACCAAGTCTGTGGGCGCGCTGTAGCTCGAAGAGCGAAAGCGGCCCCCGGCTACGCCGGACAACCACCTCCGCTCTTCGAGCTACGGCGCGTCCGGAAGCGGGAAAAGGCCGCGCCATAGCGAAGCGACGGCGGATTCCGCTGCTTTCTCAAGAGAAGAATTGCAGACAGTTTGTCTCATTCATTCATTGCGGGCTAGCGGCGCACAAACTGGGACGCCAGCTGAAATGCTTCACTCAGGAGGGCACCCCCATTCTGGTTCGCACCGAGAAAATTGTTCAGGACTGGATTGGGCGCCTGCGGATCGGTCTGATGTGTTCCCGAGGCCAGCAGCTTCATGACCACCGGGATCAGAGCCGGCAGATACTGTATGATCAGCTGCGAATCCAAACCGGTGCGCTGCGCGATTTGTCCTATCACTCCATCCAACCGTTCCCGGCCAAACAGGTTTTCGATCTCCTCAAGGCCGGCTCCCGGCTGCGACAGATTCGACACGGTTTGTTGGACGGCGCGCTCACCATTGGTTTGTCGCTGTTGGCTTAATGCGTCCTGCAGATGCGATCCGAGTACGCCAAGGATGGGCTGCACATGCTGTTCCGCTCCTTGGACTCCCGGGAGCAATTGGGCGATATTGACTAGACCATGCAGATCTTGTTGGCTGCCGGCATGATTCGGGTTCTCGATGGATTCGAGGATTGTTTGGAATAGGCTCATTTGGAGAGAACTATTTGTAAATTAGCGCCCGATCGGTAGCAAGTTTTGAAAAGCCGATGGCCCTTGCGGCAACCGCCGGGGAACGCTAAGGTGGCGGCTCAACGATTTTATGGAATTTGCCGCAGATATTCCCGCCGCAACAATCCTGCTTATGGTTCTCGTGGGCCTCATCACAGGACCTGCGTCAAATACCGCTCGCACGCAAACTGTCGCGCCACCCGATCCGGCTCCCCTGGCCGTGTCCCCCAGCCCGATTCCCGCCAACCCGTTTGATTCGGAGGTCACTGCTCTGGAGGCCAAGCTTTCGCAATCTCCGATCGCATCGAGCCCGATCGTTTTTTACGGCAGTTCTTCCATTCGACTTTGGAAATCTTTGCAACAGGATTTTTCCGGATATGCAGTACTCAATTGCGGATTCGGCGGGTCTCGGCTGACGGATTGCGTTCGGTACGCCAATAGAATAGTTCTTCCGCGCAAACCTTCCGCCATCGTGATCTATGCCGGCGATAACGACCTCGCCGTCGGCACACCACCGGAGAAGGTTTTTAACTCATTCCAGCAATTATTTGCGATTTTTCGGACCTATTCTCCCTCGATACCGATTGCGTTCGTCTCGGTGAAACCGAGCCCGGCGCGTTTGATGTTTCTGGATAACATCCTGAAGTTCAATCACCTTGTGGAAGACTTCCTAAAGACCCAACCAGAGACAGAATATATTGACGTCTTTTCCGATATGCTGGGACAAGATCACAAGCCAATCCGATCGTTGTTTGTGAGCGATCAAATCCACTTGAGCCCGGCAGGTTATCAGATCCTACGGCGAGAGGTGGGGGAGTTTCTATCTCAGGAGTGTCCAATCCGCAAGGCAAGCACATCACGATGAGAGCAAGATTCGTCCGGAGGGCGCCAGAAGGCTTCTTCCGGTTGATTTCTCTGCGGATACTGGAATTTTCCTGCGTCAATCGAGGACATCTTCCGCGTTCGTCGGTAAGCACATTCTTCGTTTGAAACCCGCGCGCCTTGGTTGCGTCTAAATACTGCATCATCTTGAATTGGAAACCGGAAAGTAAAGAGGGAGAGAATTAAGCGAGTGGAACACACGGAGGAGGGAGGCCATGGCCCGTCGAGATTGAAGCGGTTTATCGAGCTTGATATCCTCAGGGGTTTTTTGCTCCTGATGATGGTGGTGAACCATGCGCCGTCGCCGCTGCGGATATTTACAGATCAGCCAATCGGCTTTTTCTCGACCGCCGAGGCATTTGTGTATGTTTCTGCGTTTTTAGCGGGTTTACTTTTTCAGCGCCGTTCGGAAAAACTTGGATTTCCAGCAGCCCGCGCGGCGACCGTCTCACGGGCTTTTCGGATCTATCGCGCCCATATCGGGACCCTGGTTTTTGCGTTTTTGGTAGGCGGCGTTTTCCTGGCGGAATTTCCCGGGATCCAGAACCTGCTCGACCAGTATTTCAAGAACCCGGGAGCAGCCATGCTAGCGGCGCTCGCCCTGGTTTTCCAACCTCCGCTGATGGACATATTGCCGATGTATGTCCTCTTCTCATTGCTGACGCCTTGCGCATTCTGGGCCGCGAAGCAATGGGGATGGAAAAGAGTATTGCTTGTCAGTACCGGACTCTGGGTCGTCTCCCAGTTTCGCGTCCGCGATATGTTCCTTGCCAGCTTCAAGGACGCATCATTCCTTAACCTTGGCCCCTTCGATATTCTTTCCTGGCAGCTGCTCTGGGTTGGCGGGCTGATTTTTGGTAAGAGCGCCCAGGAAAAAAGGCCGCTACTTCAATTATCGTTGCGGGCGGAAATTTTCCTGCTGCTCCTGGCGATCGCCTTCCTCGGGCTTCGCTGGTATACCATAGCGCTGCAGATCGACCCGGGTAAGCAGCTTTGGATTCTGGACAAGTGGCATCTCGGACCCTTGCGAGTGATGAATTTTTTCGCGACAGCCTGGGTCATATCAAAACTCCTCCCGGCATTGCAGCGCTGGGAAATTCTGCTCCGGCCATTCAGCATTGTCGGGCGCAATATGCTCCCGGTCTTTTGCTGCCAGATCTGCTTGTCTCTTTTGCTCGTGGCCGTCATCGACCCTAGCAAAAGTCACAAACCGCTCGCGATTATCCTCGTTTTCAGCCAACTTGTGAGCGTTTTTCTGGTCGCGTGGTTCCTGGATTCTCGGTCCCACGCGAAAGGCAATTCCCATTTCGAAGTTGCACAGCCCTCCCGGCCGTGAGCCCGAAATTTTGCCTCGCCAATCTGTTCGATGCCTCCTATGTTCCCTCCCCTGTTGCTATGTCTTGGAAAAGAGCGCAAACACACGCCGAATCGATGCTCGAAAATCTGGGCATCGGTCAGAGAGTAAGGGGCAGAAAAGACCTGCGTGGCAAGAAAATCGTCTTTGTAGACGACGGTTCGAATCCTTATCGGACCATGTGCTTTACTATTGCTGCAAAGCTGGTCAAAAAGCGGGGGGCGGAGGTCGAGACCGTTGCACCCGGTCCGGGCGAAGCGGCGCACGCGAAAGTCGTTGACCTGGCCCAGCAACCAAGATCCAAAATACAACGTCCCCTTAACCGGCGATGAGACCATGGGGAAGGATTTCGCTCAGGGTTGTGGCCTGGGTGGCTGGAGCAGTAACCGGCGGTTTCCTGCTTTCGAGGTATCTCAACTATCATCCCAGACCGGTTGAGTGCGAGGAGGCCGGCAACACCGAGGGCGCTCCCCTGCTTTCGCCCGATCAGCCGATCAACGCCATTACTTTCAATGTGCAGTTTCTCGCGGGAACCGGCTACCATTTCTTTTACGACGGCGGTCCGGATACCTTCGTGGCCCGGAGCGACATCGAGTCGACTATTGCGAAAGTCGCGGCCTTGATCGCTGAAACAAATCCAGATTTCGTTTTGTTCCAGGAAGTTGATTGCGGCGCCCGCAGAACCGCTTACCACGACGAGGTCGCGCTGCTTCGTGGCGCTATGCCGGCAGAGATCCGGAATCACGTTTCGACGTTTTATTGGAAATCGAAGTTCGTACCGCACCTGAAAATAATGGGGTCGGTCGGCACCAAACTCGTTATCTTCTCACGCTATCGCCTAGGCAAGGCGCGCCGCTATCAACTCCCGCGCACGCCCGGGAACCCGCTCGAACGCGACTTCGGCTTGAAGCGCGCGATTCTAGAGGTTGAAATTCCGCTCGCTAACGGACGAAGTCTCGTGCTGCTGAACACTCATTTGGAGGCCTTTCCCAAGGGCACGGACGTGATGGAACGCCAAATTCAGAAGCTGCTGTGGCGATTGAAAACGCTGGACGACCAGAACCTGGCCTGGATCCTTGGTGGCGACTTCAATCTGCTGCCACCTGGCCAATCCGCCCGGTTGAATCCTCAAGACCGAGGTATTCATCGCGAGCCAGCCGAGATCGGCGTGCTCTACGAACAATACGCGGGCGTTCCAACTGTTACAGCGGCGACCGGGAAACATATGCGCCACTATTTCACTTTCACGCGGCGCGTGGGTGCTAACCGTCTACCGGTGCGAACCCTCGATTACTTCTTCGCGTCGCCAAAGGTTGCTATCGAAGATTACGCCGTGCTTCAGGAAGGTACGATGGATTTATCCGATCATCTGCCTCTAACGGCCCGGTTCAGGCTTCGAACAGGTTTTGCGGGTTGAGGAAATCGGATGAGCCGCTTTTTCTTGTGTATTGCTCGATCATAGTGCGTTTCCCTCTAGGAAGCCCTCAATACTTCAGGATCTTGGCCAGAAACTGCCGCGTTGTCTCCGACTCAGGGTCGTCCAGTACCTGCGAAGGTGGGCCACACTCCAAAATTTGCCCGCCGCTTAACAGCGCGATCTGATCAGCGATCCGATGAGCAAAACCCATCTGATGTGTCACCAACACCAGATCGCGCCCCTCCTTGCGGAGCTCTTCGATCACTTCCAGCACTTCGGCCGTCATTTCCGGATCGAGAGCGGAGGTTGGTTCATCGAAAAGCAGCAGTTTCGGTTTAATGGAAATTGCGCGCGCGATGGCTACGCGTTGCCGTTGGCCGCCCGACAATTGCGCAGGCGGCTTATGGCTATGTTCCAATAATTGGAAACGCGCGAGGATTTCTTCGGCAACCTGGCGCGCCTCACCCGCCTTGTATTGATGCACTTTTTCCAGAGGAAGAGTGATGTTCTGCAGGGCTGTTAAATGGGGAAAGAGGTTGAATGCCTGAAACACGGTTCCGACGGATCGCCGGTGTGCCATCAGCTCCTTTTCTCCGTAAACGATTTCCTGGTCGTTGAGCCGCAGCCGTCCACTGTCCGGTTTCTCGAGGCCCGCAATAATACGCAGCAGTGTTGATTTGCCGCCTCCGGAAGGCCCAATCAGTGCGAGCGCGTGAACCCGCTCCAAATTTACGTTCACATTCTGCAGGACGGTCTGGCGGCCGAATGCTTTGCACAAATCCGTGGCTTTAAGTTTCATAGCGAGTGCGTTTCTCGAGCCACTGGGTCCATAGGAGTATGGGCAAGGTCAGAACCAGATATCCTATGGCTAATGGGATGTAACATTCAAAATTACTGTACGTCAAAGCGGAAACCTGCTGCGCGTTCCAGGTAAATTCTTCGATAGAAATCACCGAGAGCAGTGAGGAATCTTTGATCAGACTGGCGAACATGCCGGCCAGTGCCGGAAGGATCACCCGGATCGCCTGCGGAAAAATCACGTACCGATAAGTTTGGAATCTGGTAAGCCCAATCGCTCGGGCAGATTCCAATTGAGACGCACCGACGCTCTCGATTCCGCCGCGAACAATCTCACTGATGAACGCGCCGGAGAATAGAGACAATGTCAAGAGTCCAACCGTAAAGCGGTCCTGAAAGTGAAAAGCATCCGCTACTACGTAAAAGGCGAATGAAATCTGCACCAGCAATGGCGTACCGCGGACAAGCTCTACATACAAACGGCTCAATGCCCGCAACACGAGAAAACCGGACCTCCTGGCCAGGGCCGCCAGCATGCCGATCAGCGTACTCAGTACCAGCGCAAGTGCAGCTATCTTGAGAGTGTTACACCAGCCTCGCCAAAAAAAACCGCTGTAGCCCCCCACTGTTTGCCAATTCCAATTATAGTGGAGCTGGCGGAAGGAGAAAAAGCAGATCAGTGTCAGCAGCAAAAAAGCAAGTACCCAATTCAGACAGAGGATTTGCCAAGCTATTGGTTTTGCCCGGTCGTCTGGTGAAATCCAGAACCAGCTTTGAACGGTGCGCGTTATCACGAATCAGGAGAGATACTTGCATTGATTTTATGAAGACAATCCAATAGGTACGGCACGAGTTGTTTTTTGCGTGAGACCACGTTATTGAGTTCAAAAAGGTTTGGAGCGCGCCTGGGATAAGTGATGGTGTCCAGGAACTCGGCTGGAGCTGAAATCAAAAGCAGTGAGTTTTGAGTGTTTACGTCGGTAATCAGCAGCGCGGCAAAGTAGTTCCCCTGTTTTGAGCGATAGGCCTCTAATTCCTCGAGCAGGCTGTCCTGCTTCTCGTAATAATGCGAGAATCCCAATTCCTCGATCTGGGAAACACTGAAACCGAAGCTATCTTCCGTGTAGTCTTTACAATCCGCTAAGATGACTTCTTTAGGGCGTAAAGTAAGCAGAGGTGAGCCTACCGCGAAAATGCTTTCGGCAAGATCGGCCGGTTTTATGCCGGCTATCTTACTAAGGTTCTCGAGTACCTTGGCATCGATCGGAGTAGCCGTGGGTGACGTAAGATTGAGAGTGTCGGAAATAAGTCCGGCCATCAAGAGTCCGGCGATCGGGCGATCGATGACTATCCCGTGCTGATCGTAAGACAATACTACCAATGTACTGGTGGAGCCTACCGGGTTATTCCAGAAAAGAATCGGGATATCAGTGTTGAAGCTTGCCAAGCGGTGATGGTCCAGCACCTCGATGATCTCGAGCTCACCCGCTCCTTTAACGGCCTGTCCGAGTTCGTTGTGGTCCACGAGAATCAGCCGGCGCGGAATCGGTTTGATAAAGTCGCTCTTCAAAAGAATGCCGACCAGTCGCTTGTCGCCATCCAGAATCGGAAAAACATGTTCCGATGAGGCGGCCACCACGTGGCGAGCCGACCTCAACGGCGTTTCAGGCGACAAGCTCGTGAACTGCGGGTCGATCATTGAATCGATTTTTGCGGCACCGCGAGCCAGTAAAACCGTGGTGGCAGTATCATACCGGCTGGACATGAGGCGCACGCCGCTCTGTTTTGCGGCCGCTTTGACCTTGGCTGAGAGTTCCATTCCTCCGGTGATCACGACAGCAAGAACATTGGCTTCAATCGCATGTAGTTGAATGTCCTCTCGATCTCCCACAAAGACCATCACTTCCTGCCGCTGAGATCTTTGGAGTCTCTCGGCAAAGGAGGCTGGGCTCATTGCCGCAATCATTAAAACGACTCTTCGCCGGTTATCGTCAGGCTCCCCGAAAATAAGATGACCATCGAACGACTGAGCGATGTCCGAAATTGATCCGAATACTTGGCGAGAATGTGGCGCTTCCTGACGGCCCGGAAAAAGGTACTGACTGATCATCCAAGCGGAGAGCAACCCAAGGCAACGGTTATCGGCGTCAACGACCGGTAAACCGCGAATGCGCTTCTTTTCAATGGAGTTCATCGCTTGATAAATCGAAGAATGGTGATCCAGGGAGATGAACTGGGTATCCATGACATCGCTCACCGTGGGCGAGACGTCGCTCAGGAACTTTGGAGCAGGCACTCCAAACTTATGCAACACCAGGTCAATCCGCTCGTTCGTATTGCCGGCTCGCGCCGCCACGACATCGGTTAAGCCCAGTTTGCGTTTCAGTTCGGTATAGGCGACTGCCGAACAGATTGAATCCATGTCGGGATTCCTATGGCCGATAACGATTGTCTGCATTTGCTATACCCGGGTTTTGGGTCTCGAAGCAATTGGGACCTCAAATAGGGCCGGTTTCAATACAAAATCCACGGTTTAGTTTACGATCCTGCATAGAATGTTGATGTTGTCGGGCGGGCCGCGCTCCTCGCGGGTCCGGCCCGCGGGTCCGCCTCACG
>JAFAMB010000027.1 GCA_019233825.1 Verrucomicrobiota bacterium | reverse complement strand
GTCAAGTTTTCTTCGGCACTATTCTCAAGCCAAACACCCGGATGACCCAAAACGCGCCACCCCGATTTATCACGATTGCCTCCGTAAACAGGGTCGGAAAAAAGACCTTCCTGCAGATGGGAGCGTACCAGTTCGAAAAAGGCTTTGGCCTCGACTGCTTGAAAACTTGGCGCTGCGTTTCGTTCCAGTGCTCCGATCAGTTCGCTCTGCTGAGAGCCATCCGTGTCGGCGAAAGGCTTGCCGAAACGGCGTTCGGATTCGGCGTCCAGCGCGTAAACCCCGAGCCGATAGGTTTCCACGTGATGCGCGTATGGGCCACTGAGCGCCCGGTCGAGATATTGGATGACCCCGATTGCCGAAGCGCCAGGCCCGCTTTCGTCGAAAGGGAAGAGTTGCTCAAAAAGGGCGTCGAGCGTAGTGGTTTCCGCAACGCTCAGGGCGGTAAAGGCTTGATTTTGGGCTGAAAGCTGCATGTCCATGACAAAAGGGAATCCTAACTGGGCGGGTTGAGTTTCAGGCCGAACGGCTCCGGCCGGAAAATCCGCTCATCCATAGTTTTCAACGTATCGCTCACCCGCAGCGGTATGTCGGCCTGGGCAAGCACATCGCGCTTTAAATCGACTCCGGGAGCAATTTCGATCACCGTCAGACCTTCCGGCTCCAGGCGCAGTACGCAACGTTCAGTGATGTACAACGCGTCCTGCTTAAGTTGCCGTGCCCTCCGCCCACTAAAGGTAATGTGTTCAACCTCCGGGACGAATTTTCGGTTCTTGCCCTCTTTTACGATCCGCAGGCGACCATCCTCCACCCGCAAGTCGAGGCCCCCAGCTGTGAAATAGCCGCAGAAAAGCAGGGCTCGGGCGGTTGCGGTGATATCAATAAAACCTCCGCAGCCCGCTGTCACGTGTGGGCGGAAAGCTAGCCGTGACACGTTGACGTTACCCTCCTGATCGACTTGCAGGAAGGAGAGGCAACTGCGATCAAAACCACCGCCTTGAAAAAAGGTGAACTGGTCCGGGGAGGGAACAATGGCATCTGCGTTCGAAGCACAGCCGAACGCGAAATTCAGCAGGGGCATGCCGCCAACGGCACCCTGTTCGATTACCCAGGTCACTTCGCCGTGCAACCCTTCATCGAGCAAAATTCTTGGCACGAGTGCACAGATTCCGAAGCCAAGGTTGACCACGTCTTCCTCGCAAAGCTCCAGCGCCGCGCGTCTTGCGATGATTTTATCGACTCCCCATTCAATAGGTTTAAAATCCCACAGCGGCCGAAAGACCTCGCCACTTATGGCGGGATTATAGGGAGTCTGAGTGGTCTGCTGCTGGTCTGGATCGATGACGACGTAGTCCACAAGCACACCAGGCACACGAACCTGTTGCGGCCTCAAGGTGCCAAAAGCCGTCAGACGTTTAACCTGAGCTATGACTATTCCGCCATTGTTACGCGCCGCCAATGCTTGATCAAAGGCACCCAGGTAAGCGCCTTCATGCTCCATGGTCAAATTGCCACGTTCATCGGAGGTGGTGGCGCGGATGATCGCGACATCTGGCGGGATCGAGGGAAAAAATAGCCATTCGTCGCCTTCGAAGTTAATAAGCCGAACAATGTCCTGGGTCGTGCATTTATTCATCTGAGCGCCCTGCCGGCGTGGATCCACGAAAGTGTCCATGCCCACCTTTGTCAGGACGCCGGGCCGACCGGCAGCCGATTCGCGGTGCATGTGGAAAAGGATGCCACTGGGCACATTATAAGCCTCAACCTGGTTATCATTGATCATTTGCCAGATTTTGGGGCTCGGCATGTTCGAGGGGCCGCTTGGGAAAGAGCCCGCAATGACCCTTTTCAAAAGACCGGGATGAGCTATGTGATCCACCCCCGGGATTCCGTACATGTCACCTGCAGCGATCGGGTGGATAGCTGTGATTCCACGCGGTTTGCCTTTCTCAAGGAAATATTTACCGATTGATCGTAACGAGGCATCCGGGCACCCTAACCCGCTTGAGGAGCTGACGGTGACAACAGCGTTATCGGCAATCAGTTCGCCGATCTTTTCTATAGGTATAATTTTGGATCGAAACATAATCGAGCGAGATGGCTTCAGGATTAAGCCTGCATCGCTCACAAATCTCTGGAGATTTTTGAGCGATGCAGGCTAATGGCTGTTCTTGCCTGAAACTTGGGATCGTGTTGTTGGCATCGGGTTTTGACTTGGGTTCGCATAGTGGGCGCCCGGAATTTGGCCTTTAATGTGATCGGCTACGCGCAGCGCTTGGGCGGCGATCGTGAGGGCCGGGTTGACCGCCGCAGAAGAAGGAAAAAATGAGGAGTCCACCACGAACAAATTTGGCACGTCGTGGCTCCGGCCAAAAGCATCGAGCACCGATTTCGTCGGGTCAGTCCCAAATCTTATCGTACCGCACTGATGCGAATTAGTCTCGATTCCCATGCGTTGAATGAGAACGATAGGATAACCTGCTTTTCTTAACATTCGGGTGGCCGCTCGAATCAAACGGTCGTGCGCGCGCAGGTTGTTCGGGCGAAAACGAACTTCGATTCTGCCGCCTGCTCCAAGAGTCACTCGGTTTTGGGGATCGGGCAGGTCTTCGGACATGACCCACCAGTCCACGCTCCGATGGGTCAATGCTCCCAATATAGGCTTCGGTACCCAGCGTTGATTGGCAGTGAGCATCCCGGCCTGCAGCTTCCCCAGAAGCTGCAGATTACCCAGAGGAAATCGGTAACCCTCCTCGCCGCGAAAATAGTAATCGTTGATCGCCATCGTCTTCTGGAACGTCGTCGGATTCATCCGAAAAGGGTTGACTGCCATCAGCGCGGTATTGTTATGGACCATATAATTTCGGCCCACCAATCCGGACGAATTTGCTAAACCGTTTGGATGAAGAGAAGACGCCGAACGCAACAACAACGCCGTGGAGTTGACCGCTCCGCAAGAGACAATAAATGTATCTCCACCGATTCGCAGACTTTGGCCATCGCGCTCCATTTCGGCTTCGATAACCTTTTTGCCGGAGGTATCTGTGATGAGTCGCCGGACAAAAGCGCGCGTCATCAATTCAACGTTGCCTGATGCGAGGGCAGGTCGCACGCAAGATATGTCCGCATCCGCTTTGGCGTCGACCTTACAGGGAAATCCGTCGCAGGTTTTGCAGCGAATGCACCTTCCGCCCTGTCGCAGATCAATTCCTAAGGGAAGGAAGAAGGGGTGCAGTCCTTGATGTTCGAATCTCTGTTTCAGATCCTCGATGTATGGCTCGTGCGGCACTGCTGGAAATGGGAAGGGCGCTGAGCGCGGTGGTTCTGTCGGGTCGCCTCCGGTTTCGCCGTGGACGAAGAGCATCTGTTCAGCACGACAATAGTAGGGCTCAAACTGCTCGTACGACACCGGCCAGGCCGGTGACACTCCGTCCTCATGTTCAAGGTTTAAAAAATCCTCCTTCCGAAACCTCGGAAGAGCCGCTCCGTATACCTTCGTATTGCCACCGACAAAATAATGAACTCCCGGTGGAAAAGTATGCCCCGAATCGTCGAACCATTGCTCTTTGGGCTTATATCTCTTTTGTTTAAAAACCGCCTCCGCACTCCAGTTTTCGGGTTCCGACGGAAGATAATCGCCCCGCTCCACCAGCAGAATTTTCCGGCCAGAATCCCGCAGCGCGTACGCCAGCGTCCCGCCCCCCATCCCCGTTCCGACGATGACTAAATCGTAAGCTCGCATAAAGATTTTCTCAGAACGCTAACCTTTCACCGATCCCGCTAAGAGGCCTCGTACGAAGAAGCGTCCAAGAAAAATGTAAACCAGAGCCGTTGGCAGCGCCGCTACCACTGCTCCTGCCATCACCACATTCCAGTCGACGGAAAATGACCCGGAGAGATTATTCAATGCAACCGTAACAGGTTGCGCGGCAGGGTTCGGTAAGATCGTGACGCCGAACAAAAAATCATTCCAGATATTTGTAAATTGAAAGATGCCGACAACCACAAAGCCAGGCATCGAGAGCGGGAGCATAACGTCGGTATAGATCCGAATGATGCCCGCGCCATCGATGCGTGCCGCTTCCATTAATTCATCTGGAATGTTAGCATAATAATTCCGAAAAATGAGGCTGGTGATCGCAATTCCGTAAATGACATGAACGGTGATCAGGCCCGGGATGGTCCCATAGAGTTTAACCTGCTGGAGAAACTGAATAAGAGGAATAAGGATGCTTTGATACGGGATAAACATGCCGAAAACTAATATTCCGAATAGCAGATTGCAGCCGCGAAACCGCCACTTCGCGAATATATATCCATTAATCGATCCCCAAACTGCGGAGAGTATGGTCGCCGGAATAGCCAACATAAGACTATTGCCGAGATTCGGCACCAGGCGGTGCCACGCTTCCACAAATCCACCACCGCTCAACTGCTGCGGAAGATTCCACATCGTAGACAAACTAACATTTCGCGCTTCTTTCAGCCCAGTCACGACCATCACATATACCGGCATTAGAAAGAACAGCATGAACCCCAGCAACACGGCCAGAACCGCGTAGTCCCAAAACCTCTTGGGCAGAGCTTGGCGAAGAGAATAAAAAGGCGATGCGGTGACTGTTGACATAATTATCTTTTCCGGAGACTAGACCAGAGATACGGGACGATAACCAAACTGACTAAAAAAAGCATGACGACTGACGCCGCAGCTCCAAGATTGTATCTTGTCGCTTTAAATG
Organism: Verrucomicrobiota bacterium; assembly: GCA_019233825.1. Taxonomy (GTDB): domain Bacteria; phylum Verrucomicrobiota; class Verrucomicrobiia; order Chthoniobacterales; family JAFAMB01; genus JAFAMB01. Next base: position 3,834 of record JAFAMB010000027.1, on the reverse strand, counting down.
TCTGGTCGAATACGAAAATGCCGGGCACATCCGTGGCAAATCCAGGGCCGGTGCCAGTCATGGCGAAGATAAGGTCAAAGATCTTTAGAGAAACATGTCCCAGGATAATCGCCGTGCTTACCGTAATCGGTCGAAGCAAAGGCATGATTACTTTCGTATAAATTTGAAACTCGTTCGCCCCGTCTATACGAGCGGCCTCTCGCAATTCATTGGAAATGGTCGACATTCCGGCGATGTACATCGCCATTGAAAATCCCGTGAGTTGCCAGCACGCGGCCACCACAACGGGAATTAATGCAATCGGAATGCCAAGGTGAACCGACATATTCTCCACGCCCGGGAAAATGATTCCGAGCCAATCATTGATCGAAAAGAGGACTGAAGGATCCGTGGTCCATCCCGGCTTGAATGGAGGGCCACCCATTGAGGTGATCAGGTGATTGATGCCCAATCCATCGAACAAGAGGTTGATGCCTGTCTCCGGGTTAAAAATCCATCGCCAGGCAATTCCTGTCACAATGAAAGAGAGCGCATAGGGAAACAAAAACACATTGCGCAGGATGGTGTGGCCAATAAGTTTGCGATCCAGCAGCAGGGCCAGAAGCAGTCCGACATAAATCGATCCAAATAGAAATAAGATTGTAAAGATAAACGTGTTTCGGAGGTCGGCATGCCAACGGGGCATCGAAAACATTTGCTGATACGTGAGGCCGAACGGCTCGCGCAGATTGAAGTCTATGCGCAGGGTACCCCACTTTGACAATGACACCCAAATCGTTATCCCAATGAACACGTAAACAAAGACAATGCTCGCGATCATAGCCGGGGTCAGTATCAAAGGCGGAAGTACACCCTTTAGGCGACCCCGGCGCGCAGGCCTTTCGACTCCGGTCAGCGGCCTCGACTTAATAGCTACCTTAGCTTGCATGGCGTATCTTTCAGTTGACGCTGTTGGCATTGATAATCTCAACACCAGGGTCCGCCTTTTTGACGTCTTGAAATAGGGCATCGAGTGCTGCAGCCTCGCCGCCAGATGTCCACCAGGAGAAGACTTCCAGCTTTTTATCAACGCCAAACGAGGCAGCCGGCATCAGGAGTGAGAGCAAGAGCGCTAGCCCAGTCAGGGGAGAACAGATTAGTTTTTTCATTTTTATTTTTTTTGCGCCTTAAAGACTGCGAAATCTCTAGGTCGAAACCATGTAGTCGATCTATGCCTCTCCTCGCGATCTTGGCCAGGTAGCAGTTGTGTCTATGCATCACTATTAGTGAACTTCCCTAGCAGCTAGTTGTTCTTGAACCGGAGTTCGCCGTCCGCTCTTGGCTGACTCCACAGCGGCAAGCGCTATGGCGAGAGACCGAAGGCCATCAACTCCGGTTGCGAAGGGTTGCGTGCCGGTCAGTACCGCCTGGTTGAAATGGCGGACGGAATGCACATAGAGGTCCTCTGGCGGATCAAGTTTGATTTCGGTTTCCTCGTTGTCACGCCGCAGCACAACGCGACCGACCGGATCTTGCGTCATGACGTCCACAGCAAAGAGAGATCCTTCGGTGCCATGAACTTCGAGGCCTGTCGGCGCATGTTTAACCGTGAAAGCGTCATGGAATTGCGCCAATACCCCACCGCGAAAATACATTACTCCCATTACCGCATCATCCATTCCGCTGCTCGCAAGGCCTTGAGTTGCGGAGCGCGCAAGTATGTCTTCAACCTCTGAGTCAAGAACGAACCGCAGCGTGTCCGCGTCGTGGACCGTGATATCAAGAATGACTCCGCCTCCGGCTTCGGGCCGAGAGAGTCGCCAGCCTTGGAGACGCGGAGGCAAATAAACCGCATGAAAGACGCGGGCAGCCAACGGTTTCCCAATCACTCCCTCTTTGATGAGTTTGCGCAATGTGCGGTGCGTTACCGCGTTGCGCAGGTGATGGTTGGTCCCCAAAACGACGTTTGCTGCCTGTGCCGCTTTGAGCATTTGTTGGGCATCATCCAGCGACAGGGCCAGAGGTTTCTCGCACAGGATGTGTTTGCCGGCCGAAGCTGCCGCAAGCGCTTGATCGCGATGTAGATCGTTGGTCGTGCTGATGTAGACGACGTCAATCTCAGGATCGTCCAACAGGGTCTTTAAATTATCGAATGCCTTTGGGATCTTGTTGTCTGCGGCATAGGCGGTCGCACGATCCGCGTTGCTGCTGAAAACGGCGGCAACCCGGCTGTTCGGCTGCGAGTTGATCGCATTGATCATGCGTGTCTTTGCGATATCACTCGCGCCAATCAAGGCCCATCGTAATTCTTTTTTTGTTTTACTCATAGCCTGGAGGGAATGCGCTTCTTGATCCTATGTACTGGCTCCGCAAGACTCTCGGACGATCAATCGCGGCTGAAGAATGACCGTCCGGGTTGGAGAGTCAGGTTGTTCGATGCGTTTTAGCAACAACTCAGCCGCCGCCTCGCCCAATTGCCGCGGTGAGGTGTCAACGGTCGTCAAACCCGGAAGACTGTACGCTGCATCCGGAATATTGTTAAATCCGATGACCCCAAAGCCCGAACCGACTCTGATGCCGGAAAGCTGGAGAGCTTCGATAACGCCGAGAGCGACCACGTCGTTAAAACAGAGAGCCGCAGTCGGGCGATTTTCTATCTGTAAAAGTTTTCGCACGCTGTCGTAACCTCCGCGGCGGGTTGGAGTCGAAGGAATAACCAAGAGCGGGTCAAATTTAAGACCGGATCGGGTGAGTGCCTTGCGATAGCCGTCAACGCGCTCCTGGCTCACCGAACTATTTGAACTCCCGCCGATAAACGCGATCCGGCGATAACCAAGCTTGTAAAGGTGCTCTACGGCGAGCTGTGCACCTTGAGCGTCGTCGACTCCGGCGTAGTCGAGTCCCCGGGCTCGGCGAGCAAAGGCTACCATGGGAAGCTGCCCTGCCAAAGCAGAGGCTCCTCCTGAGGTATCCCTTTCAAGCGCGGGACAAATCAAAATCCCCTGCGCGGGAAATTCTCGCATTGTTTTTAATACTCGATCTTCCTTGGCGCGATCTTCGGAGGTATTCCCAAGCAGCGTGACATAGTTGGAAGCGGCTAGCCGCTCCTCGATCGCCACGCTTGCTTCGGCGAAGAACGGGTTTGTTATGTCAGAAACGATCAATCCGACGGCATTTGACCGTTGCGTTCGTAAGTTCGCCGCGCCACTGTGGTAAACGTAGCCAAGCCGTTTGATCGATTTCAGAACGCGTTTGCGGGTTCCCTCGGCTACCGAAGAAACGTTTCGAATCACTAAAGAGGCCGTAGCACGCGAGACCCCGGCGTCGGCCGCTATGTCTACAAGCGTAACTCGGCGTTTTGGAGCTTCATCCATTAGTAGAAGACATCTTACGGGTTGCATTCGACCTTGGCATAAGATCGATCTTGGTATTTAGATCGATCCTACGCTTTCGACAAGCGTTTTTGTGAAAAATCTCATCGGCCGGTTAAACCCATCTGCTTCTTGAGAGGAGCTCATTGCGGAGCAGAATCCACCAGAGCGAAGCGACGGCGGATTCTCCGGCGTAGCCGGCACAGAGCTCTTTAACCCGAACTGCGAAATTGGAATAAACCAAAGATTACAAGAGATTCAATGAGCTAGAATCCTTGAAAGGCAAAAGATGTTGCAGACAGGTCAAGTTTTATTCCGGCGTCTCTGCGTTGACTTCGCGTTGGTCTTGCCTTTCAAGGATTCTAGCGAGGCGGCTGAACCCCGCTGTTCTACACCCATCGCGATCAAACTGCCGGATACGCCTCGCCGGTCTGAGGCGCCGCCTCACTAGATGCAGGCAGGAGCATTTGAATGTTCGCACAGC
>JAFAMB010000113.1 GCA_019233825.1 Verrucomicrobiota bacterium | reverse complement strand
TTGATTTCAGCGACAACAACTCAGACTGGTTTAAAGGTGCGGGCCGAACTCGACACCAACTCCTACCCGCCAGGAGCCAAGGTATCAAAAAAGCAGATTGAAGAAATAAATATTCGTCCCGACTCGTTCCACGGAGAATGGAACTATTCGTCCAAATACATGAGATATTTGATACACTTATTTCATGACGGGCCCTAAGCTGGGAAACTCGTCAAGCAACGAATCGCCGCGAGACAACCGCACCTGAACTATTTTTCCGGGTCCATTTGCATCGACTTGCAATGTTCCGACCGTGCTTGCGCCCTGCGGAACGAAAAACGAATTCTCTCCGTCGGTGTCTGAGAGCGCGCGCTGCAAAACCGTCACCCTTTCGTGAGCTGCAAACAAGCGCTTCAAACGTGGCGCAAGCAATGGATTAGGTTCGATCGAGACGATTTTTACATCGGGATAACCAGCGAGGACCAGACCTGATATCAATCCAACATTCGCGCCTACGTCCCAGAAGGTCGACCCGGGTTTAAGAAAACGACGCAACACGAGATTTAGCCCCTGTTCCTCCAGGCGATCTCCGAGTAAGTAATTCACCCAGTAAAAGGTGGACCCGTCACGAAAATCAAAGGCCGCCTCCCCTATCGACGGGATCGCCAAACGGAACGCTTGGAGGCTCCGATCATATTGGGCCGCCCACACCAAAAGTCTCCCGGCGCCCCGCAAGTGAAGCGTGCCGTGCCAGAGTCGGTAAAATGCGAACAAAGCCTGAGCGACCATTACCTTACGCGAGTTCCTCCGCCGGCCAACAGAACCCAACTTCGTGCGCCACGATCTTCTGCCGGCGCTGAGGAGAACCCAGAGTGAAAATTTCGACGCTGAGATTCCGCCTCAGGTACGCACCGGCAAGTAATTTCCGGATCCGATGGTGTGCCGCAAGCAGAGCGGGTTGCACCAAGCGTTGCTGACCAGCCCGACGTCGAAACAACATCCGTTCTTCCTTTGCTACTTTTCCCCTGCCTCTATTCGCTCCGGTAAACGCAAATACAGCGAGGGGCCGACGTATAGTAGCCATTTTTAGACCGGCATCGAGCCAGTTCAAGACTAACGCCGAATCACCGACATCTCTCCAATCACTTTTGTAGCATAACCCGCGCTCCACAACACTGCGACGAAAGAAAGCACTGCAAGTGAGTGTGCCAAGATGACAACTTGCGGTGTGTGCGCGCAAAGGCGTAACAATTCTGCGATAACTGAATGGCGTACCATCAGCACTTATCAAAATGGCGTCACCGAACAGGACCTCTACGTCTGGGTGGCTTGTGAAGTATTCGTGAACAATTTTGAGAGTTCCCGGTAGATATTGCTCATCGGAGTTCAGATGGCCGATGATATCGCCGCTGGATCTGGAAATGCCTTTGCTCAGCGCATCGTACATACCACGATCGGGTTCAACGAACAGGCGCGCTTTCGGCATGCTTTCGAGCCATTGCAGACCCCGACCATCGCCTCCGTCCTGAATGATATGCTCAAACTCGACTCCGGACTGGTCTGCCACGGAAGCAGCACACAGCCGAAGCCATTCGGGCTGCTTAAATGTCGGCGTGATGATAGAAAAGGCCATATTCGCGAGCTTGATTGCCACCGTCTAAGCCCAATGACCTACGCATGCAATATCGGATTCTTCGTTTCAAGGTTTTTCATCCGCCGCGATTACCGATAGCCCTCCCGGTAGGCTGACAAAATCGAACTTTTGGAAAATTTGGTCTAAGCTGCGCTTACCGGCGCTTAATCGTAAGCAGGCCTGGCGCCACATCAGGGCGTCTAAACAACAAAGGCATCGAATGTCTCTCAGCGTTCCGTCACGCTCGAGTTTCAGCGAGACAACAATGTCCCTCCCAGACCGCGAAATGAGCTCGTATTTGATAATCGACATGCACGATGGCCTTTATAGATTCGCCATCTCGATTGAAGCTCCGACAAAACTTTCACACGTGTGACTAGCCGATCCTTCAAACTTAGCTTTGGATTGACTTCCGCCTCTATCCCCGACCTTGGTCCCGCATAATCGCTTTGAATCGGCCACTCCCCGAAGATCGGTTTGATTTCACAGCGACGGGTAGTGACGCAAAGAATAGCCGGACCACCTATTGACGCTTCCACACGATGGCCAACTTGCGCGGGATCCCTAACCTCATACCACCTGCGCAAATAAGAGATTAGCATTCTCTCGACCTCAAATCCGTTCGCGGACCCGCATGCACGAAAGAACAGTTCCGGGCTGAACTGAAAAAAACCATGCCCCATTAAGCCGTCTGCCGGTGTAAAGCTCATCAGCCGCCCACCAAGAGCGAGCGCCTCCATACAACTCCTCAGCGCCACAGGGAGATTAAATATGTGTTCGAGTGTGCCGCCGTCAATCACCGTATCGAAACGCGCATGGTATTGGGGAGGCAGCGGTTGGTTCAAATCATGCAACACGTCTGCGCCTTCATATTCGGAACGATCGAGGAACGAGAGATCGGTCGCGCCCAAGGCTCGAAAGAATTCATCAGCGAAACCGGAAGGCCGAAGTGTGACCCCGGTCAACTCTTTCACTTTCGCAATCTCAAAGGGCGTCATGGTGACATTTTGGCGGCCCAAGACCAGCAGGCGTTGAAAAGAGACTTTTCGCTCAGCCTCCGATAGAAGGAACTCGGCAGTTTTGAAGTCTAAACCCATAAAGATTGCATCGCTTGGCTCGGCCTATCTAGCAGACGCTAAAATATTGCGCAAGCATTGGGTCTACCTCGAGGTTCTGGCACCCAGGCGTTTCCACGCTTCCGGACGCCTTCTGAAATGGTCTTGAAAAAGGGATCGGTCCCTTTGCGGGGCTCTTTCGTCAGCTAAATCGTACATTGCTCGCGACGAATTTCTGCCGGTGTGGCCTCGTAATTTGCAATAATTGCGATGTCTAGGAGAATTGGCATGTCAAACTCGAACCCGCCTACTTCACATGAAGATCCTGGTTGCTGCCATTGCCTGTAGCCCGACTCTCGGGTCGGAGGCATACGTTGGCTGGAGTGCCGTACGGGCGCTTAGCCGCAATCATGAACTCTGGGTGATTATCAATAACTTAGCAAAGGAAGGAGCTGAAGCTGCGATGGAAAAAGGGGAGGTCCCAGGCAACGTCCGTTTTATCTACCACGGGCGGTCGCAGGAAGAATTCGAGGGAACCTTGGTTTCTCCATGGCACCCAAATCGGCTCGTCGCCCGATTAGGGAGTTGGCTCAATTACCTGGATTGGAACAACGGGCTACTGGAGTTAGCGAGGAAGCTTCACACACAGGTTAGCTTCGATCTCATTCATCATGTGACATACGCCACGTGGCGGGTAGGCTCGCCGCTGGCCGAACTTGGATTGCCGTTCGTGTGGGGACCAATTAGCGGCGGCGAGAACATGCCGATTCGTTTCATGTCGATGCTGAGCTGGGAAAGCTGCGTTTTCGAGTTGTTGCGCAAAGCCTCAGACATCGCGAGTGCTCGCTCTGCCCGGGTCCGGCAGACTGCTCAGCGCTCATTCCATGTGTTTGCAGCGAACAAAGAGACCATGTCACGGATCATCAGGATACGTGGTCAGAATCGGGGGGTGTCCCGGCTGGCGCAGACATTTTTTGATGAAGAAAAGATTCAGAGGTTCAGCGCCAACCCGGGAAGCAGGGACTTTTTAGACTCTCTTCGTCTTTTTGCGGGCGGCAACCTGGAGGGTCGAAAAGGCTTGCGGATGGCAATCCTGGCTCTTGCCAGGGTTCGTGACAGGGGAATTCGGTTTGACTATGTTTATGGCGGGCTCGGTCCGGAGCGAGAGCACCTGAGAGACTTCATCGAGAAGTTCAGATTGGCTGATTCGATTCATCTAGTCGATGCATTAAGGGGCCAGGCGTACTTGGACCGGTTGCTCTCAAGCCATCTTTATCTTCTACCCAGTCTTCGCGATGGCGCGCCGGTGACTTTGATGGAGGCAATGCTCGCGGGTTGCGTCCCGATTGTTCTGGATGCCGGCGGTCCAGGCGAAATCGTCACTGAGGATTGCGGTTTCAAAATCCCTCCGATCTCGCCATCGTACGTGGTCGCACAAATAGAACAGATTATCGTCGGGATTCACGAGAATAGGACCAAACTCGGCCAATTAAGTGAGGCCGCCAGCGAACGAATACGAGCGACCTACAGCATTGACAACTATCTTTCAGCTATCGACGAGGCTTACGCTGCCATTACGGCGATCCCTCGGCAAACTGGATAGATCAGACGTAGGCCATCGGCCAGCGCTTCCTCGGTTCGATTGAGCATGCAGCCCGGCAAATCGGCTTCGGCACAAAAAGCACTCGATATGCCTCCCCTGAAATGTGTAGAGCCGCGAACGAAACTTTTGCTTGCGAACTGGGAGACGTTTTAGCATCAATCTCGCGACTAAGGTTTCGGCCGTGGATTATGAACCCTGCGACAAACACGAGGAGGGACGTCTCTTCAAGCTGCGCCCGCCGCAAGATTTTGGCACCGATCCTTGGATTATGCGTCCTTGGATCTCTGTTTCCCGGCGTTTCTATTGCAAAAGACATCTATCTCGCAGTAAGGCAGGATGGACGTAAGGGATCCGGCTCAGCCCAGGATCCCTTTGATGCGAGTTCGGCAGCCAAGTATGATGCGATTCTTGCGCGCTTTCGAGAAGACGCTAACTTTTTTTATTCGCCCGGGATTTACGAAACAACAGGTGGCCGGTATCGAATACGGCCAACCGCAAATCCGCACTGCCACCATTTCGGAGCGGGTGTCGCTCGAACCATTATTCGTTTGGTCGGTGCCTCACATCCCACCGAGGAAGGCACGATTTTTTATGCCGACTATGATTCCACAGTAGAGGGATTTGAACTGCACGATCTGAGGCTCGATTGCAACGCACCCGGAAATCCGAAATTCAGGGATGGGGCCGGGGCAGTCTCTGCCGTGAACGTTGTCGGTAACAATATGTCGTTTTCCAATCTAAAGGTTGTGCATTTCGGTACGGGAAAGCGGGGGGTCGAGTGTTTTCCGCTTTTTTGTTACGCGGGCGCCGGCCATACCGGCGGCCAATATGAAAACATTCGCCTGGAAAACTCGGTGTTTACAGAGCCGGCCACAGGGAACAAAGACGGCCTTGGCTGCGCAGTGATCGCGGCCTCAGCAGACGCGCGTTTAGAGGGCGCGATAGTTAACTGTCGCTTTATTAATTTGAAATCCGATTTCAGCTATTCACATGCCTGCGGGGCAGCACTATGTGAAGGAAATGAGGTGATCGGTTGCGAAACGGGGTTTTATTTGGAACCGGATGATCAGCAGTCCGGGACTTGGATCATCCGGAAAAACCGATTCCGCGATGTCATCGCGGCAGCAATGGTCAAATGGCATCCTACCGGCAGTTTGAATACGATCCAGTTCGAGGATAACGATGTGGTTCTGAGGGTCGACCCACAGCAGACTTCCGTCGCATGCGCAGTCGACGACACCGGTCTGAAACCAGGTGATCAGCGGCCAACGATTGCCAAAGTCATTTTCCGAAACAACAGGATCAGGCTGGCGGATCCGTCCAAAGAACCGGTTGCGCGAGCCGCCGGCCTCCATTTGGTCAGCTTAGAAGCAAGATATTCGGTGGGCGAAGTTGTTCTCGAAAATAACTTATTCAGCCTGCCCCCTGGGCGCGAAATGATTATTTCTCCGTCACCGGTCGTGCGAAGCTTTTTTCAACACGGCAATGTCGATTCAAGTAAGGGCGAGGTTCGGGTTCGGGATGTGCACGGCAACCCGATTAATCCTCTCTGAAATAGTCAGCGGTGAAGACTTTCCCTGCGCAGGTCTAGTACAAATCGAACTGGCGTAACCGAGCTATCCGGAAATTCGTCTATTAGGGGTTTGGGCGCTCAGTCATCAGCGCTACCGTCAGACAATAAGAGGAGCTTTAACTTCTTCTCAAGGATGAGAATTCTTCAGATCTTCAATCGGTATACGCAGGTCGGTGGGGAAGAGCTCATGGTCGCCCAGATCGGACAATCCCTTCGCAAATTTCACGAAGTTGACACGTTCTTGGGCTCGACGACGGAGCTGCTCGGGAAGTCATCCGGCGAGCGACTCCTTGGACCGGCCAAAGCCGTGCACAACTGGGAGGCAGTCCGCTCGCTCCGTTCGCGGCAAAGCGAAAAGAAGTATGACCTTTGGCTGGTCCATAACGTTTTCCCCGGGCTTTCTCCGAGCGTTTACCAAACCGCGCAAGAGCAAGGTGTACCAGTCGTTCAGTATTTGCACAACTTTCGGATGTCCTGCGCCAACGGATTTTTTCTGAATCACGGCGAGATTTGTACACGCTGTATATCAGGCAATTTCATTCCGGCGTTTCTTACGGCCTGCTGGCGCGATAGCCGCGTCGCCAGTGGACTCATGGCGATTGTGTTGGCGAGAGTGCGATTGATGGATGTTTTCGGCCAGGTTTCGAGATGGATCGCGACCAGCCATACTCAAAAACGCCTTCATGAAAGGATGGGAATTAACGGTCGCAAAATCGAAGTGATCCCACATTTCATGAGTAAACCCGAAGAGCCTCCGCCTTACAAAAAGGATGGTAACATTCTGTTCCTCGGGCGTTTATCGATGGAGAAGGGTATTCACACCTTATTGAAGGCATGGAAACGCCTCGACGAAAGCTCGCGGCGTCTGGTGATTGCCGGAACCGGCCCTGAAGAGGCAGCCCTGAAAGCTTATTGTACACAGCACGCGCTCAAAAACGTGGACTTCGTCGGGTTTATTCCGCATCACAAGCAACGGCCCCTGTGGGAAGGGACTTTGGCGCTTGCCGTGCCCTCTATCTGGTACGAGACGTTCGGCACCGTTGTCCTGCAGGCATGGTCTCATGCCCGACCGGCTTTAGTCAGCGATATCGGAGGCCTTGGAGAGTTTGTTACTAACGGCTCGACCGGCCACGTTTTTGCTCCGGAAGACGATGTCCGACTCGCCGGAATCCTGCGGCAGCTGATATCCAATCCAGGGCACGCCGAAGCGATGGGCAAGCGTGGATACGAGAAGCTCATTCGGGAACTTTCGGAAGAGGTCTGGTTAACTCGCATCAATTCAGTACTGTCATCGGCGCTCTAGCCTAGCCTAGCCTAGCCTAGGCGGCCTGAAATTGCTCGATTACGAATCGAATCCAGCTAGCTTCTGGAACTATGTTGGACCCGGGCAGCAATTCTTCGCAAGATTCGCGGGTCACCTCGGCCATAGTGGTGGGAGGCGGGATTGTGTGTGCGCTGCTCCTCGGCACGTCGATCGGCGAAGGCGGCTTGCTGAGCTTCGCCCTATTCGGAGCCGTGGCTGCCATCACCATTGTGCTGACACTACAGGATCGTATCTGGATTCTGATCCCGATCTTCTGGTATGTCCCGGGCATGGCAGGATTTTTACCCCTTCCGTTTAGCGTACGTGAGCTCGCTGTACTCACCGCATCCAGCGTTTTCGTCATGTTTCTCGCCCTTCGCTTTATCAGGGCTGAGGCCAGGATGGAACTTCTTGATTGGATCGTGTTTTTAAATATTGGGTATCTAGTCACGGTGTTTATCCGTAACCCGGTGGGTTTGTCGGCGATAGGATCGGCCATGGTGGGAGGTCGGCCTTATTTCAATTCCTTAATTGGCTTCGTGGCCTTCCTCGTTTTATCGCGAGTGACGTTGAAACCAGGATTGGCAAAGATTTTGCCGCTATTTTCTTGTGCGGCTCAGGTCGGAATCTCCCTGTTGGGAGCCTTGGCCCACTACCTGCCTGCAACCGCCCCGCTGATCGCACGAATCTATTCGGGCGTTGATGTCTCGGAATACGCCAGGCAAGTAACCGGATCGGAAGATAGCGACATCAATCGCGTAACAGACCTTCTCGCTGGGTCGCAGGCCGGCATTCTCACGCTGGTCAGCTATTTCCCGCCATTGAGCCTACTCTCGCCGTTTTATCAGATTCGTTTCCTTTGTTTCCTGGCGGTTTGCACCGGATTTGGGCTTGCCGGGTTCAGGGACGGCATTGCCTGGATGGCCTTCGTTTTCGTGATGTCGGCCTATCTTCGAGGCGGTCTTAAAAAGGCATTTCTTGTCGTGTTCATCGCCGCTCTGGCGGTTTTTGCGCTTGAGGGTGCTCATAACGCTGGCGTCACCTTGCCGAAAACGGCGCAGCGCGCACTCTCCTTTCTGCCTGGAAATTGGGACGCGGACGCGAAGGAGGCTGCGGAAGGCTCCAGCAATTGGCGTTTTTACATGTGGGAAGTGGTTCTCTCAACTAATACGTACATACACAACAAACTGCTGGGGGATGGCTTCGGGTTCAGCAGCGAAGAATTGCAAATCATGGAGCAGGAACAGAACGGCGGGGCCGGGTTCATAGGCGCTGCTGAACAGGAGAGCTTTTTAATCCAAGGCGCTTACCACAGCGGTCCACTATCTGCGGTTCGGTATGTCGGCGCGGTGGGATTACTGTTCTATCTCATACTTCTGGTTGTCGCTGCAATATATGCCTGGAAACTCATTCGACGTTGTCAGGGAACGGATTATTTCCCGATCGCGTTGTTTGTTGGGATTCCCGCAATCTACGAACCGCTCCAGTACACCCTGATTTTCGGAGGTTTCGACTCTGGATTCCCGACGACGCTCTTTGTTTGTGGGATGTTAAAGCTCATCTCCAAGGGATGCCACATGCATACACCGCAACCGCGGTCTCCTGCGGCCGAATCGCAATCGCTTGCAAAAGTCCAGGTAGCAACCTCATGATGCGTCGGCATTTTCGGTCGTAACTAACTATGAGTCGCGCAAAACGCTTTGTCTCTGCTCTTGCTTCCGGCTACCTCGCCCTCGGGGCAAATGTCATTTACACAGTTCTCTCGCAGAGCATCTGCGGTCGGGTTTTCAAACGCTGATGTTTCTTCAGTGCTCGATCGCGGCCCTGAACTTCGCGAGGACCAGACCTGATATCAATCCAACATTCGCGCCTACGTCCCGGAAAATCGAGCCGGGTTTGAGAAAACGACGCATCACGAGATTTAGTTGGCCCCTGTTCTCCCAGCCGATCACCGAGTAAATAATTCACCCAGTAAAAGGTGGAACCGTCACCAAAATCGAGGGCCGCCTCCCCTATTGACGGGATCGCCAAACGAACGCTTGGAGGCTCCGGTTATATTGGGCCGCCCAAACCAAAAGTCTCCCGGCGCCCCGCAAGTGAAGCGTGCCGTGCCAGAATCGGTAAAATGCGAACGATGCCTGAGCGACCATTACCTTACGCGAGTTCCTCTGCCGGCCACCCGAAGCCAACCTCGTACGCCACAATGTGTTGCCGGTGCTCGGGTCCTTCGCTTCAAGGTTTTTCACCGACCGCGATTACCGATAGCCCGCCCGGCAGGCGAATCCTCGATTCAGTCCTCCGCACAGCGTGCGGGGTGAGATATTCTTTCTTCAAGATATGAGCTGGAACGCCCGCCATAGCCCTTAGAATCAGGGTGCTCTATCCACTCACGACTGATTTTGGACAGCGGTGACGTTGGCCAACTCACAATTTTGTGGCTTGTACATTCAGGTCAGTTAGTCACAGCGCGAGGTTTTTGCAACCAATCCAAATGCTCTTCAATCAATTTGATCGGGACCGTCACGCGAAAGCCAGGGTCTCCAGGCAGAATGATGTATCGATAATCCAGCTTGCACAGTGTGGCGATTGCTTCGTAACAGCTATTCAAAAAACCGTGCGAAAAAATCTCGAGCACGGCCGTTCCAGGAGTACACCAGACCAGGTTCGTCAGCGCTGCGCCGTGAGCAGCACAAATCGCCTTCGCACCACGAAAAAGGGCTATCTGCTCGCGAAACGAAAGTTTTTCCAGGTCAACTACGGTCCAATCCTGCTTTTGTAAGAAATCCGCCAGTTGCGCCTGATTTCTGATCCCGCGGGTCTTCCCGTGACGCCATATGAACAGGCGCGTACCTGGCGATCGCCGGGGTTCTTCCACCGGCAGAAAAGCCTTGCGCAGAAAGTTAACCGCGTAGGGATTACTCACACCGGTCATCGCAGTCAGGCTGCTGAAGTAATAATCCTCCAGCCGCAGATGCGTTTCCGGAGTGGGACGAAAGCGATCGGCCAGGTTAAGCAATTCGAGCGACTGACGTTGATACGCGGTTACGTTCCCCGGCACGAGAATCCTTGTGTCGGCCGGGAACTCGCGCAGTAGAGCCAGACGAGGCAGAGCATCCATCAACCAGTGATAATATCCGTCACAGAACCGGCTTAATACACTCGTCCAGACACCGTCGAGAGTTGTTACGGGCCCGAGACGCAAATAGTTGTAACTCGGATCATCGCGGCAACAGTGTTCGTTCCAAATAGATTCCATTGCCAGTCGTTTATCTTCACGCATCAGCGCCAGGCTCGGACCGACCAGGCGAGCGCGCGATATCCGAGCCCAAACTATTGGCCACGGGTAAAACTTCTGTAGATTCCATCCCGTTCTCAACTGGACGCTTGCAGCCTCTGAAAGCGGGATCTCCTGCGCCTCGACAACGATTCGCCCGACAATTCGCCTGGCGCCAAGATCTTCAGCTAGGCGGTAAAATCCGACCGGCGGGCCGAACCTGACAAACCGGCGGCAACTGAACCTGAGAACCTCTCGGACGAAAGGCAAAAGCGCTCTGTAAATCGAACGCAAAAGGTCGTTGATCGGACGCAAGCGCCGCAAAAGATCGGTCAACTGTGTTGCGAATGTAACGTCTCCCATTTCGGCACTAATTTTTTCCCTGCGGCTAAAAGCTCAGCCCGGGTATTCTTCCCCAACCCGACCTGGAAACCTAGCCAAGAGCCGACGACGCCCGCGAGCGCTGCGGTCAAGGCGAATGATGGGAAGTTGTAAAATCGGAGACCAACCCAGAAGATGAGCGCTGCCAGAACGGAAAAGAAAACAATGAATCGAATCGCGCCTGTAATCCATCCAAGTGTAACGGTGGAGGCGGATGTTGCGAAACGCGCGGCAACGAAATTAATACCGTAGATGCCGCTGCAAAGTACATTAGCAATGATAGCTGCGAGAAATACACCGAGGAAGTGCAGGTGCGGCGCCAGCAGCAAACTTCCTGACACGACCAGCAGCCCTTCCAGCAGGCTAACGTATTTGAACATTCCGATTTGTTTGAATATTCCTGTGATTCCTGCGTAGCATCGCGAAACGCACGTGCAAAAGAGATATGCGGCCGCAGCAACATCGACTTCCCAGGCCCAGGTTACCTTGCCACTCGTCCAAAAATAGACCAGTTCCCTGTTCCCGCACGCACCCATTACCGCGAATAATCCGGCCGCTACGGCCGTTATCGATGTAATCTGGGCAAGGCGATCGCGGAACCGTGCAAGCTCGCGGCGGACGACCATTTCCGAAAAGCCGGCGTTGGCAAAGTCATAGATCTTAAAGACGATTTGCTGGGCCAGTGTGAAGGACTTTGTACACACAGACCAGACGGCCGCGGCGTCCAACCCGATGAGGCGCGACACTAGGATGATTTGACTCGCGGATATAAATTGATTCGCAATCTGCAACACGAATACGTCCCTGCTGAATCCAAATATCTCTCGAAATTTCGCGACGCTGATTTTTCCCCAATGCCCGGACGACGGGATCAAACCGAATCTGAATGAGGCCGAGGTTGTCGAACCTATGTACACAAGCGCCCCGAACAAATTTGCGAGCACAAGGCTATAATAACGGAGCCCGGCCTGAAGTCCAATCCAGAGGACCACCCCGTTGACGACAAAATTTGCGACATACGTCAAATTCACCAAATCGGATCGCTGATGGCTCCAGAGGGGGAGCCAGAATGGAGTCGTCAGGAAGCTCAGAGCTGCCACGCAACACTGCAGAAACATCAGCTTTTGGAACGCTAAGTGCAGGTGTTGAGGAACTTGAAGCAAGCCGGCCAGAAGTTGACCGCCGAATAAGCCGGCAAAAAAAATGACCACAGCCTGAAATACAAAGAACAGAGAAGCCGTCTTAAGGGTCGCTCCATACTCGCCACCGTTTACATTGTCCTTGTAATCGATCAGGATGCGCGCGACGGATGCGCCGACACCAAAATCAAGCAGGGCGAAGTAGCCGGTAACCTGCCCAACCACCGCCCAGAGACCAAATTCCTCCCGTGTCAGGTAATGAAGCGCGAGAGGGATCGATAGAACTGTATAAATAGCATTCGCGGCAAGGGCCAGATACCCGGACGCGAGCGCAGAGGCAAATCGTTTGGCCCGACTCATTGTTCCGGGTCGGAGACTACAGAGGTTTTCCTTGAGCGTCCAGCACGTGAACCTGCACCTTATGTGAATCAATGTTGTCGCTGGCGCTCCACCGTTTTACTACGGTCCCCGGAGTAATAATCAATCCCTGCGAAGGCGGTAAATTGATCGCATTACTCTCCAGAACAAGGTTGCCAATCGTAAAAAGCGATTTCGCACTAACCAGGCAAATTCCGAGAGCAGTGCTTACCGGGGGGGTGGACGGTGCAGCCAAATCGACCTGATTGCCTTTGAATATAACTTGTGCAATGGACGGTCTCTGTTCACCCGGCGCGAGCCCGGAATCCTGAATTTCAAATGCGGCGGAGGATCGATGCGGATCACCGGTCAAAAGTACAATATTGTTCTCCATCTGAATCGAATTCAGCGTACCTGTCGGATGCCAGTTTACCAGCGCTGCGACATAAACGTTCGTGAACCTGTTGTCGCGAATAACCCACTTGCCCAATTGCCGGTCATCCGGCTCCAGGTAAAAACCGACTTCACAATTAGTGACCTTGTTCCCCTGGCATAGCGGCGCTCCAAAGGCGTGACTATAGGAAAAGTCAGACTTTAGATCAATAAATTGGCAATTAATGATCGCGCCCTCAATTGTTGCATCCGACGGTGCCCCGATAACTGCCGTGGAGAGCCCATCCTTGTTTCCTTTGGCCGGGTTAGTAAACAGGGAGTTCTGTAAAACGATGTTTGAAAATTGACCACCGGAATAACCCCAACTGAAAAACGGGAAGCACTCGACTCCTCGCCTGCCCGTGCCGAAGTGTTCGATCTTCAAGCCGGTAAAAAGCAAGTTGTTACCAATAACGTTGATTCCACCGACCGCCCCTAGCCCGTTGGTAAAAATTGGGTTCCCTTGCGCATTGCAATCGAGCGCAAGATCGTGGACCTCAAAGCCGTTCACGGTAATGTTGTAGTCGTTGTAAAAGATGACCCCTTCCTGGGTCGGAATCGAGGCCCCAATCAATCGGATGATCGTTCGATCGACGCCCGCGCCATAGTGATGGCAATTCGAATTAGCCGTTGGACGAATGATATAACGACCACCTCTCGTTTCGTAGATTCCGGCCGCGTAGTGAAAGTTAGTACCTGCCCGAAAGCGTGCAAGAATGGCGTCGTATCTCGCTGCGGTACTGGCATCAAACGGATCCTGCGGTGAACCCGATCCCGACCGTGCATCCCCTCTCACGGCGAGATAAATGTCGCGGGCGACGACTGTGTCCGGAAGAAGCATTCCGAACGCGCAGAAGGCAAGGATGAACTTTATCCAGCTCCCGCGCCGACGATTTGCGCTCGCATGTATCCTAGTACGTGAGCCCAATATGGCGTGAAAAGCAACCAGGGAGTAGGAAGCAGGAAGTAAGAAGGAGGAACTGGACATTGGGAATTGGAAAAGAGCCTCTTACGCTAATGTTTGTCTGATGAAAAATTGATTTGCAAGGAAGGAAAACCTCAAACCGAGGCCCATTTCGCCTGTCTCGAATCGCTCAGAAACAGTGGAACGAAGCCCGCATCCTGTTTCCTGAGTATAGCACGACCATCGGACACTTATCTTCTATGGAGGGAAGCACAATCAGTGCTGCGCCCTGCAGTGCGGACTTTAACTCATCCCGACTCGCGAAGCCGCCATGTCGAATCCAGGAAAACTGCGCGACTTTCTGAAAAAATTTCCGGACATAGTCACTCTCCGCGGGGGCGAGTCCTAGAAATACTAATCGAAAATCGATCTCCTTCACCAATGGAATCAGCGTGTCTGTGAGTGCGTTCTGGTTCTTCCTCGCACAGACAAGCCCCACGCATAAAACGATCGGGAGGAACGATAAATTCGTTCTGAACTGAAAAAAAGCGCGGATCCACCGCATTGGGAACGATCCAGGTCCGAGGATTCAAATTGCGCACACTCCTCTCGGTATACCCGGTAATGCAGATCACCCCATTCCTTTTCTGCAGGGCCACATGTTCAAGGAATGCCGCTAAGCCAAGGAATGACCATGGCTTTGCATGTTGAAGTCTGGCTAAAAGACGCATGTTCCCATGGATCGTCACGGCACTCGGGAACCCGCTGAATGCGGCATTGATAGCGCAGCCGCGTTCTGTTCCCTGCCGTGGACGACGTCAGGCCGAATCTTTTGAAGTTTCCGCCGAACGGCTCGGATGCAACCTCGACATCCGGTCCTCACCCAGCCGACTTTCGGGACGTGCAGCCCGTGAGAGTAAATATTGTCCGCAAGCTTCTCCGGAGACGAAACTGGCTGCTGCAGACAGCTGATAACGTGAACCTCGATATCCGGATACCAGAAACACATACCAAACGGTACACGCCAGCGCCTAGATCTTTGTTAACATGACAGCCCAGCCAAGTGTCAGAATGGGGTTTCGGTTCTTACTGTCCAGAAATAGCACGAGTTCATTCCATGCTCGGCGTATGAAAGTCGGCCTGAAATACCGTTGGAAAGCAGTCAGCAACACCTGACCGACCAATGCCAATTTCCCACCACGCGGAACAAGGTGATCAACCCGAAACCCGGCGGCATACGCTAGATGCAAGAGTCCATGTCCGGGAAACCGGCGAAAATCCCACGGCTGTTCGTGGGCTGGCCAGAACATCGGAACTGTGATCAGCACTCGTCCACCGGGGACAAGTATTCGGCGAAATTCCCGCATCACCTCCAGGGGATCCGGTACATGCTCCAGCACTTCCGTACAAAGAATGCTATCATACGATTCTGCCTCGACTGGGATACGATCTGCCGGACATAGAAAATCCGCTTTAGATCGATCCGCGCTGATATCGCATCCCGTGTAGGTCGTGACATGTTTGAAATGACTTCGATATGGCTGGCTTCCGCAGCCAACGTCGATCAGGCGGCCTTGCAGTTCTTGGGCGAAACGGGTGATGGCCGTTTCGATGAGATGAATTGTGATAAATTCATATGCGGCGGGATCGCTCCAGGCGACTGGCTTCCATGACGCGCACTGATACAGCAGTTTCAGTTCATTCCGGAGAGCGACGTCAGACATCGCGTTTTCATTGATGCCTCGCAAGTATTCCGGATGCTCTATGCTCCTGATTTCCATGACGCGTTGAACTGTAAGCGCTGCACAACTGCTTTTGCTCGCCGAAGTAAACGGCCGATCGGTGTAAATGGGAAACTGCCCTCCGAGCCGATGGGCGGCAAAATCTTCGAGACATCGAAGCTTGTATAGCCGGCTTCGCCGCAGAACGCCAGCCACTGTTCGGCCATTGTGCTCGCAGAATACCGCTGGTTGATCGTCCGGTGCGCATTTTCTGATAACTGTTCCAGAAGGCGCCGGTCCCGGGCGAGCCAATCGATTGCATCCGCGTATCCGGCGATGTCTTCGACATCAACTAGAATTCCATTCGACGAATCGATCAGCTCCTCCGAACCGCTCCGGAGTCGTGTTACTACGGGAACTACTCCCGCGGCCATCGACTCCAGCAAGGTCAATGGAAGCCCTTCAAAAGCAGATGGAAGAAGCAATACATCAAACATGGGGTAAATCTCCGGCACCTCGCAATATGGTACGGCGTGGCGTAGCTCGACCCAGCGCCCCAGCCCGTTCTTTCGGATCGTCCGCTCGAGCCAGGAACGTTCCGGGCCATCGCCGATTATCGTGAGGCGAAAATTCCTTCCCTGGTCCCGAAGGTGCAGAGCAATCGGCTCCAGCAGGCGCACCCGCTTCTGCAGTCGATCAAGCCGGCCTAAATAAAGGACGCGCAAACATTCCGGATCTCGGGGAGGCCTGTCTGCAAGCTGCGGAATTTCAATCCCGTAGTTAATCAACCGCACCCGTCCGGGGGCGACCATGGCCTCCTCACGCAGGTGACGGCAAATCTCCGCTGACACACCGACCACGTAATCCGCCAGGCGGAAATAGGGGGTTAAGGACCGATAAACACCAGGATCGTCGGAGTGGATAATGCCGACTTTGGTGACCGGACCTCTCGCATATCGAAAGACCTCAAACGCCTCGGGCCCGATGTTTGCGACCAAGACTGCGGGCTGGAATCCCGCTAGCTCACGGAGACATGATCGGATCCGTTTTTCATAAATGCATCCGCGTCGTCCGATCCAGCTAATCGGCAAATTTCGTCGCTCGAAGTCGTCCGCAAAAGGGCTGTCCGATTCCATGCACCAGATCTTGACTTCGCAACCGAGCCGGGCCAGTCCGCTACCGAGATTGAGAAGGAACGTGGTAGATCCGCCAAATGCGAGTCCTCCTGAGATAAACGCAAATCGTCCCTCGGTCGCTTTCATGCTACCTGCGAAGCGAATCCGAAATTGCGCAACACCTCACCGAAGGTTCGATCGAATGGCTCGATACTCAGCGGAGATCGAGATACACGAATTTCGATTCATAGCGTTCACTCAGTTACTCATCCGGCCGGCTAAAGCAACCGGAAAAATTCGCGGCGCTCACAAGTCGTTATTACAGTCTCGTAGGAAACATCGTTGTTTGGTTTTAGGAAAGCGCGGCTCGTATTTTTCTTAGCCGGAGGAGTCCCGCCTCATGCGGGTAAGAAACTCCTAAGAATTTCCTCGGTTTTGCGTCCACGCCACGCAGAAAGCATAAGGTAAGCTTCTGAGCCATTGACCGATTCCAAAAAATGGCTCCGGATGGAAAGTCCATAGATGTGAACCCACGCCGTGGCTGACGAAAATCTTCTTTGCAGCGGACTCTTTTTAAAAAGATGAAGGGCTGTGAATTTCGCATGTAAATATCTTCGCCGGTTGCGGCCGTAGTGCCCAGTTGAGGGTCAACATCATGGGACTGGATTATAGCACTGCTGAATTCTTGCTCGCCTGCGCAAAGGAGGAGCCACTCGGGCTGATGTTAATCCTGGACCACCAAAATGTCTATATGACCCGCCGAGAAGCCGGGCAGATCTACAGTTGGGTCAAAGTCAGGCTCCAACCGCAAGGATTCGCCGACGATTTTTTTCGCGCGATCAGCGGGCCGGAGGTGGTCTTCCTAGACCGTACCCGGCATGAGGGCGCTGAATTCGTCCACGATCTCAACCAACCCACATCAAATCAGCCCGAAGCAGACGTCTGACAAACCCGATGTTCTTTCGAAAAATTGGACCAAGTTTGCATCGCTAGCTTAGGAGTTGCTTACAAAAGCAAGTGATATATGCTTTACGACACCCTAAATACAAATTTTTCCTGAGTCGTTCCCAGAGCGGCTCTTTAGCGCGAAAATCTCGTCCCGCAGCCACGGGACGAGATTTTCGGGCTAAAGCCGGCTCAACAAGGCGCTGAACCGATTGACGTGACTTTCCCAGTTGTACTCCCGACCGATAGCCAAAGCCGCGTCATTCGCCAGCCTTTCTCGAACTGCCGGATTCTCCAAAAGGAAATGCAATTTTGACGAAAGTCCTTTGCGCGACCTTGCTACGAAGCCTCCGGGCATGGATCTGACACAGCCAACATCGACCGACAGAAATAGCACACGGCTCGCCATAGCTTCCAGGAGCACGATCGGCTGCGTCTCCGCTTTCGAAGTGAGCAGAAAGACCGCTGCTTCCCGAAATGCGCTTCGAACATCTTCGCGGACAACGTCGGCGAGGATGTATACCGGAAGATGAAACTCCCCGGCTTGCAATTCCCTGAGCCTGGATTCCAGCCGCGCCGTATACTCGTTGCGCTCGCTGCCAATAAACACCATTGCAGAACCCGGCACTGCGGCCTGTGCAAAGACTTCCAGTGCGTAGATCTGGTTTTTGCGCTCACAGTAGTTTGCGACATTTAATACGATTTTTGGGGCGTCGATGTTGTATTTCACCCGAAAGTTCCCTAGAGATGGTTGCTGCAGATCGGGCGAAATGCCGTTTGCGATAACAGAGTGCGAGCGGTAGCCCGTCCAATGCGCCAATCGGTGGTCCAGAAATCTGCGCCAGTCCCGCTGTTCGCTGAGGAAAACGGCGTGGTCAAACCTTCGAAGCGTCCATGGCACGCCGACAGCATACGGCAACCGCCCGAGCCATTGGCCGATTCCGAAAAACGGCTTGGGATGGAACGTCCATAAATGAGAACTCATACCGTGGCTGACAAATATTTTCTTCGCGGGATTTTCTTTGAAAGCACGCAGAGCCAATACGGTCGACCATGGGCCCCAGTATTGGCAGATAATGAAATCGCACGAGTATTCCCGCACAAACCGTACGTAAGCGTCAACGTCCCCTCTGAAAGGATACCACGAGTGCGCCCATCCCTGTACATTGAATTCACGGACCTCGACTCCCGGCACCTCGTGACCGGTCCGTCGCGGATGCGTTTCCGTTGCGACCGTGATATCAAAATTTCTTGCTGCAAGGCCGGCGGCTAGATTCTGGCTCGCCATCGCAACGCCATCCTGGTTCGGTGGCCAAGTGAAAGTCGTCATCAGGACTTTCTTTTTCATCCTGCCGGCGACTCAAATCCAAATTTGCTCAACACCTCACCGCAGGCTCGATCAAAGGCTTCTACACTCAGCGCAGCTCGATCGATCGTGAGTTGCAAATGCTCGTGGTCGTGAACCCTGTCCCACCACCATAAAATTTCGTTCGCAATGGCGTGTGGATCCCGAATCGGAACGATCGACCCATTCTGGCGATGAATCACGAAATCGTTCGAACCGGTGCTTGGTGTCACGATAATTGGCAATCCGGACGCAAGCGCTTCAAGACTTGTTCGCGCCATCCCTTCCTCAAGGGACGGCAAGACAAATATGTCAGCCGCCTGCATGCGCTGGGCGAGTTGATGGTGCGGAAGCGCAGGGGCCCAGTTTATATTCAGGTCAGAATAACTGCGCAAGATTTCATTGACATCCTCAAACACGATTCGCGTCAACCAGAGTTCGGCATTTTTCACCTCTCGCGACACGAGTCGAAATGCCTCCAACAGATAGGGGGTTCCCTTTCGGAGACAGAGCAGCCCTGTGTTGATCACCCGGAGCGGTTGGTCTTTCGGCCGGACCGGCTTAGGCGCGAATCTGCTGAGATCGGTCGGGTACGGTATCCGAATCAGCTTCTCAGCCGGAAAGCCGCGCTCTTTGAACGAGTTAAGAACATGATTGCTCGGGCAGAAAAAATAATCTGTGTGCTCCAGCGATTTTAACGCTCGAGCATGCTGATGCCGCGCGATCGGCGTCTGGTTCACCTTCCAGATTTTGTGCTCCTCGGAGACCACGCTCCAGAAATGTTCCGGATGGGAATTGCCCGCGTCCAGGAAGCGGTACCCGCCGTGCTTACCGATCCAGGTTAAAGACCGATTCGCATAGCCGTAGCTGGTCAGTAGATGATCGCCTGGCCGGAGATGTTGAAGCACCCACCCGTCATACCAGGGATTGAGTGCGAAACGAACAGATTCTGCGGTCGTTACTGGCAATGTCTTGGCCGCGCCATAAGCGACCAGACCGATCGCCGGGTTCAACCGTGTGACCTCGCTTCGAATCCCCGGAGTTCCTCGCCTTGTCCCGAGAATATAGCGGCGCAGCAAGCGGCGCGAATCGAGCGCTCTGGCGTACGAATCGGCCGCGGTGCGAAACGGGGTTGCAACAACAAAGGACGCACTACTCATTCCCAGTAATATCTTTTCGGTCTCCGGTACGCAATCAAGGCCATCGATCTGCAATTCAGGTGCCAGTGGCCTCAGAACCGCTCCACCTCGTCCAGTATTGGACTTGTCGTACGGTATAGGTCAATCTTTTTCCCAATAAGCACTATGTTCCCTCGACTGTGCCGATTATGGAAAAGGTTTATTCGGCCGTCGATACGGCTCAATATGCCCTTCGGCAGGTCGGAGTCCGGAGGCGGAAGTGAACTAGTGAGCGGGCTTTTGGGAGGCGCGCAAGCCGCCTGCTTGCGCTTCTAGACTACTTCCCTCCTTTGACTCTGCTTTCCCCACTACGGCTTTTGGGTTTTGTATGTTTGCGGCAGTTTGCGCTGGCCGGCTTTCGGAATGGTATTCTATACTTGGGATTTGCTTTCACGATCGCGGCCTATTTGCCAAATGGCGTTAATCAAGCTCTAATCGTCCTTACCACAAGTGGTACGCTTGTTCTCGCACTCATTTCCGCCCAAAACGCTGGGGTTCACCCTCCCGATCACCGCGCAGCGGGCTCTTTCGTTTCTGCCAGGGGATTGGAATGCGGACGCAAGAGAAGACGCCGAAGGTTCTAGCCAGCGGCGATTTTACATGTGGGATGTGGTTTTCCACACAGACACTTACGTTCACAATAAGCTCCTCGGGGACGGATTCGGATTCACCAATTACGAGTTGCAGATAATGGAACAGGAACAGCAAGGTGGACAACGGTTCGCAGGTGGTCCGAGCCAGGAAAGCTTTCTTATCCAGGGGGGCTTTCCATAGCGGACCGCTCTCCGCAATTCACTACGTGGGTATCATCGGATTAGCATTGTACATTCTTCTGATCGCGCCGGCAGGTTACGCAGGTAGGGTGATTTTCATCAGCCGGGGAAGCGATTTTTCCCGCTGGAATTGTTCGTTGGGATCCCGGCGATCTATGAACCGCTCCAGTACATTTTTATCTTCGGAAGCTTTGACTCAGACTTCCCTAATACGCTTTTCGTTTGCGGCATGCTTAAGCTGCTATCGAGGGGCATCGAGGATCACCTTCGAGCCGCTGACGCTCACCTTGTCAGACGCTCGCTGCCGCCGGATGTGCTGGCTAAAGCTCCATAAACAACAAAAATCGTTCCACAGCTGTTCGGGACAAGGAAGATTGAATGCCCGATTCAGTAAGCCTGCCGCGTAACGATTATGAAAATCGCTCTATTGACAACCGATAGTCGAGAGCACGATCGAGACTATGCACGTACGGAACCAGGGTTTGGCACCGCGCCGGAAGCTTTGCTGCTTGGTTTCAGGGAGATCCGTGAGGTTGAAGTGCACGTGATCAGCTGCTTGCAAAAACCGGTGTGTTCAGCGGGAAAAATTGCCGACAACGTTTATTATCATGGCCTGTTTGTCCCAAAACTTGGCTGGCTGCGAACCGGGTATCAAGGTTGCATCCGAGCCGTTCGGAGGAAATTAAAAGAAATCCGACCCGATATCGTCCATGCTCAAGGAACTGAGCGCGACTGCGCTATCAGCGCGGTCTTCGGTGGCTACCCTAATGCGGTAACTCTGCATGGTAACATGCGCCTGATAGCGAACCTCCATCGCGCCAAACCATGGTCGTATCTGCGTCTGGCGGCGCTTCTCGAACATTTGGCATTACGGCGAACCGGTGGCGTGATCTGCATCACAGCATACACGAAACGAAACGTGCAAAAATTAAATTCACGGACTTGGATCGTTCCAAACGCTGTGGACCCCTGCTTTTTCTCGATGAGCAATAAACCTAGTGAACCTCCAACAATCTTATGCGTTGGACTGGTGTGTTCGCGGAAGAACCAGAACGCACTCATAGAGGCGCTGGTCCCCCTGCGTGAAAAGCGAGAGTTTAGCTTGCTTTTCCTCGGAAAGGCGCCGCCAGATACCGTCTATACGGAACGCTTTCTTCGACTGGTCGCAAAACATTCCTGGATCAGGCACGCCGGATTTACCGGGAGGGTGGAGTTGCGGGAGGAGCTGGCAAAGGCGACGGTCCTTGTTCTTCCTTCGTTGGAGGACAATTGTCCGATGGTGATCCTCGAAGCTGCGGCTGCAGGTGTCCCGGTCGTCGCGGCAGGAGTCGGCGGCGTTCCCGATCTGGTAGAACACAATGTGACTGGACTACTCTGCAATCCTTATAAGGATACAGAGGTTCGAGATTGCGTTCAGCTTGTGTTGGAAAATCCGGAGCATGCGCAGAAAATGGCAATCCAGGCCAAACAAAGAGCTATCGAGCGCTTCCATCCCTTGGCCGTCGCAGGACAGCATATCAAAATCTACACCGAAATATTGGGTCGCCGAACGCGAGTGACCGCCAATGCATAAACATCTGAAAGCTCCTTCGCTACATCGCTCCATCGCGACGGCCGTGGAGGCCTTGGCTGAATCTCAATATTCTCCGAAAAGCCTTTCAGGATTCGCCCTGCCTGTTCCGGGGTTGCCGACGGGGAGCAATAGGTTGCGTTTTTGCCGAAAGTGCTTCGGGCCCACGGCAAATCCGTTAGCAAGAGCGGGCAGCCGGCGGCAGCGGCTTCCAGCGCGGAAAGACTCAGACTCTCAAATGAGCTGAACAGGACGAAGCCTCTTGCCTTGCTGTAAACACGGGCGAGCTCATCGCGATCCTGGATCGGACCGTTGAAGCTGACGAATTCGGGATTGGCCCTGCAAATCTCGAGAAACTGGTGGTAATAAGGGTCTTCTTCGGAATAGGGCTTACCGATGATACGGATCCGCACTTTCCCAGCGACGGCGGCCTTGGCGAGTTCAACGGCTCGCTTGCGCGGCGTGATCGTGACGGTGCTCACCAGCCAATCCTCACGACCCTCGGCCGGTGCACTCGTGAAAAAGCATTCCTCGACGCCGTTGGGCACCACATGCAGTCTTGCTTTGTCCGCATTGAACAGGTCTGCCATTAGCTTCGCTTCCCTTGGAGTCAGGGCGATCACGGCATCAGCCGCCCTGAATGAATCCCAGCCCATCCGGCTGAGGAGCGTGGCCGGCAAAAGACTCCGCGCTGCCAGGATAACGCCTTTTTGCGCGAGCAGTGCGTAACGGGAGCGCGAACCGGTCTCGCTCAATAAGTCAGACATCACCACCGCAATTCCCTTGCGTCGAGCCAGATCGATATAGCCTTTGGAATAGCGTCCGAAAACATGCAGAACATCCCCGCTTTGCTGCGAATCCCAAAACCGGAGATATTCCACTTCTATTCCAAGCTTCTCCAGCGCCGCCTTGGTCTGCTCAATTTGAATCTGCATGCCGCCATGAGCGAGCAGGAAAGGGAGCTGATGATCGATCAATACTTTCATCGCAGGTCCGCTTCCTACACCGTAACGGTACCGCGGTTCAATCGGGAACCGATCGGCTTAGGAGCTAAAAAACGAACTTTAAATCTCCGAATATTCTGCTTTGGTCTGGCCGTGAGAGCCTGCACGAGATCACTCTTGCATGTGAAGCGGCCCCCGGGGGCGAAAAGATTCCAGCAACTGGCAAAGGTTTTTGTTCTTTGGTTTGCCAGAAACTTTGGCACCAGGTTAGCCGATTCCAGGACTGGTGAGCCGATCGGTCGCGTCTTGATCATTCCCTGGAAGGGTAGGCTCGCCATCTTCGGGTTGACGAAGGCTGTCCGGCCGGAGTTTGTACCGCAAACGCGCGTAACCTATGCAAAGCAAGACCTGGGCTTCCACATCACGCCAGAGCCAAACTATCCTAATGTCAGAAGTGCGGACGATTCTTCTCACTCACCAAGAGCCTGAATGCGTCGAACGGATGCTGCGCTACTGGGATCGAATAACGCCGAGGCATACGGTGTTTGTTGCCTTCGGCGGATCCAAAACGGATTTCGTGGATCTGCCTCATCCCAACCGGGCACTCATCGATTCGCCTCGGCTTAGAACGCGCGATCACCAGCGCGAAAAACAGAGCTACACTCCCGTATTTCAGGCCGCTTGGGAATGGGTGAAGGCACAGGACTGCCAGTATGTGCATTTCATGGAATACGATCACATCCCGCTGGTCGAAGATTTACATCAGCGGATGATTTCTTTCGTAGAAGCGGAAAAGTGTGATCTCGCTGGTTTCCATGTCGCACAAATCGATGGCTCATCGAGCGCACACTATTTGAATCATATCGCTGATCCCTCTTTCCATCGGTTCTGGGAAAAAATTTCGGTTCGATCTGACAAACACGTTGTACTCACTATGTTTGGGAGCGGATCATTTTGGACTAAAGAAGCATTCGAGGCGGTTGCAACTTTACATGAGGAGATTCCGATTTACCTGGAACTTTTCCAACCCACTGCGGCTCATCATCTCGGCTTCCGAGTTCGAAGTTTTCGGGAACAAAACCGATTTGTAAGAAATCTAGGTGATCTAGGAGCCTGCCTTGATTCGCTCAGGATGCAGGGAGCGTGGTCGGCACATCCGGTTAAGAACCTCTGGAATTTTTAGTGAAGCGACGGCCCAATTCCGCTGCTTTTTGGAGAGAGAAGAGTCTATTGCCACGGCGGAACTGAGTCCACAATAACGGCAGTGCCGTCATCGTAATAGTTCCCCGAGATCT
This sequence comes from Verrucomicrobiota bacterium, assembly GCA_019233825.1. Lineage (GTDB taxonomy): Bacteria > Verrucomicrobiota > Verrucomicrobiia > Chthoniobacterales > JAFAMB01 > JAFAMB01. Next base: position 2,288 of record JAFAMB010000113.1, on the reverse strand, counting down.
GTGAATTGGTCACGAAGTTCGGTGCGTTCGTTATCGCGATCTGCCGCCCGTTATTTGTGTTTGCGCCCGAGAATCGATTGCCAGTGATCGTCAACGTGTCAACGAAGTACTTCTGAGTCTGGCTGATAATCACGAATCCCGCATACTCATCGTTCGACTGCGGGGTCACAGAAGCCGCCTGGACAGAGTTTCCTTGAATCGCTATATTGACCACTTCCGGTTTATTGCTCAAACCGGCAACAGATTCTATCGGTTCCGCTACCGCCACAGCTTGAGTAGCGCGAGCGAAGCTGTTCCTTAACACAACCGTGTTGTCAATGAACTCCAGGTCCTGGAGTTTACCGGTGGCGTGAAATTTCACGAGAGCCCCGCAATATACGCTGTTGAACGTATTGTTTTGCACAAGCCATCTGTTCGGCTGAAAGCTTAACGGTTCGGTGTAGCTCCCTACGTCGCAATTCTGGACATAATTGCCGATGCATTGCTCAGCAAAGAATGCACTCGAAAATGAGAAATCGGATGCGAGATCGATGAACCAAGAGTTAATCACTGAGGCATTCGTCAGGGTCACACCCGCAGTCGTACCGATCGTCACACAGGTGAGGCCGTCCTGATTACCCTGAGCGGGATTTGTAAAGACACAGCTATCAATTGTGATATTGTCGAATGAGCGCGAACTCAAAGCCGGTCCCGGAGAGATCAGCACCGCAAAACATTCGGCGCCGACCCGGCCCGTTCCAAACCCGATAACTTTAATGCCCCGAAACAGCATATTACTCCCAACTGTAGCGATCGCGGTGACGGCGCCTAAGTGATTCGTAAATTTGGGATTCCCGGAAGCATTGCAGTCTAGCGTGAGATCATGCAGCTCAAATCCGTCTGCGGTAGCGTCGTAATCTGAGCCAAAGATAACCCCGTCTTGCGTGAGGTCGTTTGCACCCACCAATTGGATCACGGTTTGATCCACGCCCGCACCGTAGTGCTTGCAGTTGGTTCCGGCCGATTTTCGGGTTCGGAAGCGCCAACCGCGCGTCTGATAGGTGCCTGGAGCGTAGTTGAAAACCGTATTTTGTGAATAGGTCGCCAGTAACTGGTCATACCGATCGGGTGTGCTCGCATTAAAGGGATCGCTCGCCGTTCCGGTCCCGGCGATCCCGTCGGTTCTTGCAGCAAGATAAATATTGGTCAACGTCTGCGCCTGAGCATGATTCAGGAAGCAGACGGCGGAGATAAGAATCAGCGACAGAGATCTTGCGGGACAAGGGTTGAAGTGCATTTTTTTTGGGTAACGAAAGCGTCTGTATTAGGCAAGAAAGATTGCCTGTGGAATAGAGACAGGTGCATCTCGTTGTAGTTATAGTAAATATGATAATCAACGCACGCCTGTGTATAAAATGACCACCTATATTGCAATCAGAACCTAGTTACGATTTCGCCTTGAACACTGTTGGCCGGGCTCCTCGCCACTTGGGTACAAACCAAGTTTCGAACTTGAAACTGGAGCTTTTACGTTCGGTTTTTAGGTTAAACCATAGCGATGCCGCCGGATAGCGCCATAATGACGCATAACGCCGGGATGGGCGTTTTGGCTCTGATCTTGCGACAGTTTGGCGCTGTCGCTGCTCTCCCGGGTCTTCCCTGAACGATGTAATCGGCTTATTGCCAATAGGTTATGCCTTTCAGGTAATCTGGCATTCCATAAGCTTTTGTCCGGGATGTCCAAAAGTTTTCAAAGGAGAAACTAAACTATGAACATATTACGTTATCAACGTTATCCCCAAAGTGATCTGTCGGTTGCTTTGGATCGCCTCGCAAATATGCGCGAGGAGATGGAACGCGTGTTTGAGTCGCCATTCGGCTCGTTTTTTCGGCCCCTGGGCTCACTCAGCCGGTGGACCCCGGCAGTCGATGTCTACCAGGACAAAGATCAGTTCACCGTCCAGGTGGAACTGCCCGGTCTGAAGAAGGAAGAGATTGAGATCTCTCTGCACGACGGCACCCTGACGATCGCAGGCGAACGCAAATCTCCAGGCACTACCGATCAAAGTTTCCGCACAGAAAGGTTCTACGGCAAATTCCAGCGCAGCCTGAATTTACCGGCCCTCGTGGATGCCGAGAAAGTGAAAGCGAACTATAAGGATGGAATCCTGACGATCGTTTTACCGAAGGCTGAAGAAGCAAAACCGAAACAGATCGAAGTTTCCGTGAGCTAAATAATCAACGCCGAGGCCCCGCGGGCTCGGCATTACCCAGAGACTAACAAACCCGTAAGCAAATGCCCATCCAAA
>JAFAMB010000066.1 GCA_019233825.1 Verrucomicrobiota bacterium | reverse complement strand
TTCGATTCCGCATCTAGTCCGAGCCGGGGCGCGGATCCTCAGCGCTTTCTCGCTTTCGAGGATCGCGCCGGCTTGGGCTTCCCATATTTCACCGGGCGCCCTCTGGGCTCGATCTTGCTGATCCCGGTTCCGTTCTTGAGCTCCATGATCTGGTCGCGCAAAAGCGCTGCCCGCTCGTACTCGAGGCCGGCTGCGGCCGTTTGCATCTCTTCCTCTAATTCCCTGAGCACTTCAGTGATGTTAAAGTCGCCTCCACCTTCCCTGATGACCGATTCTTCGATTTCCTTTCCTCTGAGCAGAGTGTGCAAGCTCTCCTGAACGGCGCGCCTGACGCTGGTCGGGGTGACCCCATTGGCCTCGTTGTACGCGATTTGTTTGGCGCGGCGATATTCGGTAATGGCGATCAGCTTTTGAATGCTGTCGGTATACGTATCGGCGAACAGCACCACTTCTCCGTTGACATGGCGCGCGGCTCGCCCGGAGGTCTGGATGAGGGACGTCTGGCTTCGGAGAAATCCTTCCTTGTCGGCGTCAAGAATGCAGACCAGGCTGACTTCCGGAAGGTCGAGCCCTTCACGCAAGAGGTTGATTCCGACCAGCACATCGAATTCGCCTGCTCTCAATGAACGAAGAATTTCCACACGTTCGATCGCGTCGATTTCGCTGTGTAAGTAGCGCACTTTCAAGCCGACATCACGCAGGTAATCGGTTAGATCTTCCGCGGTCCGTTTCGTCAGGGTGGTGATCAGGACGCGTTCGCCTTTTGCGGTGCGCTGCCGGCACAGTTCGATTGTCTCATCAATTTGATGTTTCAGGGAACTGACCGTGATTTTCGGATCCAACAAACCGGTGGGCCGGATGATCTGCTGCGCGATGAGGCGCGAGCCCGGCGTACGCACATCCAGAACAGCGGCAGCGCGACCGGTGAGCATCGGGACCAGAACTGGATCGGTCTCCTCCTGACCGATCCGGGCGCGCGAGTGCGGGAGGTACTTAGTATTGCCGACCACACTGTTCTGAATCTCAAATTGCGCAGGTGTCGCACTGATATATAGGATTTGGCTGGTCATCTCCATGAACTCCTGGAAATTCAATGGCCGGTTGTCCAGCGCGCTTGGGAGCCGGAACCCGTACTCCACCAGCACAGTTTTTCTGGAGTAGTCCCCTTCGTACATCCCGCCGATTTGCGGAATGGTGGCATGGGACTCATCGATGATTAGCAGAAAGTCCTTTGGGAAAAAATCCAGCAGCGTGTATGGACGCGAGCCGGCCGGCCGGCCGCTCAGGTGTCTGGAGTAGTTCTCGATGCCGCTGCAGAAGCCCATTTCCTGCATCATTTCCAGGTCGAACTCGGTGCGCATCTTAATCCTTTGCGCTTCCAGAAACTTGGCGTGCGCCTCGAACCATTTCACCCGCTCATCGAGCTCCTCGCGAATCGCTTTGAGCGCCCGCTGCATCTTGTCATATGGAGTCACGAACTGCTTGGCCGGATAGAAGGTAAACCGGTCAAGCATTTCCGCGGCGTGACCCGTCAACGGATCGAACCGGGTAATCATATCAATTTCGTCACCGAAAAATTCGATCCGGATAGCTTCCTCATCGAAGGTGGCCGGATAGACCTCCACGACATCGCCGCGGGCTCGGAATCTACCACGAGTCAGGGCGGCGTCGTTCCGCTCGTAGAGCATATCGACCAGCTTTGCGAGCAGGAGTTCGCGGGAGATTTGCTGCCCTCTGGCGACCACACAAACCATGTTTGCGTAATCCTCCGGAGAGCCGAGACCGTAAATGCAGGAGACGCTCGCGACTACGATGACGTCTTCTCGCGAAAGCAGCGAGCTAGTGGCGGAAAGACGAAGTCGCTCGATCTCTTCGTTTATGGATGAATCCTTTTCAATGTAGGTATCAGTCCGCGGAATGTAGGCTTCGGGCTGGTAGTAGTCGAAGTAGCTGACGAAGTACTCGACTGCGTTGTTTGGGAAAAATTGTTTGAACTCGCTGTAGAGCTGAGCGGCCAGGGTCTTGTTGTGCGAAATTACCAGCGTCGGCTTGTCCAGCGCAGCGAGGACGTTGGCGGCCGTAAAAGTTTTTCCAGAACCAGTTACTCCGAGCAGTGTCTGGTGCCGGTTGCCTGCCTCGAGCGAACGAATAAGTTGATCGATAGCCTGTTGCTGGTCACCGCGCGGATTGAACTGAGAGGAGAGTTCGAACGGCATTAGGGGAGGAGTGCAGGAGTTCAGGAGTCAGGAGTTGCAGGAGTTCAGGAGTTCAGGAGTTGCAGGAGTTCAGGAGTTCAGGAGTTCAGGAGTTCAGGAGTTCAGGAGTAGGGGTTACAGGAGTTCAGGGGTTACAGGAGTTCAGGAGTTACAGGACGTGCAGGAGTCCGGGCAGGGCGTCACCGCTTGGACTCGATAGCACTCGCATACGCAACAAGAAGCTAGGAAACTTCTTCCAGCAGAATCTCCATGTCGCCTGTTGCCCCGTATCCCAAATCAGCAGTGAGGAGCAGGTAATAGCGAGACTCTTCAAGGGAACCCTGTGCGATATTGAGGAATCGAGTCTTGTCACTCACTCCGCGCTTCTTGAAACCCTCAGCGATGTTCGCAGGAATGGAAATTGCCGCCCGGCGCATTTGGGTGGTAAGACAGTAGATCTCGATTTTGGGAAATCTGGCAGTGAGTTTATAGATCGCCAGGACAAATTTGTGGGCCTTCTGCCACACTACCAAATCCTTAAATGTTTTTGCTGCTTGTGCCATATCGCGGAGATTGAACGAACAGCAGGACAAGTCAACACGCGAAGAGTGTCTGAGCCATCTACTCGGTTTTTGCGGCACTTTGCCCCTCCTGTAACTCCTGAACTCCTGAACTCCTGAAACTCCTGAACTCCTGAAACTCCTGAACTCCGCTACTCTTCCACAACTACCGGATTGCTGAGAACCCCGATTTTTTCAATTTCGATTTCCACGAAATCTCCGGGAGCGAGGTATTGAGGCGGCTTCATGGCCATACCCACACCCTGGGGCGTTCCAGTCAGAATTACCGTGCCGGGATACAGAGTGGTGCTTCCGCTGAGGAATTCCACCAGCGTTGGTACGTCAAATAACATGTCGGAAGTGTTTGAGCTCTGGCGAATTTTCCCGTTGACTCGAGTTGCAATTCCAAGGGAGTTGGGATTTGGGATCTCGTCCTTAGTCACGATCGCCGGCCCAAGCGGGGCAAACGTGTCGAAACTCTTTCCGCGACAAAACTGGCCACCGCCGAATTGCTTTTGCCAGTCGCGCGCGCTCACATCGTTGGCCGCCGTGTAACCAAAAACGAAGTCGAGAGCCCGATCTTTTGAGACATTCTTACATTCCTGCCCGATGATCACCGCCAGCTCGCATTCGTAATCCACCTCGCGGCTACGAAGTTTTGTCGGGAGGATGATTGGATCACCTGGATTTTGCAGAGTATTTGGGCTCTTCAAGAACAACACAGGCCATTGCGGAATCTTGGCTCCGGTTTCCTCTGCGTGTTTACGATAGTTCAGGCCGATACAGAGAATCACGCGAGGCTCAATCGGCGCCAGCAGTTTGACCATGTTCGATTCATGTCCACTGACCTCGAAGCCTCGGAAAATGTCTCCGCGAACATCGAAACAGCGACCATCCGGTTGTTCGGCCGCAAATCGTATATCTCCCTCCTGCGCCAGATAGCGAATGATCCGCATGGGTGAAATAACTAGCGAGGCGGCGCCTCAGACCGGCGGGGCGTATCCGGCAGTTTGATCGCGATGGGTGTAGAACAGCGGGGTTCAGCCGCCTCGCTAGAATCCTTGAAAGGCAAGACCAACGCGAAGTCGACCGAGAGACGCCGGAATAAAACTTGACCTGTCTGCAACATCTTTTGCCTTTCAAGGATTCTAGGTGAGTTTGTACGCGGAGGCAAATCCGCTCAGTAAGAGCGTCACGTTCCTAGCGACTCTCGCACCGCTACCACGAGCTCCTGGGCATCTGGCGGTTCGAGGGATGGTCGCAGGGCGACTTCCTGCTCGGCGGATTCATGCGGCGATTCGGTGTGCGCAACCGGCTCTTTTCCAGCGGTCTCGGGCGCGCGACCTTCGCCTGCTGCGGGGGTCAGTTCTCCCTCGGAGCCGGTTTGGATCTCCTCAGCCTCCAGGAGGGGCGGTTCCGGTTCATCGTCGGAAGAGTGACCGGCCTTCTCAGTTTCGAGGCTCTGTTGAGCCGAGGGCTGCGCGCTCCCTTTTGCTGATTCAGCCGGTTTTGGCGACAGCGGCAGATCAAGTGTGCCATCCGCAAACTCAATGACGTGGCCGGCCTTTGCCAACCAAATCAAATCGGTGGCCAAAGCCGTTTTCGCTTGTTGGTACTCGGAACTGGATTCGTCAGCCGAGTTTTCGCCTATCAGCTTGGTGAGAACCTTCTCGGCCAGCTGTTTTCTTGAGATCTTCGGATATGATTTGATGGTCGAAAGGATAGCGGACAGGCTGGGCGAAACTGATGCCTGATTCGGGTCGAACAGCTGCGGACGAACGGTACAAATATAGAGGATTCTTTTCTTGTGCTTGAAGACATGCAGTCCGGCCTGGTTGAGGCCATGCCGCAGGGCGCCTGCGATTTGAGCCGGGAATCTGTTCTCACGGTCCCTGGCCTTTCGGATCGCCGCGATGATTCCTCGATCCGGCAAATGCCGGGCTGTCTCGCCCGATAACTCGGTCGCTAGACACGGCCGGATCAAGCCGGGCAAGTGATGGGTTCTAAAATGCTGTTCGACCGCCGCGAGGCTGTCAAAAACTGCAGGATTTTCCTGGTCCTTTGTTCGGAACGTGATGGCCTTTCGTGCTTCTTCCTTCCATTGCTCGATGACCTGTGCCTCATTCGTGATCTCAATAGCTCGCCGATAATCGTCGAAGCTCATCCGTCGACTGAACCGTTGCTCGTAGAGGGCCCGAAGGGCTGGCTGGAAAGCATGATAATTGGTCGGTCCGAGAACCTTGCCGGTAAGAGTGCACCGAGCAACTGACGTGAAATTTCCTTTAATGGGCTCTTTTTCGACAATCTGGGTCTCGTAGAATTCGTCTTTCTTTTCGTTGAAAGCGCTTCGCTCCAGAGCAGCTGGATCCATCGCGACCGGTCCATGATCGCCGAACTGGTAAACCATGGTGTGATTGTCCAGTGAACGCACGCGGATTCGATGGCGCTCGGGACGTTCTAAGAACATCCGAGCCAGCCCGAACAACGGGTAAGCGACGTGGCCTTGCTTGATCTGCTGGATAATCTTGGAAAAAGCGCGTTCCTCCGGGAGAAAGTCGATCTGCACTGGGGCCGGCTCGACCTCGGAACGCGAGACTTGTTCTTCCCGGCGTTGAAAACGCGGCCGATCGCTCCGTGGTGGCTTCGGACCGCCCCCTTCGCCGCTGCGCTGGGTCCAAGCCTGAGCAGGCCGGGTATTCGCAGCTGGCTTTCGATCCGATTGTTCCCGGCGGCTGCGGTCACTTGGAGAGCTGGAACGCCGGGGACGTTCGTCGCGACGGTCCCGCCTTCCTCGTTGGTGACGGTCCTGGGATTCGTCGCCCTCGTAGTCTGCGTAGCGGTTCGCAGGCTCCGATTCCTTCAGCCAATCGGGCGTTAAACGAAGATCTAAAGAGGGAAGAGGGTCCGTCATGGTCGCGTTAGAGGTAAGCAAAATTAGGCCTAAAAGTAAAACACTGGGCGCAATCCCCAGGACAAGTAATTGGAGCGGACGTTTAGGTTGTGGTTTCCATGTGATAGATCAACACAAAAGTGGCTCGAGTCCAGATTAAACCAGCGAAAGTGGGTCGCAGTTGTGTCAAACCTTAGTAACAAAGCGCGGTTCCTTTGCTGCGTTTTTGAGCGAGAATGCCGGCAGGGCGAGGCTCCCGACTCCGCCCCTGTTCCCCTTTGCTACCTCGGGCCAGCCCGACTCCGCCCCTGTTCCCCCCTTGCTATGTCGGGCGAGCAGGGGTGCCATAGTTCCGCGTCCGCGGAACGACGGCGGCCGTCCGAGCCGTGGCGCGTGGCAACCGAAAGGCCAGGGCGGTCCGGTATGCGCGTTCCCGGTGGTGTGGACACGCTACGGCGGACCCGCTCCCGCGCGTCCTTGTCGGCCGTCGGCCCCTCGTCAACGCAACCCTTGGGGCCACGGCGACACCACGATTATAGGCGAGACGGTGCACCAAGGGAAAATCGAGCCTGCAAACCGGAAGAAAGTAATTGCTATTTGATGCAATTAATTTAGTTGCCATCACCGGGCTTCGTAATTAACCGTAGGCACGTCTTAACCACAACCGAGAAGAAACGCCATTTTTATGTCAGAGAAATCCATCGAAGAAAAGGTGAAGGAGATCATCGTCGAACAGCTCGGCGTCAATCCTGAGCAAGTTACACCTAATGCTTCCTTCATTGAGGATCTCGGCGCCGACTCGCTTGATACGGTAGAACTCGTGATGGCCTTCGAGGAAGAGTTTTCGGTCGAAGTTCCTGACGAAGATGCCGAAAAACTCCAAACGGTCGGCGACGTTATCCGATACATCGAAGAGCGGGCCAAGTAGGCGCGGCGAAGCCCGGCAAATTCACGTCCTTTGGACGTGCACGCGCGGATCGCGCGGGAGCGCGTCCCTTCCGGCTGCGCGTGGGAGCGCGTCCCTCCCAGAAAACGAGAGACCAGCAACGAGAAACGCGTACAGCGTTTGTGTCCTTCGCGAAACGGATTAGATTCGGAGATTTTCCTTATGCATTCGGAGGACGACCTTCAGTACGCCATCGATAACACCAAAGTGATTCTTTCGCCGGAACGCCGGATCGCCACGTTTGGAACCACCAGCTTCCATTTCTATCTCGTGACCGAGTTAATGGATAGTGTGAACGAAATCCGGATCCGTGACGGAAAGATTCAGGCCGATCGACCCCAGATTTTGACGGCGGAAAATATCGCGAAACTAACCCTCGAAGGCTTCGGAGAAAAAGCACGGAAATTTGCCGAGATGCTACAGATGCGGAATGCCGCAATACTCAAGTACGGCTTTCAAATTCGAAAGAATGATCTATCGGAATGTCTTGTGCACGATTCGATTGAAGCGGTCCTGGATCGCGTTAGAAGTCAGGTGCCCGACGCGTTGCGGAGTTCCAGTGCCGTAATCTATGGCGTGGACGAGGGCTGGGAGATCTGTCTCCTGAAGTTTACGGTGGAAATGATTCAACAGTCGGCCGGTGGGAATATTCAGGATTTTCGCCGCAAAGGCTTTTTTTGATGCGGTGGTAGGGGACGCGCTTCCGCGCGTCCGGGCCAGCGTGTCCACGTGACTCGAAACGCCCACCCCGGGACGTCGCACAGCGCATATCCCTACCGAGCCGACGGAAATCTTGAATGGAAAGGATTGCGGTTCGCCGAATGAGTAACCTGGCGAAGCTTCTGATCATTGGGGGGCTGGCACTTGTAATTTTCGGAGGAGGAGGCTTCCTCACGTACCGGCTGTTTCTCAGGAGGCCGGGTGGTCAGCGGCCAGGTGATAATCAAGCCGTCGTAACGCCCACGCCGGACCCTGGCATTCTGATGTTGGATCAGGCGAAACAGCAACTCGCGAGCGGCAGTCGGGCCGAAGGGAAAAGGATTCTTTTAGCTCTAATCCAGAGCTTTCCCGATTCCATAAAGATCGCTGATGCAAAACAGCTGCTTGGCGACCTGAACATCCAGGCGTTCTTTTCCCCGGAGCCAAGTCCCGATAAAACGGAATACGTAGTCGAAAGGGGCGACTCGATAGCGAAGATCGCCTCCAAAACCAAGTCTCCCGCCGAGCTCATATTCAAAGCCAACGGTCTCGACAGCCTGGTCATTCAACCGGGTCAAAAGCTCATTATTCCGAAAGGTCAGTTCAGCCTCTTGATTGAAACCAAAAAACAGGGTGTGACCTTGCTGAACAATGGTAGTTTTTTCCGTTGGTACAAGCCTGTGGAAGTCAGACTGCCGTCCAAGGTCGGTCTCGGACAGTACAAGACCCGCGAAAAGGTCGCGTGGTCAAACGGCGCCCGCGTAGCGTTCGGTGAAAAAAAATACCTCGGAAGCAGCCGGTGGATTGTCGTAAACGATAATGGTATCACGTTGTATTCTGAGACTAACCCCCAGACACCCGATATTGAGAAGCCCAATAACGGGATCATGCTCGGACCGAACGACATGGAGGAACTCTTCGCTCTAGTCACGAAGGACACCCCGGTTATCGTCAAATGAAGGTACAACCGCTGGAATTCGAGAAACCAATTGTCGAACTCGAGAAACAGCTGGACGAGCTGAGGAAGCACTCAAAGTTGCACGCGGTCGATCTCGAGCGCGAAGTGCGCGCGATAGAACAGAAGATTGAAAAAACCAGACGCGACATTTACGACAAGCTCACAGCCTGGCAGAGGGTCCAGATTGCGCGTCATACGGCCCGCCCGTTTGCACTCGATTATCTGGAGTCGGCCTTTTCAGATTTCCTCGAACTGCATGGCGATCGGCTTTTTGGCGACGACCAGGCGATGCCTTGCGGCTTCGCCACTATAGGGGATTACCGTTGCGTCGTCGTGGCCCATCAAAAGGGCAGGGATACCAAGGAGAATATTCGACGGAATTTTGGGAGCGCCAATCCTGAAGGCTACCGGAAAGCGCTCCGGATCATGCGGCTAGCGGAAAAATTTCACCTTCCCGTGATCGCTTTGATTGACACTCCGGGGGCCTACCCGGGAGTCGGAGCTGAAGAAAGACACATCTCTGAATCCATCGCCATAAATTTGCGCGAAATGATGCTGTTGCGCACGCCCATCGTTGCCGCAGTAATTGGCGAAGGCGGTTCAGGCGGAGCGCTGGGCATAGGAGTCGCTGACCGCATCCTGATGTTAGAAAACTCTTACTACTCGGTCATCAGTCCGGAAGGCTGTGCCGCGATTCTCTGGAAACACCGTAGCCACGCTCCGGAAGCGGCGGAAGCGCTGAAGCTGACCGCCCCCCACCTTAAGGAACTGGAGTTGATCGATGAGGTTGTTCCTGAACCGCTCGGTGGCGCTCATCAGGATCCGGAACTCACGGCGCGGAATCTGTACACCGCGTTGGTAACGCATCTCGATCAGCTCACCAGGAAACCGATGGATACCCTGCTCAATGAGCGCTACGAGAAGTTTCGCCGTATGGGAAAGGTTTTCGAACCGTAAAAGAACCGTTTGTGGTTTCTCGTTTCTGGTCGGGGCGCGCTCCCGCGCGATCCGGGCGTGCACGTCTCGAAAGTAAGCGAAGCGTCCCGCTTTGCGCTGCGGGCCCTTCCGGGAGCCATGTTCACCTTTGTTGGACATGCAAACCCGGATCGCGCGGGAGCGCGCCCCTTGCTACCGGGAGCACGTCCAAGAAACAAGAAACCAGAAACGAGAAACGTTTCTCTACTGGCTCGTGCGCGTGCGCTCTATGAAGGCGCGAGCCGCTTTGCGGATCTCTCCTGCCACATCGCTTTCCGGTTTTGCATGCTTAGGTTTGAACCATGGGAAATAGCCCACGAGATCGTGAAAAACCAGGATTTGTCCGTCGCATCCAGTGCCCGAACCTATGCCGATCGTGGGTATCGAAACGGTTCGGGTGATCTCAGCGGCTGCCAGCGGGTCGATCAACTCGAGAACGACCGCGAATCCACCGCTCTCTTCGACCGCTCTCGCGTCGTCCAGCAGGAGTTCTCGCTGTTCAGCTGTTCGGCCTTTGATGCGATAGCCGCCCTCTTCACGCACGTGCTGCGGCAGCATGCCGATGTGTCCAACCAACGGAATACCCGCTGTAGTTATGGCACGGATCTGCTCAGCGCAAGCCCGCCCGCCTTCCAATTTTACCGCGTGCGCCCCGGCATCAATTAGCCGCTTCGAACTGGTTACCGCCAGATCCGCGTTCTCATAGCTGTGAATGGGGAGATCAGCCACCAGCAGGGCTGACGAGGTACCCCTGGCCACCGCTCGGGTGTGATGGATCACCTCTTCGAGTTGAACATGAGTCGTGTCCGGGTAACCAAGCACGGTCATTCCCAGTGAGTCGCCCACCAGGAGCAGATCGATTCCGGCTTCGTCCAGAATCCTGGCCGTGGGGTAGTCGTACGCCGTGAGAGCCGCGATCCCGTGGTGAGTCTTCTTCGAGCTTCTAATGGTATCGGGGGTAATCTTATTCACTGCTTAATAATGGATAGTCGAGTCGAATCACTTCGCCCGGGTCATTCAAATCTGCAAGAAGTGCCCGGATACTGCGCGAGTACCCAGGCAAAATCAGCTCGGGCGCTATTTCGGCCAAGGGCGCTAAAACGAAGCGCCGTCGGCTTAGTCTTGGGTGGGGAATGACGATCTCGGGATCATTCACGATCAGATGCCCAACGTACAGGGCATCCAGATCAATTTTTCGTGGAGCGTTTCGGGGTCTCTTCGACAGACGACCCATTTCTCGCTCGATCTGAAGGAGTTGATCCAGAAGCGCAACGGGTGGCCCGCTGAAATTGATCTCCATCACGGCATTAAGGTAGGGCGTTGTTCCCGGCTCGCAATCGACCGGAGTTGTTTCATAGATGGAAGAGACCCGCATGGGAACGCCAGGTTCGTGCAGAACAGATGCCCGTTTGCCCCCTTCACGGAGGTTTGCAAGGCGATTCTCGATATTGGATCCCAGAGCGATTCCGCAGCGCATTGGATTGGTGCTAGCCTGCATCGCTCACAAATCCTTATAGATTTCTAAGCGATGCAGGCTCCGGCAGCGAATGGACGACCCGCGGCCGAATTCAACCGTGCGATCGCCGAATCAAAAGTGCTTGCCACCGTTCGATCAAGCGCAACAGCCCCGACTCCAAGTTCGATTTCTTCATCTCTTCGCCGGTGAACCAACGGAGTTCCTTGCTTTCCGGGCCGGTACGAAGCTCTGCATGCTCTGGAGCTATCAGAACGTAGCGAACATCGTAGTGGAAATGCACCGGCTCGTTTCCCAGCGCCGGAACTTCGTGGATATCAAGATCAAAGGGACGGGCAGACGCAACGACTAACCCGCTGATTCCTGATTCCTCGTATGCTTCGCGCCGCGCCGCCGAAAGGACATCTTCCTCGCCGTCGCAATGGCCTCCAAATTGCAGCCAGCGATCGAGTTTACGATGATGATGCAAAAGTCCGCGCGCACCGTCAGCGCTGACCACGAACGCGCTCCCGGTGAAATGAGCGGGATAAGTGTCGCGCCGGAAGCAGGTCGGACAGGAATCAAGCAACTCGATCATCTGCCGGCGACAGCCCTGTTCGTGCAATCGGTTAGAAAGGTCGAGAGACGATAAAATTCGTCGGAACTCGGCGCGTTCCATCGCTCTTCTCTATTCGCATTTAGCCCCAAAGTCCAGCCCGGCCGCAGTTCTGTTGCGACTGAACCGCCGTCGACGACGCGCCGCGAAGGAGCTGATCGAAATAGCGCGCCACCGCTGCGGGTATTTCTCTATAGAGATTGCCAAGGCCGCTGGCCCCGAAGCCGATACGGACCGACATTGCACGGCATCTATGCTGCCAGCCGCACATTGCGACACGCCGACATTGCGATCAGCTCCCAGCACTACCTAGACAAGAAGGGTCTCGCTGCAGAAGTCCAACAGATCGAGCACAAGCACGACGACGAGCACG
>JAFAMB010000109.1 GCA_019233825.1 Verrucomicrobiota bacterium | reverse complement strand
CCCGTGGCACCTATCAGCCGGATCTCCGGCATAGTGCCCTGGAGACAAAAGAGCAGGTGCGATAAGATGGAATCACAACGCAGAGGAGCTGAAATACTTCTCGAAGTCCTTCGATCTGAGGGAGCAAAATTTATCTTCGGCAACCCGGGCACCACCGAGTTGCCGTTGCTCGACGCATTGGCGGCCAACCCGTTTATCCGATACGTGTGGGGATTGCAGGAAGCTACTGCTGTTTCTATGGCGGACGGGTATGCGCAGGCTTCCGGCAAACCTGCCTTTGTCAATCTACATACTTCCGGTGGTCTCGGACATGGCATGGGGGCGATCATGAACGCAAAGATCGCTCGGGTGCCGTTAGTGGTGACCGCCGGACAGCAGGATCTACGGCATTTTCTGGCGGACCCTTTGCTTGCCGCGGATCTCGTCGGAATGGCCGCTCCGGTCGCCAAATGGTGTTTTGAGCCGAATGCACTCGACGATTTGCCGTTGATTCTCCGCCGAGCCTTCCACGATTCAATGTCGCCGCCGCGCGGTCCGGTCTTCCTTTCTCTACCGATGAACATCCTGGACGAAGTAGGTTCTCCGCCCATGCTTCCGGCGAGCCGAATAGAGCGTGCGAGCATCGGAGCAGGGGTTACAGAGCTTGCGGCTGAACTGCTGCGATTCGCTCCCGGTCAGACCGTGATTGTTGCCGGTAACGATATTGCTGAACCCGGGGTGGATGAAGCGATCGCGAAAGTCGTCCGGTTGTTAGGCGCGCCGGTCTACGGGTCTTCCTGGCCTTCCGTGAACAGCTTTGCCTCTGTCGATCCTTTTTGGCGTGGATCATTGCCAACGACTGCCAAAGGAACTTCCAAAATTCTCGGCCAGTACGATTGTATGCTTGGCCTGGGAGGAAAGACTCTGGTCGCGATTATCTATACCGCCAGGGATCCTATTCCGGAAAACATCGAATTCTATCACATCTCGGAGGATGCAAGCGACCTTGGTCACAACGAAGCGACGAAACTGGGTATCGTTGGAAACGTGAAGGCTACCATGGTCGCACTGGCGGCCGAACTTGAACGGAAGATATCACCGGACGCTGTCGCCCGGAACGTCAAGGTCGCTCAGCAGGAGAAGGACGCTCGGCAAATTGCGCTGACAGAGCAAGCCGACGCGGCCGGAGTTGGTCCGGCGATCCCACCGATCGTGGCGGTGCAGCAAATCACGCGGGTATTGGCGGACGGAACGCTCCTGGTTGACGAAGCGCCGTGCGCCAATTCATTCACACAGCCAATGCATCGATCGACGGCGGCGAAGCAATACTTTCACAATCGTGGAGGCATCCTGGGCTGGGGTATGCCGGCCGCGGTTGGTGTTTCATTGGCTTACGACAAGGCGCCGGTCCTGTGCGTGGTCGGAGACGGCTCGGCCATGTATTCACCGCAGGCGCTCTGGAGCGCAGTCCATGAGGAAACGCCTGTGGTGTTCGTCGTCCTGAACAACGGCGAGTACGGAATTCTTAAAGACTTTGTGTTGAGTCAGCCTCAATACAATGCATCGCAATATGGCTTTGTAGCGATGGATATCCGCAATCCCTCGGTCGACTTCCAACTCCTCGCCAGATCGATGGGAGTCCCGGCCCAAAAGATAGGTTTGAAAGCGGAGATCAGTGGCGCAGTCGAAGCCGCCCTCGCGTCTGGCAAGCCGCATTTGCTTGAAATTCCGGTGACCGGTTCGAATTCGTGAACTCCGCCGCGCAAAGCCACGACTCAACCGATGGCGGAGGCTGATAGCTATGGTGCGGTCCATCGAATCGGGTCAGGGCGCGATGAACAGTTTTGTCGTCCTGGTCTCATTTCATGGCGATCTGGGTTTCTTCGTTAAGGCGAAGCACCAGAATCACCCGATCCAGCTGGTCTTGAACCGAAAGGTATCGGTCAAGGATGCCATTGAATCTTGCGGCGTGCCGCATCCGGAAGTGGATTTGATTGTTTGTAACGGGCGACCGGTCGATTTCCTTTTTCATCTGGAGGCTGACGCCACGGTTGATGTCTACCCGATCTCAGCCCAAATTTTCCCGGAATTTCGACTGCAGGAGCGCAACGTGTGCGCGTTTGTTGCCGACGGTCATCTTGGTAAACTTGTGCGGGACCTGCGCCTGCTCGGCATCGATGTATGCTACCGGCACGATGCCGAAGACCGGGAATTGCTAGCCAGGGCGATCCAGGAAAAGCGTTCGCTCCTCACACGTGATCGGCTGCTTCTGATGCATCGAAGGGTGAGGACAGGCTACTTCCCTCGTTCACAACGTCCAATTGAACAGACCCTGGAAGTGATCCGGCGTTTTGCGCTGACTCGCAAACTGGCCCCATTTTCCCGGTGTTTGCGTTGCAACGGTCTGCTGGCGACCGTCCCCAAAGAAAGCGTAATCGAACAGTTGGAACCACTGACCCGTATATATTATGACGACTTTCAGCAGTGTCCGGAATGTGGGCAGCCCTATTGGCGTGGCTCGCACGTTTCCAAACTCGAGAAGCGAGTGGAGGAAATTCTAGCCCAGGTCGAATGAGCCGGCCATCGGGGTGGCCGACGGGACTTGAACCCGCAACAACCGGAACCACAATCCGGGGCTCTACCGTTGAGCTACGACCACCATCCGGCGCGGAAACTGAAATTAGCTCAAGTTCGTATTCCGCCAAGGAGATTTTCGCTGCAGACATTGCAATAGCGTTCTGATCAATTATGCTCGTGCGTTGATCTCGACTATAGAGCACTGTTCAGAGCCGGGACCCTTGGGTGGCTCGGGAAACTTGGCATGTGGACCGACAAGTGAAATCGCTTGGTTTTGCCGCTCTGAATTTAATTAGGGTTTTGACGGTGGTGACGCTGTCACGCGAAGGGGTCAACGCTCAGTTTCTGTCTCATGAACATCCGGTCGGAGCGGGCGAGATCAGGCTCGGAACCTCGAACGCGCAGACCGGGCGTTTGGGTTTCGAGGGAACCGCTATCAAGCTGGGATCCTTCGCCTGCCTTACCCGGGCGAATAAAGAAGGTGGAGTTTTTGGGCGCAAGCTGGTCTTAGTATACTATGACGACCGGGGCGAACCTATAGAAGCGGTAAGCAATACCGAGCGCCTCATTGATCAGGACAGGGTCTTTGCACTAATGAATTTTCTCGGGACACCAACTTGTCGTTCGGTCCTGCCAATGCTCAACGAAGCCCATATGGTCCTGCTCGGCCCAGTTTCCGGCGCGGCTTTCTTGCGGCAGCCGATGCAGCCGCTGATTTTCAACACCCGCGCGAGTTATGGGGAGGAGGCGGAGGTCTTGGTCGCGCATCTTGTTGCTGACCTTGGTTGCAAAAGAATCGCCCTTTTTCGTCAGGATGACAGCTACGGCGATGCGGGTAAGGTGGCGGTGCTTGACGCGTTGCGACGCCGCGGACTTCAATTGGTGGGCGAGGGTGACTACGTCCGCAATTCAGTCGGAGCTCCGGACGCGCTTTATCATATTGCAAAAACTAAACCGGATGCGGTGATCTTGTTTGGCACCTACAAGCCATGCGCGGATTTCATTCGGGGGGCGAAACAGACAGGTCTGAAAAACACAGTGTTTTGTAATGTTTCATCTGTTGGAACCGAACCACTGATTAAATACCTGGCCGAGGATGGCGATGGAGTCGTCGTTTCTCAAGTGGTTCCTTCTCCGTTTGATGATGCTTTACCGCTCGTGCACGACTACCAGATGGATATGCGTGCGATCGGAGCGACAGAACTCAGCTACATGAGTCTGGAGGCCTACGTGAACTCCTTAGTGATGGTCACGGCGCTACGGCAGGCCGGCCCAAACTTGTCGGAAGAGGCTTTGATCCACTCGCTGGAGAATCTGAGTATCGATTTCCGCTCGTTTGCGATTCATTTTACCCCGGACACCCGACAGGGAACTCACCAGGTGTTTCTCACCAAGATCGATCATGGGCGCTCTGTTCCGATCGAAAAATTAGACCCAGCTGACTTCGGCCGATGAGCAGAGCACGAACCGAGAAGCACGAAGTCCAGGTCAATGACAGTGAGGAGTCACTAGCCTCGCGGGGGCTAACTATCCGGTCGAAGTTGTTGCTTTTTACAACCGGGATTGGCTTCCTGATCCTCGCGGCGCTTGCGATTACGGCTTTTTTCTTGTCGGCCATAGCCTTAAGAAAAGCAAGATTGGATGGGTTTCAGTCCCTCCGAACCTCGCTTTCGGAAGCGATCAACACCTATTTTGCCGACCAGCGGCGTGATATTACTGCCCAGGCGGAATTGCAAACGATTCGATACGCCGTTACCGAACTGTCCTCCGGCTATGAGCATTTAATTGAGGACCTTGATGCTGCGGGCTTCAAAGTAGATTCCCTGTTCCTCAGCCAACTCCGGCAAAGTCTCCGTGACGCGTACGAGCAAGGGCCCATGGCCGATCTACGAAAACTCGGGGAGCACGTCGGCACCTTTGATGAATTCAGTGACCTGAGTCCGGTGGCAGCGATTCTGCAGTATGTTTACATTCTGAAAAATCCGTCTAGCCCCGGATCAAAATTCCAGGAAAACTCGGTCTTGGATATCTCTAAGAATGAAAACCTCCCCGCCGATTTTCGAAACGCCTTCTCCAAGACGATGTTTGCGCGAGCGATGGATCGCTATCACGGGCTGTTTGAGACGGTCGTCCGTCGCAATAGCTACTTCGACCTGATGTTGATTGATGATCTTGGTAACGTTGTGTACACCTTTGAAAAAGGGTGGGACTTCGGAACGAACGTCTTCAAAGGCTGGCGGGAACATTCCGCGCTGGAGAAGGTGTTTCTGGGCGCCTGGTACGGGTCAAATGCCTCCGGAGGTCATGCTTCCGGCGAGGAAATTGTCATCACAGACCTGCAGCGGTATGCGGGCGCATACGGAGCTCCGATGCTTTTTCTGAGCTGTCCAATTAACAATCGATTAGGGGGTCGATTAGGTGTGGTCGTACACAAGATTGCTAGTAACACGTTCACCGAGATGGTTACATTTCAAGGCCGCTGGTCAGCGGTAGGGCTTGGTGAGACCGGAGAGGCTTACATCGTCGGGCCGGACCTGAGGCTGCGTACGGAATCTCGATTCGTGAAGGAGATGCCGGAGAAGATGAAGTCCCTATCGTTTGAGCCGGACGGCTCTCGGGGGCCTCTCACCTCGATCTTGGGGGTTCCGTTGCACAACACGGCGGTGGAGAACATCTATTCGGATAAAACGTTATCCAATGAAGGCGAAGTTACTTTCTTTGATGATATCGGCCGGGAATCACTCGGAGTCTATAAACCGCTTGGCACGCCGGGGCTGGACTGGGGTCTAGTCATAACCATTAGTACCGATGAAGCGTTTTCTCCGGCGGTACATCTGACCCGGCTGATCGCGTTCGGCGGATTCATCATTTTGATTGTGGCCATATTGGCCGCTTTAGCTTTCGGGCACCTCCTTTCCGGACCGATCGTTCAGTTGGTCAACACCGCCGAAAGGATCGGGTCGGGAGACCTCTCGGCCCGGGCTCCGATCTCCAGCAGGGATGAAATCGGATTCCTGGCGGAGCGATTCAACTACATGATCGATCAGGTGGAAGAGCGAAATCGCCAGGTTCACAAAATCCTCCAGACAGTCAACGAGGGCCTGTTCTTAATGGGTCCCGATTTCATAATTCAACCTGGTTATTCGAAAATTACTGAAGATATTTTTCAGCGGAAAATCGACAGGATTTCATTTCTGGATCTGCTTCGGCCGGCTGCGGAGTCAGGCCTTCAGCCGATTGTGAGTGATGAAACTTTGTTAGCGACGCAGCACTACCTTGAGCTGCTCCTGAATCCTCGAATCAAGGAACAGCTGATCCAGCAGACCAACCCTTTGAGTGAAATTGAATATCAAGTTCTCCAGGCGAAGGGGACCTACCGGAGTAAGTTTTTAGAATTCCGCTTTAACCGGGTCGTCGAGGGCGGGAAAACGACGCAAATCATGGTGACGACTCTGGATTTGACCTCTCGCGTCGCCTTGGCCAGGCAAATCAAGGAAAACGAAATTAAGGCTAAGTCTCAGATTGAAATGCTATTTGGGATCATGCACCTGGATCCGCCAATTCTCGCGGAATTCTTAAATCACGCCAAGTCCGAGATAGCCAGGATGCTGAGTCTCCTTGAGGCAGAGCAATATGGAAGTCACCTGGGCGAATCGAGCCAGGAACGTTCTGAACGGTATCTTCGGTTGCTGCAGAAGATTTCTCGCTCCATTCATCTGATCAAGGGCAACGCCGCGATGCTCCGGCTTTCTTACTTCGAAGACCTTGCAAACGAGTTGGAGGAAAAGATCGCTTCGGTGCGCGGCAACTCAGCGCTGGCTGGCGAACAATTTTTGCCGATTACCACGGGTTTGGCCTCGCTGCTGGACCAGATCGATATGACTCATGATTTAATTGGCAGGCTGCTATCTATGCAGAAGGTGTTTGGCAAGTCGCCACGCGATGGAGCCCAGACCGATTTCACGCCTCTGGTCGAACTGGCAGAAGAGGTTGCAGAGCGAAATGGAAAGCAAGTTCGGGTCGACCTGCAAATCAAAGATGGCCTTGCCAGGTTGCCAAATCCCTTACGTGAGCCGGTTCAGATGATGATGACCCAATTAGTCCGAAATGCGGTAATACACGGGATCGAGCCTCCTTCGGAGAGGCTGGCCCAAAGAAAACACCCGGTCGGCGAGGTTCAAATATGCGCCTACCGTCTAACCGAGAACGAACGAAAAATCATTTTAGCCGTGCGTGACGACGGGCGCGGGCTTGACTATGATTTACTGCGGCAGCGCGCGGTGCAACTTGGCTACGCGAGTTTGAAAGCTATCGACGCCTGGACACCGCAACAGTTAATTGATCTTTTATTTGAGACGGGCTTTACGACAATGGACCGACCGACGACGGATGGCGGGCGCGGTGTTGGGTTAGATGCGGTTCGAGACCTGACCGCAAAAATGGGTGGCCTGATGACCGTCTTATCAAAAGAGGGCCAATTCTGTGAGTTTCGATTAGAAATCCCCCTCGCATGAAACTTCTTATCGTTGATGACTCGAGCGTAGTCAGAAGAGCGATCGAACGCGATCTTGAATCTGGAGAAATCACGGAAGTCGATCAGGCCGCGACCGGTGAAGATGCGGTGAGACTGTATTCCGCCAAACTGCATGACGTCGTGACGTTAGATATTACCATGCCCGGCATGGATGGCCTAACTTGCCTGGACAGGATCGTCGAAATCAATCCGGAGGCACGCGTGCTGATCATTTCAGCTCTGCGCGACAAGGCCACCGCCATCGATGCGATTAAGCGAGGAGCCAGCGGGTTTTTATGTAAGCCAATCAACCCTTCGGAACTGAAGGAAGCGTTCAAACTGTTGGTTGAGGACTGAAGTCGTATGAACGACAAAGACATCCAGGTTTTTATCACTGGCGTCCGAAGGTACTTCGACTCCATTAAGAAGGATGTTAGCGTCGTGATCGAGCCACCTTTCATCAAGGATAATGACAAACCGTTCTTAGAATACACAGGGATTATCGGCATTTCCGGTAAGGCGCATGGGGCGGTTTGCTTTACCGCCAATGGGGTGATGCTGGAAAATATTCTGAGATTCCTTAACGAGACGCCGATCAATCGTGATGTCATTTGCGATCTTGTAGGGGAAATCGCCAATACCCTGAGTGGGAACGCGCGTGAGGAGTTCGGCAGAGATTTTTTGATTTCGGTACCGACAGTCTCGACCGGACAAGATGTCCGTTTTCAATTTCCGCCGGACGGCCGCAACTACGTGATTCCGATCATTTGGCAGGCGGAGAAGGCTTTCCTGCTCGTTTGCCTCACGCAGGATACACGCTAAGCGGAAGGAAACGCCGGAAACGCCGGAAACGCCGAGAACGCGCGCGAACGCCGGGAACTGAGGGGGAATCCCCAAAAACCATAAAATCGTTAAGAAAGAAAGTTTTGAACGGAGGTCCCGGTAGCCTGTCTAAATTCTTTGGTTAAGGCGATTCGGGTTTGCGCACGAATCTCTCGACTTCTACTCCTTGGCGTGCGCAGCCCGGATCATTTTTTTGCGACTAGTCTTGATGCTCTGGCTCGCATCCGGTACCCTCTGCCTCCGATGGGGGAAACAATTCTCGTTGTTGACGACGAGCCTGATGTCGTTGACTTGGTCCGGTACCACCTTCACCGGGCGGGTTTTGACGTATTAATTGCGTACTCAGGTCCGGCCGGACTCGCTACGGCAACTCAATCGCGGCCCGACGCGATCGTCTTGGATATCATGTTGCCGCAAATGACCGGAATCGAAGTTTGTAAGGCTCTCCGAAAAGGCACCGAAACCTCCGATATTCCGATCTTGATCCTTACCGCCAAGGCCGAACTTTCGGAACGTATTGCCGGTCTTGAACTAGGCGTAGACGACTACATCACGAAACCTTTCAGCCCGCGCGAGTTGGTTTTGCGTGTGCAAAACCTGCTTCGGCGTCTGCAGGCCGTCCAGAATTCGTCCCTGCTAATTGTGGATGAATTTTGCCTGGACAAAGGAAATTTCGGCATCACTATCCGCGGCCGGCGACTAGACCTCACGACCACCGAATTCAAACTGCTTGCGGTCCTGGTCGAGCGTCGCGGGAGAACTCTTTCCAGGGAGACGCTTTTGCAAGATGTCTGGGGCTACAAAAGCGCAATTGATACTCGTACCGTTGATACCCATGTCAGACGGCTTCGTGAAAAATTAGGTCCCGCCGCCAATCGGATCGCCACGGTACGGGGCGAGGGTTATAGATTTCTCACGAACAGTAAGCTGTGACTATCGAGTGGCTTGCCGTATGGCTGGTCTTGCTAGGCGCCGTTTCATTGCTCGCGATAATGCTCTGGCGCCGAGTACTTCTTTTGCGCCGCGAAGTGCGCAATCTAGTGACCGACGGAGCGCTCTCCAACAACATTCCAGGTCCGCGAATCATCCAGGAGATTCACCAGGACCTCAGAGAGATGGCGAAGCGGCAACGAGAGTTCACGCGGCAAATCGCAGACGAAGATTTCAGTCTGCGCGCGATCCTTGCGAGCATGGTTGAGGGGGTTTTGATCGCGGACAGCCACATGCGGATTCGCCTCACGAACGAACGTCTCCAGCAGATGTTCTCGCTGCCAAGGCCGCCGGTGGATCGAACGGTCATGGAAGTGTTCAGAAACCACCTTCTACATCAGGTCATTCAGCAGACCCTGGATACGGAGGAACCACGCTCGGCGGAGTTGCAAGCCGAGATCCGGGAAGAAGGCCAGTTCCAGCCGAAACATTTCCAAGTCACCTCCGTTAGTCTGCGTCCGCGGGAGCACGAGTCGCTGACCGGAGCTTTGGTGATTTTTCATGACATCAGTCAGATCCGCTCACTGGAAGCTGTCCGGAAGGAGTTTGTCGCGAACGTCTCCCATGAGCTGCGAACACCTCTGGCGATTATCACCGGTTATCTCGAAACGCTCATCGAAGGGGGAGGAGATCAGGACACTAACCTCCGCTTCCTGAAGACGATGCACAAGCATGCCCAGCGCCTGAATCTCCTGATCGAAGATCTTCTGTCGCTTTCGCAGCTGGAGTCCCGGAAAATCAGTCTCCATTTTGAGCCGGTCGATGTGGTCGAAAGTGTGAACCGGGTCCTGGAACGCCTGGATTCGCGGATTCGTGAGAGCGGTGCATCAGTGACAGTCAATGTGCCGAAGCATCTTCCTCGGATCGAGGCCGACGCTTTCCGAATAGAGCAGGCGTTTTACAATCTGGTGGAGAATGCCCTCAGGCATAGCGGCAAGCCTGGCGTCAAAGTTAGCGTTGAGATTCGCAGTGACGGGCGTACGGCTGCCATCAGCGTGCACGACGATGGCGTTGGTATCCCGCTGAGCGACCAGCCACATATCTTTGAGCGTTTCTACCGCGTCCACAAGGACAGGTCGCGAGACGCAGGCGGCACCGGTCTTGGGCTGTCGATCGTCAAACACACGGTGCAAGCCCACGGTGGGTCCGTAGCCGTGCACAGCGAACCGGGTGCCGGCGCAACATTTGTAATGAAACTGCCCATCCGCCAGAACTAGCCCGCAAAGTAGCATAGGCATCCTGCCTGTCGAGTGTGTCGCGGCGGCGGTGAATCACAGGCTGGAAGCCTATGCGACCTTGCACGCGCCTTGGGCGGAGTCGGGAGCCTCGCCCGCCTGCCGAACGCCAAACGCCGACTTTGCACAGCATCTCAACCCGTGTAGCATCATGGGGATGCACACTCCATTGTCGGATCCAGTCGAAATGGCTCTAGATGAAGATGTCGGTTCCGGCGACTTGACGTCCCTTTACTTCATTCCGGAGCGGCGCATTTCCAAGGGCAGAATCTTTGCGAAGGAATCCTGTGTGATTGCCGGTGTCGATCTGGTGCGCAGGACTTATCAGAAGATTGATCCAGGACTGAGACTGGTAAACGCTCTACAGGATGGATCCGTGGGGAAGCCGGGCGAAACCGTGATCGAGTTGTCCGGCTCCACCAGAAGTATATTGACTGGTGAGCGTGTCGCTTTGAACTTTCTCCAGCGCCTTTCCGGGATCGCGACGCTGACGTCTCAGTTCGTTGCGGCCGTAGAAGGTACTGGAGTGGCAATTCTGGATACGCGAAAGACCACCCCTGGTCTCCGAGCACTCGAGAAAGCCGCTGTGAGAGCAGGCGGCGGAAGAAATCACCGGATGGGACTCTACGATGGAGTGATGGTGAAAGACAACCATCTCCTGGCGAAGCCCGAGCTCGAAGATGCAATTCGCTCCGTTCGAAAGGCTCACCCGGACGTCTTAATAGAAGTGGAAGCCGATTCCATAGATCAGGTGCGCGAGTTTGTACGGCTGCGGGAGGTTGAAGTGATTCTGCTCGATAATATGTCTCCGGATCAGTTGCGCGCGTGCGTGTCATGTAGAAGACCGGGACTCAAATTCGAAGCGAGCGGTGGTGTCACCCTAAAGAACGTGCGCCAGATTGCCGAGACGGGCGTAGATTTCATTTCGGTGGGCCAGCTAACCCATTCCGCAAGGGCGATCGATTTCTCACTGGAGCTTGCAGCTGCGTAATCCAAAAGAGATCGAACTGCTTCGGCTGTTGTGGCCCATTGGCTCCGAGGCGGTACTGACGGACGTATTTGTGCGGACGACCATTCGGTCAGGTGACCTTCCGCTTCTCGTCGAGTCATTGGAGCAGTGCGGATTCATTTTCAACCGAACTGAAAAGACAATCTCAATCGCACAGGAGCCGGAGTTGCTCGTCCCTGAGGCTATCCTTGCAGGGCTTCGTACAACGACAATCGGTCGCGACGTGTTGGTTTTTCGGGAGACGTCCTCTACAAACGATCGTATCCGTCAAGCCGGTGTCTCCGGTGCTGCTGAAGGACTGGTTATCTTCGCGGAAAGCCAGACCAGCGGGCGGGGGAGCTATGGTCGCAGGTGGCTATCCGGTCCTCGCAGCGGCCTCTGGTTTTCGATCCTGCTCCGTACACAGATCTCGCCGGCTCGGTGGCCAATTCTGGTTCAAATGGCGGCCATGGCGGGTGCTGACGCTGTCGAAAAATGGGTCAACCAGCCTGTGCGGATCAAGCGGCCCAATGATTTGGTGCTGGGCGGCGGGAAGCTTGCCGGGTTCCTGTTGGAAACTTCGAATAGTTTGGATTTTCAGATCCTGGGAATCGGCCTCAATGTGCAATCCGCACCGGAAATCGCCGGTTGTCCGACTTCGGCGGTTGAGCAATTTTCTGAAAAGAAGGTGTCAAGAGCTGCGTTAGCGATAGACTTCTTAACTCGTTTCGAAGAATGGTACCTGCGGACGCCCTTGTCAGAGGTCTCACTTGCATTCGAGCGGCGGGTTTTGCTTCCCTGCTGAAAACTGTTAGGAATTCGGAAATGACACAGCTGAGCAATTCGAATACGGAAGGCTTTTCGGCCGAATACCATGCGGCTTTGCTGGCAGGGCTCATCCACAAGCTGAATAATATAATAACGGTCTTATCCGGGCACTCCGGGTTATTGCTCCTCGAGCCGAATCTGAAGGGGGACACACTACAGGCGGTTCAACAGATTTCTCATGCCGCGCAGCTTTTGTCCCGATGTATCGACGAAGCTGCGATCATGGGCAGGCTGGTGCCTCTCAGCCTGCAGCCGGTTACTCTGTCCGAGCTGTTCGAGTCGCTCACATCTCCTCGCGGCCTGTCGACTACAAAACAGTTCGGCAAGCAGGTGAGGGTTCTGGCAGATCGCCGGAAACTAAAGGAGATCTTCGAGGAAATACTGCGGAACGCCAGCGAAGCGAATGCAAAATCTGTGGTCGTCATGGCTGATACTCATTCCGGGTCTGTTGAGATCAGGTTCCGGGACGACGGCCATGGGATCAAGCCTGCAGTGAGGTCGCGCGTTTTCGATCCATTTTTCACCACGCGAAAGCAGGAGGAGAAATTTGGTCTCGGACTCTTTAGAGCAAAAGGCGACCTGGCACGGATGAAGGGGCAGATTTTTGCCGAGAGCGATGGAAAGACCTACACGCAGATCGTCGTGCGGCTGCCGGCAGGGTGAATACTACGATTCTCGTTTCCTTCTGAGAAGCTTCCGCACGTCGCTCAATCGGAGACAGTTGATGACGTCCTCGCGGGTCAGCCAGCCTTTCCGCGCGGCCTTAATTCCGAACCAGAGATCCTGCAGACCACGAACGGAGTGAGCATCCGGGTTGATCGCGCATCGGACGCCTCGCTCCTTCGCGAGTTTCCAGTATCGCCAATCCATATCCAATCGCCTCGGATTCGCGTTCAACTCGATGACCGTTCCGGTGGCCTCCGCTGCTCTAATAATTTCCACAAGGTCCACCTGGTAGGGCTCCCGCGCCAGCAGCAGGCGCCCGGTCGGGTGCCCCAGAATCGTTACAAATCGGTTCTCCATCGCTCGGATGATCCGCTTTGTCATTTCTTTTTCGGACAATGTAAAAGAAGCGTGCACGCTGGCGACGACGTGGTCGAGTTGAGCCAGCACCTCGTCCGGAAAGTCCAGACGGCCGTCCCTTAAGATATCGCATTCAATGCCCGAGAGAATTTGAAAATCGCTATCGAAAGCCTGGTTTAGTTCCCGGATTTGTTCGACCTGTCTGAGTAGGCTCTTTTCGTCCAGACCGTGAGCCTGAAATGAGCTTTTGCTGTGATCGGCAATGCCCAGATATTGCAGGCCAAGCTGATTCGCGGCGTCTGCCATTTCTGCAAGCGTGTTGTGCCCATCGCTCTCGCTGGTGTGGTTATGAAACGTTCCACGGATGTTTTGCCATTCGATCAAATTTGGCAATTCTCCCTTTTCGGCAGCCTCAATTTCACCGTGGTTTTCCCTCAGCTCCGGAGGAATATAGGCCAGGCCCAGGGCTCGATAGAGATCTGCCTCGGTTTGAATTTCCGGAATCGGTTTGGGTACTTTTTTGGAGTCCGGCTCCGGCGCCAGACGATACTCGTTGAGCGTCCAACCGTTCTGCAGAGCGCGTCCACGCAAGACGACATTATGTTCCTTGTTGCCGGTAAAGTAACCGAGTGCAAACGGGAACTCGTGATTCGCGACCACCCGCAAATCGGCTTGAATGCCACACTTCAAAAGAACGCTGGCCTTCGTCTCGCCCCGGGCGATGACGTGGTCTATCGGTTCAAAAAGCAGGAAATGCTCGATGATCCGTTCGGGTTGTTTTGTGGCGATCAGAATGTCCAGGTCGCCAATCGTTTCTCTTCCTCTGCGGAAGCTTCCTCCAGGGCTGATCTGGGAAATGTCCGGGTGCTCTCGGAAATGCTCGACCAGTTCGTCCGCCCAAATTTTAGCGTCCGACAACAAAAAGCGCCCCGAATGCCTACGCCGCCGTTCAATTGCTTGGAGCAGATTCGTGGCGGTTTTCGCTCCGAAGCCTGCCAATTCGGCAACACGTCCATCTTTTGCGGCGACTTCAAGTTCGGCGATGGTCTTAACTCCCAGTTGCTCATACAGGGCTTTGACTTTTTTTCCGCCAAGGCCCGGAATTTCAAATAGTTCAAAAATTGTTTCGGGAAACTCGGCCTGTAGCTTTTCAAAATATTCCAATGCCCCTGTCCTTACGTATTCCGAAATTTTTTTCGCGATGGCGTCACCGATTCCATCCAGCTCAGCGAGCCTGTCTTCCGCAACCGCAGCGGGAAAATTGTCGGAAAATGTTTCGAGCGTTCGGGCGGCATTGACGTAAGCCCGAATTTTGAACGGATTTTCACCCTTAAGCTCCAGAAGCCTTGCGATGGTTTCCAGGAGTTCGATTGTTTGTTCCTTTGTTTTCATTCTATTTACGTGGCATGCCATCGATTTGCGCGCCGGGAGAAATCCCGTGGCGACCAAACCAGCCTTGGTTGACCTCGAGCGCAAAGGCCACCCGGTCCGATGCACTTAGCACAGCCGTCTCGTCAAGCGGCTTCAGCGATCTAATCTCAAGAATTTTTCCCGTTGAGTCTATGTACGCGATTGAGAGCGGGATCTTGGTGTTCCTCATCCAAAAAGAGGCTGTCTTCGGCTGTTCGAAAACGAAAAGCATTCCGCGATCCTCCGGCAAGGAATCACGAAACATCAATCCGTTCTCGGATGCCTGCGGAGTATCGGCCACCTCAGCTTTGAGATTGGCGTTCAGGATCTTTAGCTCAACGGTCTTCAGGCCGAAAGGCGTAGTATCCACGCCTTTTGGCTGACAGCCTGCGGCGCAAAGAATCGAACCGACTGCTAGTATCAACGCCGGCGCACGTCGGGCGAGTCCGGTTGACATGAACATCTTCCTATTTGGTCCAAAAACCCCCACTGCGCACTTCGTTTCTCGCCGGTCCCGGATCTTTTCGATTTCCGCTGTTCGGAGCGCTTTCTACCGACTCGCATCAGTCAGATCCCGCTTTATTTCCAGAGCCTCGGTGAGCGCCTCGTCAACCGTTTCTCGTAGAACGCAGAAATGCCCCATTTTACGTCCGGGCCGACCTTCCAGTTTTCCGTACAAATGAAACTTGGCGCAGGGGTGGCTCAGAATAGGGCGCCAATCGGGCTGCACACCATCGCTCCACAGGTCCCCCAGCAGATTGACCATGACAGCCGGCCTGACGAGCGCCGGAGAACCAAATGGCAAACCGCAGACCGCGCGTAGCTGCTGTTCAAACTGGCTGGTCAAACAGGCGTCAAAGGTGTAATGCCCCGAGTTGTGAGGTCGAGGAGCGAGTTCGTTGACCAATAATTCGTTGTCGCGGGTGAGAAAGAATTCCACCGCGATGAGGCCTATAACCTTCAGATCGTCGGCAATACTTTGCGCAATGGAGTGGGCACTGCGCTGGATTTCAGGCTCGATCCGCGCCGGGACGATCGAATAGTCGAGAATTTGCCTGGTGTGCACGTTTTCCGATGCCGGGAAGCTGCAAATCGCGCCGTTGGCGTTCCGGGCACATATCACCGAGAGTTCGCAAACGAACGGAATCCATTTTTCGAGCACGGCCCGTCCGGCACCGAACTGTGAGTAATCAAATTTGCTGCCCTGGTCGATTTTTCGCTGTCCTTTTCCGTCGTAACCGAAGTCGGCAGTCTTCAAGATTGATGGAGTTCCAATCGACTCGAGCGCAACGTCCAGTTCCGCTTGGTTTGAAACGATAACAAAAGGGCTGTGCGGGTATCGCCGTTTTCGCAGGAAGCTTTTCTCGCGCTCGCGGTTCTGACAAATGTGCAGGACTTCAGATCGCGGGTGGACCGGCCGCTTTTGCGAGATGTGGTCGACAACTTCGGCAGGAATATTCTCGAACTCAAACGTAACCACATCCACCGACTGTACGAATGCGTTGAGCAGCTCCCGATCCATATATGAGCCGTTAAATTCCCGGTCCGAAATTTGGCCGGCCGGGCTATCCGGCGCGGGTTCGAATGTATGGACTCTGTAGCCCATCCGACGCGCGGCAATTCCAAACATCCGGCCTAATTGCCCCCCACCTAAAAGGCCGATTGTTGAGCCCGGCGGTATCACCGTTTCCATGGACCCAATCTGAAGAGAAGCAAACGCTTGCACAACGAAAATTCATGGGACCCCGCGGAAAGAGCGCGATTTTATGACGGCATCGCTCCTGTCCTGCAAAAATCACGCGAAGGGCCCCGGCTCGGACGGAGCCTCGCCGGTAGGGCAAGGCTCCGTCCGAGCCGGGGAGCCATACACCTGTCCGCAATTTTGAAGACACCCCAATGAACGTAGCCACGCGTTGAAGATTCAGTGGATTCATGCTTATTCAATTGGACGATGTTGTCTGAGTGGGAAATCAAGACCCGCGCCCGCGAGTGTGCTCGAACGCAGGAAGCTTTCGATGATGGCGCGACAATTTTTACGCTGCTGTTTCGTGACCGGAATGGTTTCAGGCGTGAGGATATCTGCGAAGAGGCTTGGCTGCAGATAAAGGATAGCGTCGAACCTTTTTCATTTTGGAAATCCAAATTCCAGAGCCCTCCTCCGCCGCCTCCGGATCCAATGCCAAAGGAATCGGTAGAGGAACTGTTGCGGAGGCTACTGGAAGAGGATCGGCCGCAGCATGTGAATGTGCGCTACGTCTTGGCGATCATGCTCGAGCGAAAGAAAACATTGAAGCATGTAGATACTCGGGAAACCGCCGAAGAGAAGATCCTTATTTACGAACACGCCAAAACTGGCGAGGTCTTTCTTATCGTGGATCCCCGGCTTCGGTTGGATCAGCTCGACTCGGTGCAAAAAGAAGTCTATTTGCTGATGGCCTCTCCGGGAGGAAACGCCGGGAACGCCGAAAGCGCCGGGAACGCTGGGAACCGCTAGAGGCGGCGTTCCCGGGGTTTTCTTCTCACTGCTCACTGGCACTACCACTTCGTTTGCCCGCACCTCAAATGCTGCTAAGCTGGTAACCTCTCCGATGCTTCCCTGGTTTGACAATAACTGGCGTCCTCTTTACCTCGCGCCGATGGCGGGAGTAACGGACTCTGTTTTTCGCCGGCTTTGCAAGGAGCAGGGTGCGGACGTCTGCGTGACCGAATTTGTGTCCGCCGATGGCATACTGCACCGAAACCTGCGCACGCGAGAGATGTTGAACTTTCGAGCGGAGGAGCGCCCGGTCGGGGTCCAATTGTTTGGAGCGGATCCGAAGCACATGGCAGATGCAGCGAAGGCCGTCATCGACTGGGTCGCGCCGGATTTCATAGATTTGAATTTTGGTTGTCCGGTCAATAAGGTGGTTTGCAAGCACGGTGGGGCCGCGCTGCTAAGGGATTGCCCACTCCTGGAACGAGTTGCTTTGGCTGTGGTCAAGGCGGTTGAGCCACTCCCGGTCACTGCCAAGATCCGCTTGGGTTGGAGTCAGGAGATGATCAATGCCACTACGACGGCTATGGCCCTGGAACAAGCCGGGATCAGCGCGGTTGCCGTCCATGGGCGTACCAGGGAGCAGGGCTACTCCGGGGTCGCCGATTGGCAGGCGATTGCGAGGGTAGCGGAGACGGTTTCAATCCCGGTCGTTGGAAACGGCGATCTCCGAGGGGTCGATGAAATACTTCTTCGGCTTCGATCAACGAGGGTACGGGGTCTTATGATCGGTCGAGCAGCGATGACGTCCCCGTGGCTCTTTCGGCAGGCGAGACGATTTTTAGACCATGGCGAGATGGTCCCGGACCCCTCGATAGAAGAGCGTTGGAGCCACATTCTTTGCCACTGCCGAATGGCGGTTGCCGAGACTGGCACCGAAAAACATGCGATGGCCGCTATGCGCGGCCGCCTGATGGCCTACTCGAAAGGGATGCCTGGTGGGCGAAGCCTCCGAGCGGAGCTCCAGCAAGTCTCCTCAATCGCTCAAGTGGAAGCAATTTCACGGCGTCACTTGGCATGGTTCAATTCCGAGAACGTGGCCGAGGAAGGCCTTGTGTTTGAGGGACCTGAATCGTTCTCGAACTCGATCTCGTCGGCTCCCGGGCGTGTAGGCGAAGCGTCCCACTTTGCATCTTCATGAGATCGATGCAAAGGACAAATTCGGCGTTCAGAATCCTGGTTTTTTAGCAAGATTTTACGCGCGTATCTTCATAACTCGGCTACATGCGCGCATGTTTTACGCCGACACGCCGACACGCCGATACGAGCTTTTGGCGTGGGGGGCGCGTCCCTCCGAGCCCGCGTTTGCTTTTGAGCGACGCAGATTCCATATTCGGCCGTGACGCCAGTCAGTGAAGTGAAGTACAAGATCGGGAATGAGCGCCTGGTGAAGGTCACCGGAAAGGCGGCGGCGAAGCTTTCGCAATTGCTGCAGCGGCAGGGTCGCCCGCACGGCGCGCTCAGAGTAGCCGTCATTGGCGGAGGTTGTTCCGGCCTGCAATACAAGATGGATCTTGTGGAAGGTCCTGCTAACCGAGACATTCTGGTGGAGTCCAATAACGTCCGGGTCGTCGTTGATCCGAAAAGTGCGCTGTTCGTAAGCGGGTCCTTGTTAGATTACAGCGAAGACCTCCAAAAGGGAGGATTCAAGGTGACCAATCCCAACGCAGTGGCGCACTGTTCCTGCGGCGAAAGCTTTTCTGCATGATTGATTACTTCGCCCTCCTTGGTGTAGAGCGGAGGCCCGCGATTACCGAAGAAATCCTGAAGGGGGCTTATTTCCGCAAGAGCGAATCGCTCCAATCGGACCCCAGTGAATCGGGCGAGCGGTTTGCCGTCAATGCTGCGTTTCGGATCATCGCTAATCCCGCCACCCGCATTCAACATCTGCTGACGCTCGAGTTCGGGGAACCCGGCGGAGGCCAAATCGGAGCGGATCTGGGAGAATTATTCGGATCGATCGTCAAAGTGCTGCAAAGCGCCGACCACCAGTTAGGGTCTCTCGCAGCCCAGAGCTCGCCCATTCTTCGTGCTCTGGAGTATCAGAGGCTGGAAGGGCTTCGCCCACAACTTGAACAGGTGGAAAAAGAACTATCACAACGAGAGTCAGGCCTGCTCGCCGAACTCGTGCGCCTTGACCAGCGCTGGTTAGAGAACACTGCCCGCACCCGCCGGCCACTTGCCCAAATGGCGCTCGATTTGACGTTTGTCCAAAAGTGGTTGAGTCAGGTGCGCGAAAGAATTATCCGCTTGGAAGAACTCGCTTAGTGCACCGTCTCGCAAGCATACCGGCCTATGAGCGAAATTGTTGGGATCGACCTCGGCACAACCAACTCGTTAATCGGTGTTATGGATTCCGGTTTTCCTATCCTGATTGCCGATCGGGACGGATCGAGATTGACACCCTCAGTGGTGTACCTCCCGGAAAACGGTGATCCGGTCGTAGGGGCTCCGGCCGACCGGATGCGCGCTTTGATGCCGGAGCGGACTTTGTATTCGGTGAAACGCCTGATTGGGCGCCGGCCCGGAGAGTCGGAAAAGGAAGATTTCCCCTTTGCAGTCAGATCCGTGAATGGTCGCATGCTTTTGGAAATCGGTGATCAATTGCTCAAGCCGGAGGAGGTTTCTAGCCTTCTTCTCAAGAAGCTCAAAGCAGATGCCGAAACCAGCCTCGGGCACTCCGTAGATCGGGCAGTGATTTCCGTTCCCGCTTACTTCAATGACTTGCAGCGTCAGGCCACCAAGAGTGCAGGGGAACTGGCCGGGTTCACGATAGAACGAATTATTAATGAACCGACCGCAGCCGCACTGGCCTATGGTTTGGATAGACTGCGTGATCGCTCGAAAATCGCCGTTTACGATCTTGGCGGCGGAACCTTTGATATCTCCATCCTCGAATTGAACGAAGGTGTTTTCCGTGTCTTATCCACGAATGGAAACACTCGGCTGGGCGGCGATGATATCGATCGTGAACTGGTCCGCCTCCTGAAGGAACGCATAATCGGCCGCTATCCAGAACTCCGGCCGGAACTCGACGACAGGCTGTTTTTTGCTCGGATTCGGGAAATAGCGCATGCCGCCAAATTGCGGTTGTCGACCGAGGACGTCGTGCAGGTCGAAATTCCATTCCTTTCCGGGAACCGTAGTTTCTCGTACGCTTTAACCCGAATGGAGTTGGAGGCAATTGCTCGACCGATCATCCGCCGCACTCGCTCTCACTGTCTCCGTTCACTCGATGACGCGAAGCTGGATCCCGTCAAACTCGATGAAGTCATCCTCGTCGGCGGCGTTACCCGCATGCCAATCGTTCGTCAATTTTGCGCTGAAGTCTTCCAGCGCCTCCCCAATATTACTCAAAATCCGGACGAAGCCGTAGCGGCAGGGGCGACGATCCAGGCCGGTATTCTTTCCGGCGAGGTCCAGAACGTCGTCTTGCTCGACGTGACCCCCTTATCGCTCGGCATCGAAACATTCGGCGGATTGATGAATGTGATAATTCCGCGAAATACCACGATCCCCTGCAAAGCCGGAGAAATGTTCACAAACGCAGTCGCCAACCAGACTGCTATGCAGATTGTCGTCTTGCAGGGTGAGCGCGAACTCGCAAAGGATAACTGGGAGCTTGGTCGATTTAATCTTGAGTTTGAGCCCGTTCCGAAAGGAATCGCGAGGGTTGGTGTTCAGTTTGAGATCGATGCCGACGGTATCCTGCACGTGCTGGCCCGCGATACCCGAGCCGGCCGAGAGAAAGTTGTTGAGCTGAGCAGCGCTGTGGACGTGTCTGATGAGGCCGTCGAAAAAATGATTGCTGAATCTTTGGATCACGCCTTTGAAGATATGTCCGAACGCGTCTGGGCAGAGGCGGTCCTCAAAAGCAACGAACTAGTTCCGGCCGTCCGCAGCGCATTAACGCTTGTCGGTGACCAGATCAACTCAGAGGACCAGCGGAAAATTGACGTTTTGGTCTCTGAGGTGGAAGCGGCGTTGAAAAGTCACGATTCGCAACGCCTTAAAAAAGCAAATGCAGAGCTCGACGAAGGAACTCAGCATCTGGCGACACTGCTGATCGATCGGGCGATGAACGAAGCCGCCAGGCGCAAAAAGTGACCCGACCCGGCTGCTACCGATTACTCTGAAACGCCGCGCTCGGGTCGACTCGAGTATCAAAAAAAATACGGGAGGGGACCAGGTCGCTGATTGCCCAGCGAGATTTGCCGTTAAAAACCCTGATTTGCGTGTAGCCGGTCTCTTTCGGGTAAGCTTTTATAATCGTGTCTCTCCAGAAATGGCCGTCGGTCGAAGTTTCAACTTCGACGGTCGTTGGAGCATCGCCCACGTATTGGCCATTTACTTCGATTTGGGCACCTGGGGGCTGCGAAACGATCTGGACTCTCTGTCTAGGTCTTACGGTGTAAGTGTGTGATGCGCACCCGGAGCAGATCAGCGAAACAGTAGGAATCACGGCTGCAAGAACGGTACAAAAGAATGAGAAGACCCGATGCATGAGATTTGGCTTAGCAAAAAGTGCGGCGGCTCGTCGCGCATTATCTTTAGATCCACGGTAGGTTGGCGCTGAAACGGCTGGGCGGCAGAGGAGGAATTCCACCACAAAGACATAGAGAACATCGCGCGGCGTTCGACGCTATTTGAGTAAGCGTTTAAGCTCACCCGCCAGAATATCGGCTTGCTGACGAAAGCCAGCCGGGCACGACCAAACACACTCGTAAAATTCTGGCAAAATCATGCAGGCCGCATAAATGTTCCTTTTCCGCGGAAGTCTAGCCAGAAAGCGGATCAGCAGATAACCGCGAATCAGCTTTAGTTTATTCTGCAGGTTTGGACCATACCCTTTGAAAGCCAGTATTTTTATGACGCTTAATTTGCCATTCTCCCATTCCGCGATGGACTGAAGGATCTCCGCAATTATTTCTCTCAGTTTTATCGCATGGTCAAAAGAGCGCCTGTCGGTGAAAGCCGATAGCCAGAGGAGCGGAAATGCCAGGGATACAACGATAATCAGGGGAACATTCATACCATCCCGAGGCCCTCAGGCTCAGAGCGTATCGAGAATCTGGTCGGCGTCTACGCGTTTGTGAGCTGCGACGCTCTTTAAGATGGTGGCAAGCAAACTCTCTTTTAAGTTATCGCAGAGCGGAATGGTAATCCGCTGAAAGCGGGGTACAAATGTCTCAAGACGAACATGGCTTCCGACTTGTTTGATAAAATGATAGTTCCAATGCCGGCAGAGGCATTTGATTAAATCATTGCCGGATAATTGAGGAGGCTTTCTCAAGCGGCAAAGACGAATTGGGACACGACCTGGGCGAAGCGCACTTCAAACTTGTCGCAATCCTCATTGTAAAAGTGTGCGCGTATAGCTTCGACGGTATTCACCTTCAGGTCCTCGATATCCCTTCCCTGGGTGAAGATGTCATCCCCAATGCCGGCTGCTGTCCAAGTTCCATCTTCCAGCGGGCCGACCTCAAAAACTAGCTGCCTTAGTGCCATCGCGGTTAGTGCCTCGTTACATTGAGCACCTCAATGACGGTTGTGCAAGCACGCCTTAGTGCCAATTTTTAGAGGAACCCTGTGCGGCCGAAATTGGCGATTTGTCGAGACCGCGACCAACCAGGAGCGGTGCTGCCTTATCTACATATTTTCGGTAAGCCTTAGCCCAGTTCGAGACTATTTCTTGACGAGCGGTCACCAGGGTCAAGCGACCCGCACAAACCAGCCGATACAGCCGCTTTTCGAGGGCCACTTTCTTTTCGACCGTCCAAAATGAACCTTTGCGGCTGTGCGGCCACAGGTTCCTGGCCGAATTAACGCCCCCGAGGCAGAGCGGGATCAAGTGGTCTAGTTGATAATTCCTTTCATCTACGCTCAAACCATACGCTCCAAAAACCGCGCGTTTAACTTCAGCCGAGACATTCAAGAGGTGCCTTGATGCGGAACCTATTTTCTTTATTTCGGGCAAGGAAAGATTCAGTGCTTCACCCGGAGTAACAACTGGGTCTGGCAGTACCTGGATCGGGAGAAGCCTCGGATCGGGGAGCCTGGTGACTTGTTGCACGGCGGAATGACCATAGACCTTCCTGACAAGCTTTGTTCCTAGAGTTGACGCCAAAGCGGTCAACGTGTGGGGATGATAATACGCCACGAGGATGCCGCAAACACAGACCGCTAACGGAGCCGTCAATAGGAGGGTCAGCGAGATCTTCACCTGCCTGAAGTCTATCGGTTCGGTGATTGCACCCCCGATGAGGCTCCGGTGAAAAATCTTTTGGCTCCCACACCGCTTTGCGTTGGCTTGGTTGAAATCTGACCACACTCCCGATTGCGGGGCCGAACCGAGGCAGCGACGGACGCTTTCCCTGTTTCCTGTTGAGGCGGCTTTGCTTCGCGCGCAAAGCTTGAGCGCTGCGTTTCTAAGGTCTCGAAAGACTTCCTTCGGGAACCCAATAACTCTGCGCAGGTCCATAGCTCCTCATGCCCGTGCCGGAGACATCGGCTCCAAGTCCTATCCAGTTTTAGCAAATGTTTCAAGCTAGATTGCGATGGGGGCGCACTATGATAAAATGCCTGCCATGTCGCAGGTGAGTGCCGGGCTGTTGATGTACCGAAAGTCTGGGGACGTTCTGGAAGTTTTTCTTGTGCACCCCGGCGGGCCGTTTTGGGCCAGGAAAGATGAAGGTGCCTGGTCGATTCCTAAGGGACTCATAGAGGAAGGCGAGGACAAGCTCGAGGCGGCAAAGCGTGAGTTTGTCGAAGAGACGTCTATCTTTCCGGCTGAACCGTTTGTGTACCTTGGCGAGATCCGGCAAAAATCAGGCAAGCGCGTCTGTGCATGGGCGTTCGAGAGAAACTGCGATTTGCCGAGCATGAATAGCAATACCTTTACTCTTGAATGGCCACCGAATTCGGGGCAGATGAGGGAATTTCCAGAAATTGACAAAGGCGAGTTTTTCGCCGTACCGACCGCCCGGCGCAAAATCAATCCGCATCAAGCGGAGTTCCTGGATAGATTGATCACCTGTTTGGATCGGCCCAAAGAGTAGGGCGAAACTCCGCCTAGCCCGCAAAAATCACGCAAAAGCCGAAGCGAAGAGCTCATTGCAGGCTAGGGCGAAAAAGAGTTTATTGCTGGGTTCTTTGGGAGGGTTCCAGGGTCTGCCGCATCCTGGAAATACCTTTCCGGGACGCTTTAACTATTTCAGGATAGTCCTTCTTAAACGTGAATTTCAGGGAGTTTGCGCTCCGTTCAGCGTATATGGCGGAACCTGTGCTGTTGAACATTTTGAAGCCGATGAACTCGTCGTTGT
This sequence comes from Verrucomicrobiota bacterium, assembly GCA_019233825.1. Lineage (GTDB taxonomy): Bacteria > Verrucomicrobiota > Verrucomicrobiia > Chthoniobacterales > JAFAMB01 > JAFAMB01. The sequence goes on along the minus strand of JAFAMB010000109.1, from coordinate 2,913 downwards.
TAAAGCCGCTCTGCCGGTTGTATTGAATGGTTACGCACCTGCCCGCGTGAATGCCGCAGGAAATAGCAATTCCTTGCTCCTGAAAATCAATCCATTTGTCAAAATATGGATTGTACTTCCCACCGGGGAGTACCGAAACTGGTCTCCCATATCTGTCAGTCAACTGCTTCTCTGTGTCCCCGAGCCGGGCAAACGCCGTTCCGGCAAGTCCAACGGTTAAGATGAATATCCAAATCCTCACGAGTCTGTTGCGAACAAGTTCTGCGGGTCAAATGTAAGCAATTTCGCACACGGGCACAAGATTCCCGGAAGCCTTCCATTTCGCCCGATGACATAGTCGCAGACGGCTCGATGATGATGTATGGATGCCGCTATGGAATATCGTCAACTCGGACAATCCGGCCTGCGAACTTCGGTGCTCAGTTTAGGTACGATGACTTTCGGTGGCCGCGATAATTTCAGCAAAGTAGGCGCTACGGATCTCGACGGCGCGCGTCGCCAGGTCGATCTCTGTCTCGAGGCCGGTGTGAATCTGTTCGACACGGCAAACGGTTACTCCGACGGTGTGTCGGAGGAAATCCTCGGCCAGGTTTTGGAAGGTCGCCGAGATAATGTGCTCATCGCGACCAAAGCCAGGATGGTTGTGGGCGACGGTCCCAACGACGGCGGCGCCTCACGCTATCATCTCATCCGAGAATGCGAAAAGAGCTTGCGCCGGCTACGCACGGATCACATTGACCTGTATCAACTCCACGAATGGGATGGACAGACACCGCTCGAAGAAACGCTTGAAGCCTTAGACACCCTGGTACGCTCCGGCAAGGTTCGATATGTGGGCGCATCGAACTATTCGGGATGGCATTTGATGAAGGCTCTCGCCGTTTCTGAGCGGCACGGTTATGTCCGATTTGTCAGTCAGCAAATCTATTATTCCCTGCAGGCCCGGGACGCAGAGTACGAGCTGGTGCCAATCACGCTTGATCAGCGGCTCGGCATATTGGTTTGGAGCCCGTTAGCCGGAGGACTCTTGTCCGGCAAATATCGGCGGGGCCAACAGAGCCCGGAAGGCACTCGGCACTTTAACAACTGGGGTGAACCTCCTGTTCATAACGAACATCAACTCTATGATATCATCGATGTTCTGGTGGAAATCGCGAAGGCTCGCAAGGCTTCTCCGGCACAAGTCGCTCTGGCCTACCTGCTTGGCCGGCCTGGAGTCACCTCGCTCGTAATCGGCGCTCGCACAGAAGGTCAACTGGCCGATAATCTGGCGGCCGCTCAAGTGGTGCTTACGCCTGAAGAACGAGGCCGGCTTGATTCCGTCAGTGCGCCCGTGTTGCTGTATCCCTACTGGCATCAGGCAAAGACAGCAAAAGAGCGGCTCAGCCCGGCGGACCTCTCGTTACTCGGTCGCTTCCTTTGATCGGCAGACCCTGCTGTCAAATCTTCGCCTGTCGGACGAGCAGCAAACGGTCGAGAGTCCCTATCATTCAGCGGAGTTTCGATCCGGTTCGAAGCCGGCGACGTTGATTTCAGTCGCTTCGCCGAGCGCCAGCTTCGCCGCCAGCAGCCCTGCGAATGGTCCTACAGTCAGCCCGTATCGGCCGAGCCCGGTCGCAATGACCAGACCAGGTGTAGACCAGGGGCGGCCGAGTAGCGGTAGTCCGTCTTTGGAAATTGGTCGGAATCCAACCCTGATTTCCGCCAATGTCGCCGTATTCAATCCGGGTGCGAGTCGCAGTCCTTCCTGGAGCACTTCGGCCACTCCACCGGCGGTTATGCGAAAATCGAAGCCGGAACCAGTTTCCCGGGTTGCGCCCATAACAACTCGGGATTCATGAAAGCCGAGCAAGTAATAATCGCTCAGCACCGGTACAATGACCGGCAAGGCCTCAGTGTTAGCCTCGGAAACCCTTAGGTGCAGGATCTGGCCCCGTTGGGGTTCGACCTCAAGCCGAAGATTAAGCGGTCGACAGAGGTCGGCAGACCATGCACCAGCGGCGACGATAACCGCGCCCGCACTGACAATCTCGTCGTCCACCCGCACCCCGACAACTGCGTTGCCAGAGCGCTCTAAAGCAGCTGTTCCAGATAACTGCACGGCGCCGGCCTTAAGCGCAGCATTGAGCAAAGCCATCCGCAGGGGCTCTCCTGTTACGCGGGCGGCGCCGCTCAGATGTACACCAGCCAACCTGGAATCAAGATAAGGAAACAGTTCTTTTGGCCCACCGATAGGCAGTACCCGGACCTGGCCTATCTCTTTGACACCATGCTCCAAATGCTCTTGCAATCGCCGAACAACGGAATCGAGTTGTTGGACGGAATCAGCGACCACCAAACCGCCAACCAGATCATAGTCCACTCCGGTTTCGCCGGCTGTGGAGAGCCTGGCGATCAGTTCGGGATAATATCTGACCGCAGCAAATGAGAGCTCTTCATAGCGCGGATCCCTGTTCTGCGAAAGCCAAGGACAGACGATCCCGGCACCCGCGAAAGTTGCCCGCCCCGGGGTATTGCTGTCGACGAAATAGACCTCAGCGCCCAGTTCTGTCAGATGAAATGCTGCACTCGCGCCAACGATTCCTGCTCCAACAACGACAATTTTCATGAAGCTGCAATCTAAGCGTTCAAGTGAGCTGTGCCTGGGATTTCTGGAGGGGTCTTGCTTGCAAGGCTGGAGGGCTACGCTGCGTCGTGGCCGCCATCGCTGAAGAACACCATTCTAGAATCTTTGAAAGGCAAAAGATGTTGCAGACAGGTCAAGTTTTATTCCGGCGTCTCTCTGTTGACTTCGCGTTGGTCTTGCCTTTCAAGGATTCTAGTCCTGATTAAATTGTTCGCCTGGACGAATGGTCGTCATTCTCGATTTTCACTCTCAGGAGGGCTTAAACGCTTGTTCTGCTGGTTATGCTG